>NZ_JBIAUK010000047.1:0-52873 GCF_042892775.1 Streptomyces sp. NPDC001717 | reverse complement strand
GCGGGCGGGGGCGGGGTGCCGCTGCGCGGGGCTGGTCCCCTACCCGCCCTTCCACCGTTCCCCGGGGCTCCGCCCCGGACCCGTCCTGGGGCTCCGCCCCAGACCCCGCGCCTCAAACGCCGGCGAGGCTGGAAAGGTCCCCCCGCGCCTCGAACGCCGGCGAGGCCGGATGGTGCCCCGCGCCTCGAACGCCGGCGAGGCTGGATGGTGCCGGCGGAGCTGGACGTGCCCTGTTGGTTTGGCCCTGCGGGTCAGACCAGGCGCGCCGGGCAGGCGGCAGCAGCCACATCCAGCCTCGCCGGCGTTTGAGGCGCCGCCGGAGGCGGACACGACCCGCCCCGGGCTTCCGGCCTCGACGGCCCCGCCGGCGTTCGAGGCGTGGGGGTTCGGGGGCGGGGGGCGGAGCCACCGCGGCGGCGCCGCACTTGGCCGACGGCCGGGCCGGGAGGCCGCTCGGCGTAGGATTCGGAGGTGAATCCAGCCCCCGCCCCCACCACCGCCGAGACCCTCCGCACCGCACTCGGCGGTCTCCTCGACGGCCTCCCGCCCAAGCAGGCCTCCGCCGCGGTCGAGCGGCTCATCGCCAGCTACCGGGGGCAGACCCCGACCGACGCGCCCGTGCTGCGCGACCGTTCGGACGTCGCGGCGTACGCGGCGTACCGGATGCCGGCCACCTTCGAGGCCGTCCGCTCCGCACTCGACGCGCTCGCGGAGGCCGCCCCGGACTGGGCCCCGGCCTCGCACGTGGACGTCGGCGGCGGCACGGGTTCGGCGACCTGGGCGGTGGACGCCACCTGGGACGGTCCCCGCGACACCACCGTCCTGGACTGGGCGGAGCCCGCCCTCAAGCTCGGCAGGGAACTCGCGCAGGCGGCCCCCTCCCCCGAGCTCCGCGCAGCGGACTGGCGGCGGGCCGTCATCGGCGCCGGGATGGCCATCCCCGATGCCGAGCTCGTCACGGTCTCGTACGTACTGGGCGAGCTCACCCCGCAGGCCCGCACCGCGGTCGTCGCCGAGGCGGCCCGCGCCGGCCAGGCCGTGGTCCTGATCGAGCCGGGCACCCCGGAGGGCTACCTCCGCATCCGCGAGGCCCGCGACCAGCTGATCGCGGCCGGATTCCACGTCGCCGCCCCCTGCCCGCACGACGGCACCTGCCCGATCGAGGTCGGCCGGGACTGGTGCCACTTCTCGGCACGGGTCAGCCGGTCCTCCCTGCACCGCCAGGTCAAGGGCGGCTCGCTCCCGTACGAGGACGAGAAGTTCAGCTACGTCGCAGCGACCCGCTTCCCCACCCGGCCGGCCACCTCCCGGATCACGCGGAAGCCGCAGATCCGGAAGGGGCTCGTCCTGCTGGAGCTGTGCGGTCGGGAGGACGAGGGCCTGACCAAGGTCAACGTGACCAAGCGCCACGGCGACCTCTACAAGGCCGCTCGCGACATCGAGTGGGGCCACGCCTGGCCCCCGCCCTCCCACGACACCGAGAGCGACTAGGGCCGCAGCTCCTGCGTGCAGCACTTCACGCTGCCGCCACCCTTGAGCAGCTCCCCCAGATCCATCGGGATCGGTTCGAAGCCCCGGTCCCTCAGCGGTGCCAGGAGCCCCGTCGCCTCCTGGGGGAGCAGCACGTGCCGACCGTCCGAGACGGCGTTCAGGCCGAGTGCCGCGGCGTCCGCCGTGTCGGCGATCAGCGCGTCCGGGAAGAGCCGGCGCAGTACGCCCTGGCTGCCCGGCGAGAAGGCCGCCGGGTAGTACATGATCTCGTCGCCGTCGAGGACGCAGAGCGCCGTGTCCAGGTGGTAGAAGCGCGGGTCCACCAGGTCGAGGCCGATGACCGGGCGCCCGAAGAACTCCTGCGCCTCGTCGTGGGAGAGCGGGCTGGAGCGGAAGCCCCGGCCGGCCAGGATGTAGGTGGCGGTGACGGCGAAGTCGCCCTCGCCCTCGTTGACGTGGGACGGCTCGTGGACGTCCCGGTAGCCGTGGTCGCGGAACCACGCGAGGTGGATCTCGGCCTCGGCGGCCCGTTCCGGGTAGGCGAACCGGGCGCCGAGCACCCGGCCGTCGACGACGAGGGCGCCGTTGGCCGCGAAGACCATGTCCGGCAGCCCGGGATCCGGGACGAGGGTCTCGACGGTGTGCCCGAGGGCGCGGTAGCGGTCCCTCAGGTCCTCCCACTGGGCCAGGGCGAGCGGCAGGTCCACCGGTTTCGTGGGATCCATCCACGGGTTGATGGAGTAGGTGACCTTGAAGTGTGCCGGTGGGCACATCAGGTAGCGCCGGGGTGTGGCGTCTCTGCGCAAAGAAGGCTCCTCACGACTTACGACGTCGGCATGCGACGAGTGTGGAGAGAATCGTCTCTCCTCAAGCCGCACACCGCAGTGAACTGATTGGGTGGTTTACCGGGCAAGGAGGAGACGAGACGTCTCGGTTGGTAGTTTCGAGCCATGCCCAAGACACCTGACGCCTCCCGTCGCAGCGACCGCTCCCGGCGCGCGATCCTCGACGCCTCGCTCGCCCTCGTCGGGGAGGTCGGCTACAACAAGCTGACCATCGAGGCCATCGCCGCCCGCGCGGGAGTCGGCAAGCAGACCATCTACCGCTGGTGGCCGTCGAAGGCGGCGGTCCTCCTCGACGCCTCGCTGGCGCCGGCCGGGGAGGCGGAGGGCGAGGCCGGGTGGACCGGCTTCCCCGACACCGGGGACCTCGCCGCCGACCTGAAGTCCGTCCTGCGGGCGACGGTCGACGAGTTCAACGACGAGAAGTACGCGGCCCCCGCGCGCGCCCTCACGGCTGCCGGGGCCACCGATCCGGAGCTCGGGGCACAGTTCACCGAGCGGCTGCTGGAGCCGCAGCTCGCCCTCTACGAGGCCCGGTTGCGCACGGCCCGCGAGGCCGGACAGCTCGCCCCCGACACGGATCTGCGGCTGACGGTGGAGATGCTGGTGGGCCCGCTCACCTACCGCTGGCTGATGCGGACGGGGCCGCTGACGCATGCCTTCACGGACGCCCTGGTGGACCGGGTGCTGGGCGGGGTGGCCAACGTCACCGCCGGTTGAATCGCGAACATCGGGCGGCGATATGCGCCATTCGCCCGTCTATGCATAGATTTTCGGCCACCTCATACCGGCCCCCCGCTCGTCAAGACCGGTCACTCGGGGCTCAGGATGGTGGGACGATGTGAGGGTCTGCCAGGGTCTGCAGCGGCAAGGTTTGGTGAGGGGATAGATGGGGTCTGAGTCCGGCCGCGTCACGCGCGGCGCGCAGAGCAGGATTTCCCAGTGGCTGCTGCGGCGCCGGAAACCCGCGGCCGAGGACCCCGGGCGCGAGCGCGAGGCGCTGCTCCTGTCGGTCGCCGCCGCCGGTCTGCCGCTCGCCCCCGCCGCCCACCCGGCCGGCTACCGATGTTCGTGCGACCGCATCGGCTGTCCCACGCCGGCCCGGCACCCGCTCTCCTTCGCGTGGCAGACCCAGTCGACCACCGACCGCGCCCAGGTCGAACGCTGGGCCCGCAACCAGCCCCAGGCCAACTTCGTCACCGCGACCGGCATGGTCCATGACGTGCTCGACGTCCCGCTGGAGGCCGGCGCCGACGCCCTCGCCCGCCTGCTGGAGGCCGGTATCGAGGTCGGCCCCGTGGCCGAGTCGGGCGGCACCGGCGACCAGGCCCGCATGCTCTTCTTCACCGCCACCCGCGGCACCCCCGAGGACGAGGACGAGTGGTGGCCCTGCGAACTGGACTGCCACCCCGAGACGATGGACGAGCACCCGGGCCTGCGCTGGCACTGCCGCGGCAGCTACGTCCTGGTCCCCCCGGCGGCCCTGCCCGGTGACCACGCGGTGACCTGGATCCGCGGCATGGAACACCCCCTCCCGGACCCGCTCACCCTGCTGGAAACCCTGACCGACGCGTGCGCCCTGTACGCGGGCACCGCACCCCAGACCCCGTCGGCCGTCGCCTGGCCGTTGGGCCGCTAGCCTCCCGGCGGGGCCGACCTGTCGGCGCGGCGCCGCTGCCGGGGCTCCGCCCCGGACCCCGCGCCTCAAACGCCGGCGGGGCTGGGTGGTGCCCCGGGCGGAGCTGGTCCGGGAGCCCCCAACGGACCCGCGTCACCCCCCCCCACCGGGAGGTCAGTGGTGGATCTGGGTGACCACCACGTCGAGGGACCACGCCTTGCCCGCCTTCGCGGGGGCTTCCGCCTCGACCACGTAGCCCAGGTCCCGCAGGGCCTCGACCAGCTCGGCCGGGCCCGCCGGCACGGCTCCGGCGAGCAGCAGGTCACGGACCAGCCTGCCCTTCGTGGCCTTGTTGAAGTGGCTCACCACCGACCGCTTCTCCACGCCGTCCACCATCTGCGAGTGCAGCACCCGCACGGTCGCCGTCCGCCCCGCCGGCTCGCCCTTCGGCTTCCACGCCGTCGCGTACGCCGCCGACCGCAGGTCCAGTACCAGCCCGTCCCCGGCCGCCTCCGGCATGACCTCCGCCATCGGCCCCCGCCAGTACGCGCCCAGCGCCCCCAGCCCGGGCAGCTTCACGCCCATCGAGCAGCGGTACGACGGGATCCGGTCGGTGACCCGGACCGCGCCCCACAGGCCCGAGAAGACCAGCAGCGAGTCCTCGGCGAGCTTCCGCGCCGACTCCGGGAGGTCGGCCAGGCCCAGCGCGTCGTACAGCACGCCCGTGTAGATCTCCCCCGCCGGGCGGGCGGCCGCGGTCCGCAGTTCAAGGTTCTTCGCCACCTCGCCCCGCAGACCCTCGCTCAGGCCGAGCACCTCGCGCGCCTTCGACTCGTCGGCCCCGCACAGCCCGACCAGCTCCTCCAGCACCTCCGCACGGGCCGCGGCCAGTCCGGGCAGCGACAGCTCTTGCGGCTTCAGGGGTGCGCCGGAGCCGCCGGCGGCCTTTCCTTCGGACGGCGGCAGCAGCACGAGCACGGTGGTTCTCCTTCGGTACGACGCTGAGCAGGGGATGCGGCCCCCGAGCCAGGGTAGACGGCCCCGCACCCGCCGCCCCACCGCTCGCCGTGCCGGACGGGCGGCCCGCCCCTAGGCTCGACCCATGCCACGCCGTCAGATGCACATGACCGGCGCAGACGGGGCTGCCCTGCGGGCCGCGCTGCGTGAACTGCGGACGAAGCTGGAGGTGCCCGGACAGTTCCCGGCACCGGTCCTCGCCGAGGCGGAGCGGGCGGCCGCGCACCCCCGCCTCCCCGAGCAGGACAGCACCGACATCCCGTTCTTCACCATCGACCCCCCGGACTCGGTCGACCTCGACCAGGCCATGCACCTGGCCAAACGGTCCTCCGGCGGCTACCGCGTGCACTACGCCATCGCCGACGTCGCCGCGTTCGTCACCCCGGGCGGCGCCCTCGACGCCGAGGCGCACCGCCGGGTCACCACGCTCTACTTCCCCGACGGGAAGGTCCCCCTGCACCCGGCCGTCCTCTCGGAGGACGCGGCCAGCCTGCTGCCGGACCGGACCCGCCCGGCGCTGCTGTGGCGCCTCGACCTCGACGCCGACGGCCGGGTCGAGACCACCGACGTGCGCCGCGCCCTGGTCCGCAGCCGGGCCAAGCTCGACTACGACGGCGTCCAGAAGGCCATCGACTCCGGCACCGCAGAGGAACCCCTCGCCCTCCTCAAGGACGTCGGCCGGCTCCGCGAGGCCCTGGAGCGGGAGCGCGGCGGCATCTCCCTGAACGTGCCCGAGCAGGAGGTCGTCGCCCGGGACGGCTCGTACGCCCTCGCCTACCGCGCCCCGCTGCCCGCGGACGGCTGGAACGCCCAGATCTCCCTCATGACCGGCATGGCCGCCGCCGACCTGATGCTGGCCTCCGGCACCGGAATCCTGCGGACCCTGCCGAACGCGCCCGACGGCGCCGTCGGCAGGCTGCGGCGGGCGGCGAAGGCCCTGCGGATCGACTGGCCGCACCACGTCCCGTACGCGGAGCTCGTCCGATCCCTCGACCCGCACCGCCCCGCCCACGCGGCGTTCCTCCAGGAGTGCACCGCCCTGCTGCGCGGCGCGGGCTACACGGTCTTCAGCGGCGGCGAGACCCCCGACCCGGCGATCCACTCCGCGGTGGCGGCCCCGTACGCGCACTGCACCGCGCCGCTGCGCAGGCTCGCCGACCGGTACGCCGGCGAGCTGTGCGTCGCGGCGGTGGCCGGGGTCGAGCCCCCGCGGTGGGCGGTGGACGGCCTCGCCGGCCTCCCCGAGCGGATGGCCGAGGGGTCCCGGCTGGCGAACACCGTCGAGCGGGAGTCCGTGGACCTCGTCGAGGCCGCCGTGCTGAAGGACCGCGTCGGAGAGACCTTCGACGCCACGGTGATCGACGTCAAGGAGCGGGAGCCGCTGGTGGGAACGGTCCACCTGGAGGAGCCCGCGGTGGTCGGCCGGGTCGAGTCCCCGCGGGAGGCGCTGCCGCTGGGCGAGCGCGTCCGGGTCCGCCTGACGCAGGCGGACCCGGGGACGGCGAAGATCCTCTTCGCTACGGTGTGACGGCCCGCCCGCTCCCCTCCCCGAGGGCCGCGACCAGTGCCCGCGGCTCGTCGGCGTGGAAGCGGACGACGCGCGCCTCTCCCCGTGCCCCGAGCGGGCGGGTGAAGGGGAGGGGGCGGGTCAGCTCCAGGGTCACCGTGGTCTGGCTGCCCACGATCAGGTCGAGCACCCCGTCCTCGGAGACCGTCACGAGCCGGCCCTCGGGGTAGCGGCGGTCCACCCGTACGGAGCCCACCGCGTCCGGCGGCACGACGAGGTCGAACAGCGCCCCGTAGCGGATCCGCAGGGACCCGTCGGCGCGGACCACGTGCGGCCGGGTGACACAGGCGGCGTGCAGGGCCAGCACGAGCAGGACCCCGTAGACGTCGAGGACGAGCACCACCCGGTGCACGGCCGGCCAGGGGATGAGGAAGGACAGCGCGACGGTCTCCACGACCGCCACGAAGACCATCCCGTACATCATGGCGGTCTGCGGCCCCGTGTACGCGGCGGCGAGGTCCCCCTCCCGCACCCCGTGCCGGCGGCGCAGCACCCACCACCCGAGCGAGGCCGCGGCCCGCAGCTCGTGCCGCACCAGCCGCCGCACCCGCACGGGCACCACGGCCCGCACGGCCGCCCTCCAGGCCTCCCCGCGCTCCGCGCCCCGGCGCCGCTCGGCCGCGTACAGTCCGCGCAGCACCCGGACTTCCAGCAGCAGCACCCCGAGCGCCGGCACCTCGGCCGCGGCCAAGGCCCACCCGGGGAACCGGACGCCGGCGGCCAGGCACACCATCAGCCCCAGCTCCGCGGGCACGACGCAGGCGACGGCGATCCGCCCCGCGCGTATCGCGCTCATCCCCTCCCCCTCTCCATGAAGGCCTCCATGACCCGGCGTACGACCTCCGCCTGCGCGGGGGCGTACTCGGCGAGCAAGGCGTCCCGGAAGCCGGCCACGACCACCCCGTCCGAGGGGACGGCCGCGAACACCTCCTCGGGCACGGCCGCCACGAACTCCGCGGCCAGCCCCGGGATCCGCGGATCGTCGGCCGGAGCCTCGGCGAGGGCGTCGAGCCGCTCGTACAGCGCGAGTACGGCGGGATCGGCGGCCAGCGGCCCGAGCACCGCGTACAGCTGCTCGCCGCCCGCGCCCGAGGCGTCGAGGAGCTCCAGGTGCTCGCGGTCCATCGCCGCCGAGCGCGAAGCCGTCCGCGGCGCCTTCGCCAACAGCGCGGCGAGCGCGGGCGACAGCGGCTCGGCCTCCCCGGGCCCGGCGGCGAGCAGCACGGCGAGCCGGCGCCGGCGCTCGGCGATCTCGGCCTGCTGGCGGGCCAGATCGGCGTCCAGTTCCTCCAGTACGTCGGCCAGTTCGCGGCCGGCGTCGTCGGCGAGGACGTCCCGCACCTCGTCGAGGCTCAGCCCGAGCTCGGTGAGCCGGCGCACACGGGCCAGCAGGACGGCGTCGCGGACCCCGTAGGCCCGGTAGCCGTTGAGCCTCCGCTCCGGCTCCGGGAGCAGCCCGACATGGTGGTAGTGCCGGATCGCCCGGGTGGTGACCCCGACGAGCGCGGCGATCTCTCCGATCCGCATGGGCCCAGTAGAAACCCTGCCGCTGCGTCAAGGTCAAGCGCGACGTCCGCCCCGGGTAACATGGCTCGCACGGCAGACGAGTCGGCCGGGCGGCCGCGTCGGGATCCCCGGATCCCGCCGAGGAACGTCCGGGCTCCACAGAGCAGGGTGGTGGGTAACGCCCACCCGGGGTGACCCGCGGGACAGTGCCACAGAAAACAGACCGCCGGGGGCTTCGGCCCTCGGTAAGGGTGAAACGGTGGTGTAAGAGACCACCAGCGCCTGAGGTGACTCAGGCGGCTAGGTAAACCCCACCCGGAGCAAGGTCAAGAGGATCCGTCCCCGGACGGGTCTGCGCGGACGATCGAGGGCTGCTCGCCCGAGTTCGCGGGTAGACCGCACGAGGCCGGTGGCAACACCGGTCCTAGATGGATGGCCGTCTCCCCGGCGACCGCGAGGTCACCGGGTGACAGAACCCGGCGTACAGGCCGGCTCGTCTGCCGTTCCCACTCCGTTCGGGGCTGAAGGGGCACTGCCCCCGGCCCGCCGGGCCGCCTTGTCCTCGACGAGCGACGGGTGCGGGCGTCTATCGGCGGGGTGCGCCGTGGGGCACCCTCGGATCCATGACCGATCACCGTGCCGCCGCGGCCGACGCCGCCGCGCTCATACGCGACCTCGCCGCAGCGACCGGCGATCCCCTCAAGGCCTACGCGACTCCTGCCGACATCATCGCCGTGACCGAGAGCCTGGGCGAACTCGCCCGCCGGCTGAAGACCGCGCTGGACCAACTGGCCCAGCACATCGAACGCCGTGACGACTGGGCCGACGCGGACCCGACGCAGCGCCGGCGGCACGCGCAGAAGGCGGGCGGGAAGGTCCGGTTCGCCGGTGCCCAGGCGCGGAACGCGGCCGAGGCCCTGGACCTGGCGGTCGAGGCCCTCGGCCGGCTCAGGCCCGCGCCCTGAAGCGGGGCGGGGCCCTGAGCGGGGCTGCGCCCTGAGCGGCTACCGCAGGTGCGCGGTGTCGTTCAGGAGGCGGACCGAGGCGTTGCCGTCGGCGTAGTAGGCCACCGCCGAGAGGGAGGCCGCGGAGAGCTCCATGCGGAACAGGGCCTCCGGCGGGGCGCCCAGGGCGAGCCGGACCAGGATCTTGACCGGGGTCACGTGCGTGACCAGCAGCACCGTGCGGCCGGCGTGGGCGGCGAGCAGGCGGTCGCGGGTGGCGGAGATCCGCCGGGTGGCCGCCATGAAGCTTTCGCCGCCGCCCGTGGGGGCCGCCTTCGGGGAGTCCAGCCAGGCCTGGAGGTCGTCCGGGAAGCGCTCCTGGACCTCGGCGAAGGTCAGGCCCTCCCAGGCGCCGAAGTCCACCTCGCGCAGGCCGTCTTCGACGGTCACGGTGAGGCCGAGGCGGGTCGCGACCGCCTGCGCGGTCTCGCGGCAGCGGCGCAGCGGGGAGCTGATGACCGTCTGGATCGTGCCGCGGGCGGCGAGTGCCTCGGCCACCGCGGCGGCCTGCCGGCGTCCGGCCTCGGACAGTTCGGGGTCGCTGCCCCCGCTCCCCGAGAACCGCTTCTGCGGGGTGAGCGCGGTCTCGCCGTGGCGGAGCAGTACGAAGGTCGCGGGCGCACCCATGTCCGGACCCCAGCCGGGAGTCGCCGGGGCCGCGGCCGCGGCCGTGGTCTCGGAGGCCTCCGAGTCGAGGCAGGGCTCCAGCATGGCCTGGGCCTCGGGAAGGGCCCCGCCGTCCGTGAACAGCACGTCGGCCGCTTCCTGGACCCGGTCGGCCGAGGTGCGTGCGGCGCCGCGGGCCGACGGGGAAGCGGAAGCGCCGCTTGCGCGGGCGGCGCCCGCGGTGGACGAGGCCAAGGCCGCCGCGCCGACCGAGGCTCCGTGTCCGGACGCCGTCGCGTGGCTACGCCCGCCGCCGCCGGAGGCGACCGGCGTGGCCGCCGCCCCGGCCGCGATCCCGCGTGCGGCTTCCGCTTCCGGCCCGCTGGTCCGCGTACCGGCGCCGGAGGCGGCCTCGGCCTCCGGGCCGGTGGTCCTCGTACGGCCCGAGGCGAGGGCCGCGCGGGCCGCCGCCGCGCCCGCGGCCGCGTCTCCCGGGGGCCCCGACGGAGTCGAGAAGACGGCGGTGGAGGCCGACGGCTCCCACTGGCGGCCGCGCTTGCCCGCGTCCATCGCCTCGTTGGCGAGCCGGTCCGCGTGCTTGTTCCGCTCGCGCGGGATCCACTCGTACGACACCTGGGAGGCGGGCAGGATCTTCGCCGCCTCCGCCGCCAGCGGCCGCATGTCCGGGTGCTTGATCTTCCAGCGGCCCGACATCTGCTCGACGACGAGCTTGGAGTCCATCCGGACCTGCACCTGCGCGTCCGGGGACAGCTCACGCGCGGCCTTGAGCCCGGCGATCAGGCCCTTGTACTCCGCCACGTTGTTCGTCGCGACGCCGATGAACTCGGCGCGCTCGGCCAGCGTCTCCCCCGTCACCGGGTCGAGGACGACCGCGCCGTAGCCGGCGGGTCCCGGGTTGCCCCGGGAGCCGCCGTCCGCCTCCACGACGAACCGGACCGGCCGCTGCATCAGATGCCCGAGTCCGCCGTACGGACCAGGATGCGGCCGCAGTTCTCGTGACGCACGACCTGCTCGCGGGTGGCCGCCTTGATCTCGTTGATCTCGGCCATGTCGAGCTCCAGCCGGCAGCCCTCGCAGCGCCGCTGGTACAGGCGCGCGGCGCCGACCCCGCCCTGCTTGACGCGGATCTTCTCGTACAGGGCCATCAGGTCGGTCGGCATCGAGCCGACGATGACCTCGCGGTCCTTGGTGACCTTGGCGGCCTCGGCGTCGAGTTCGCCGGTCGCGGCGTCACGGCGGGCGGTGGCGTCGGCCAGCTTGGCCTCCAGCGCGGAGACCCGCTCCGTCAGCTCGGTGACCCGCTCCTGCGCGCCCTCCAGGCGCTCCATGACCTCCAGGACCACGTCCTCCAGGTCGGCCTGGCGCTTGGCGAGGGAGACGACCTCGCTCTGCAGGTTGGCCAGGTCACGGGCCGAGACGCCGACGCCGGAGTCCAGTCGCGCCTGGTCGCGGGCGGCGCGCTGGCGCACCTGGTCCACGTCCTGCTCCGCCTTGGTCTGCTCGCGGGCCGCGTCGCTCGCCTGCGTCTGCGCGGCGACGAGCAGGTCGCGCTGCTGGGTGAGGTCCTTGGTCAGCGAGTCGACCTCGGTGTGCTCCGGCAGCGACTTGCGCTTGTGGGCGAGCTGAGACAGCCGGACGTCCAGGGCCTGGACGTCGAGAAGTCGGATCTGGTCGGCGGGCTCGGCGTTCAGTTGGGGGCTCCAGAGGTAGAAGGGGAGGTGACGGACGGCGCGTGCGCCGTCCAGGGGTCGGTGACCGTGCGCGAGACGTGGGTCCGCAGGCCCCAGCCGTTGCGCTCGGAGATCGCGTCGAGTTGTGCGGCGGCCTGCTCGCACCAGGGCCACTCGGTGGCCCAGTGGGCGGCGTCGATCAGGGCGAGGGGGCTCTGCTCACGGGCCTCGGACACCGGGTGGTGGCGCAGGTCGGCGGTGAGGTACGCGTCCACGCCCGCGGCGCGGACCTGTGCGAAGAGGCTGTCGCCGGAACCGCCGCTGACGGCGACCGTACGGATGATCGCGTCGGGGTCGCCCGCGACGCGGATGCCCTGCGCGGTGTGCGGCAGCCAGGCGGCGGCGCGGGCGGCGAACTCGCGCAGGGTCTCGGGGTGGTCCAGTTCGCAGAGCCGGCCCAGGCCCCGGCGGCCGTTGGGGTCGGTCGGGTCGGGCACGAGCGGGCCGGTGATCCGCAGGTCCAGGGCGCCGGCGAGGGCGTCGGAGACTCCGGGGTCGGCGGTGTCGGCGTTGGTGTGGGCGACGTGCAGCGCGATGTCGTTCTTGATCAGCGTGTGCACGACGCGGCCCTTGAAGGTGCCGGCTTCGACGGTGGTGGTGCCGCGCAGGTAGAGGGGGTGGTGGGTGACGACCAGGTCGGCACCGAGCTTCACCGCCTCGTCGACGATCTCCTGTACGGGGTCCACGGCGAACAGCACCCGGGAGACCTCGGCATCGGGGTCGCCGCAGACGGTGCCGACGGCATCCCACTGCTCGGCCCGCGAGGGGGGCCAGAGAGCGTCCAGCGCGGCGATGACTTCAGAGAGACGGGGCACGGGCCAAGGCTACCGTCCGGGGCGACCGTCCCCGTCAGGAGAACCACCTGCCCGGCCCGGCCGCCCCGTCCGCACCGCCGTCGACACGTCGCACAGCACAACCATCACCTCCGCCACAGGCGAATCGGCGACCGGACACCCGTATGTGTGAAGCGGAGTTGGCGGTGCCGTCCGGCGGGAGGTGCGAAAACTAGCTTCCTCGTCGGAGGTGAGGGCCCAGATGACCGTCTGCGCCATCGATGTGACGACCACGGCTCCGTTCAGGATCACCGTGGACGGTTCGTACGCCGCCCGGCTCGCCGGAGAGGGCGAGGCGTACTACGCCGAGCGCTGGACCCTGTCCGGGTCCGAGGCGTATGCGGTGCCGCTGCCGCTCGCGCAGCCCGAGGAGGCCGACAGCGAGGTGCTCGCGCTGACGGACGGGCGGGTGCTGATCCACCGCCGGGTCGCGGAGCGGCACGCCTTCGCGCTGCTGTACCCGACGGGGGCCGAGGCCGGGCCCCGGACCGGGGAGCTCCGGCTCGGAACGGTGGAGGCGGAGGAAGGGCTGCGGGTGCGGCTGCTCGCGCCGTGCCCGGACGGGCTCGCCGCCTTCGCCCTGGCCGTGACGGACACCGAGACGACGGTGTGGCAGGTGGCGGGCGGCCCCTTCGCCCCGGTGGCGAGCGTTCCCGGCCGGTGCTCCGGCGGGGTCTGGCTGGACCGGGCGGGCCGGATGCTGGCCCTGGACCGGGAGCTGGAGGGCACCGTCAAGGCCGTCGCGGTGGACCTGGGGCGGGGCGGCGAGGTCTCGCCGCTGCTCCAGATCACCGAGGACAGCGAGGACCGGCTGCTGCTGGCCGACTCGGACAGCGGGCTGCTGCTGATCCGCTCCGACGCTCCGGGCGAACCGCGCCTGGGGTGGGGGGTGCTGGGCAGCACCCGTCCGGTGCGCTTCCCGGAGTGCCTGCGGCTGGACGAGGAGACGACCCCGTTCGCGGTGCAGCCGGGCCAGGCGCTGATGCCGGAGAGCTGCGGGGTCGCGCTGCGGGTGGGCGAGGCCGGGATCGCCCTGTGGCGTCCCGCCGACCGGCACGTCTTCCGGCTCGGCGGCCCGGCCGGCTGGCTCGGCGGGACGGGCCTGTGGACGCCGGAGGGCCGCCTGCACCTCCCGTACGCGACGCCGCAGGCGCCCTGCGGGATCCTCGGGATGGCCCTGCCGCCGCCCCCTCCCCCACGGATCCACCTGGACCCGCCGCCCCCCACGCCCGCGGCACCCCGCCCGGTACCACTGCAGCAGGCCCCGCTGTAGCCCCGGGGACACCGGGAGCCACGGCGGGGCCGCGGGGCAGTGGACCGGCGGACGGCCGGACCGACCGCCTAGCCGTGCTTGAGGCCGAGGACCTCGGCCGCCGCGAAGGTCTCGTTCGCGGGGCGGGAGTCGTAGTGCGGGGTGAGCAGCTCGTCCAGCTCCTCGAAGGAGAAGGCCTCCTTCGACGTGTCGAACTTGGCAGCCACCTTGGGGCGTTCCATCACGACCACGATCCCGCCGTGCACGACGAACAGCTGGCCATTGGCCTTCGCCGAGGCCGGTGAGGCCAGGTAGCCGACGAGCGGGGAGACGTGCTCGGGGGCGAGGGCGTCGAGCTTGCCCTCCTCCGGGACCTGGAAGCCGGCGAAGACGTCCTCCGTCATCCGGGTCCGGGCGCGCGGGCAGATGGCGTTGGCCGTCACCCCGTACTTCGCGAGGGCCAGGGCGGTGGAGGTGGTCAGGCCCACGATGCCGCCCTTGGCCGCCGCGTAGTTCGGCTGGCCTGCCGAGCCGCCGAGGAAGGCCTCGGAGGAGGTGTTGACGATCCGGCCGTAGACCGGGCCGCCGGCCGCCTTCGACCGCTCGCGCCAGTGCACGGACGCGAAGTGGGTGGTGTTGAAGTGGCCCTTGAGGTGGACCCGGATCACCGAGTCCCACTCGTCCTCCGACATCGAGAAGACCATCCGGTCGCGCAGGATGCCCGCGTTGTTGACCAGGACGTCGAGCTTCCCGAAGGTGGCGACCGCCAGGTCGACCAGCTCGCGGGCCTGCTCGAAGTCGGCCACGTCGCCCAGGTGCGCCACCGCCCGGCCGCCCGCCGCACGGATCTCCTCGGCCACCTCCTCCGCCGGGGCGGCCGAGGCCTCCCCGGAGCCGTCACGGCCCGGCTGCCCGAAGTCGTTGACGACCACGCCCGCGCCGAGCCGCGCGAGCTCGATCGCCTCGGCCCGGCCGAGCCCGCGGCCCGCGCCCGTGACGATCGCGGAGAGTCCCTCAAGTGGCAGTGACATCCGTACGGTTCCCCTCGGAGTTGGCAGAACGGGTCAGATTTCGATGCAGGTGCGCAGGGCGACGCCGGTGCGCATCTGGTCCAGCGCGTCGTTGATCTCGGCGAGCTGCACCCGGTGCGTGATCAGGCTCTCCAGGTCCACCCGGCCGGCCCGCCACAGGGCGATCGTGCGGTCGTAGGAGCGGAGCACGTCCCCGCCGCCGTACATCGACGGGAGGATCTTCTTCTCGTCGAAGAAGAGCGAGAACATGTCGACCTGGTAGTTGTCGTCGAGCGCGCCCGCGCCGACGATGACGACGCTGCCGCCGCGCCGGGTCATCTTGTAGGCGGTCTGCGCGGTGGCGGACTTGCCGACGACCTCGAAGACGTAGTCGAAGCCCTCGCCGCCGGTGATGCGGTTCTTGGCGTCGTCGAAGGCGTCGGGCGCGACGGCCTCCGTGGCCCCGAACCTCAGGGCCGCCTCGCGCCGGGACTCCACCGGGTCGACGGCGATGATCTGCGCCGCGCCCTGGACCTTGGCGCCCTGGATGACGGAGATGCCGACGCCGCCGCAGCCGATGACGGCGACCGAGGCGCCGGCCTCGACCTTGGCGGTGTTGATGGCCGCGCCGAGACCGGTGGTGACCCCGCAGCCGATGAGGGCGGCGATGTCGAAGGGCACGTCGTCGGGGATCGGAATGGCGCACGCGGCCGGTACGACCATCTCCTCGGAGAAGGTGCCGGTGCCGGCGAAGCCGAAGATCTCGGTGGCCGCCCGCTTGAAGTTGGGGGTGGCCACGTTCCCGAAGGCCTCCAGGCACAGGTGCCCCTGGCTCCGCTTGCAGGCGGGACAGTGGCCGCACGGCGGCAGCCAGCAGACGAGGACGCGGTCGCCGATGGTGTGGCTCGTGACCCCGTCGCCGACGTCCACGATCACACCGGAGCCCTCGTGGCCGGGGATGAAGGGGGCGGGCTGGGGCAGTACGCCGCTCATCGCGGACAGGTCCGAGTGGCACAGACCGGTGGCCTTGATGCGGATCCTGACCTTGCCGGGGCCGAAGCCCACGGCCTCCATGTCGTCGACGACCTCGAGCTTGTCCTGGCCTATCTCGCTCTGGAGTGCTGCGCGCACGGTGCGGCTCCTTCTACAGGTCCTACGGGTCTGGATTACGCGTGTTCGACGACGGTGTCGGCGAGGACCGGCGCGTCGTCCCGTTCGACGGCGGTCACCGACACCAGGACCCGGCCGGGCTCCTGCCACATCCGCAGGCGCAGCGTCTCGCCCGGGAAGACGATCCCGGCGAAGCGCGTGCGGTAGGCGCGGACGCGGGAGACGTCCCCGCCGAGCGCCGTGTCGACGACGGCCTTGAGGGTCATCCCGTACGAGCACAGGCCGTGCAGGATGGGCTTGTCGAAGCCGCCGAGCTTGGCGAACTCGGGGTCGGCGTGGAGCGGGTTCCAGTCGCCGGAGAGCCGGTAGAGCAGCGCCTGGTCGTCCCGGATGTGCCGCTCCTCCACGCGGTCGGGGGCGCGCTCGGGCAGTTCCTCCTTGGCGGAGGGCCCGCGCTCGCCGCCGAAGCCGCCCTCTCCCCGTACGAAGATCTGCGCGTCGCTCGTCCACAGCGGTCCGTCGGCGTCCTCGACCTCGGAGCGCAGCACGATGACGGCGGCCTTGCCCTTGTCGTAGACGGCGGCGACCTTGGAGGTCGAGGTGGCCTGCCCCTTGACGGGGATGGGCCGGTGCAGCCGGATGGAGTGGCCGCCGTGCAGGACCATGGCGAGGTTGACGTCGATGCCGGGGGCGGACAGGCCGCCCAGCATGGCCATTCCGGCGCCGGCGACGGTCGCGAAGCTGGGCAGCACGTGCAGCTTGGATTCGAGGGTGTAGCGCAGCTCGTCGGGGTCGGTCGCCAGGCTCTGCCCGCCGCGCGCGGCGCCCGCGCCGAGGCCGAGGTGGTAGAGCTGGATGTCCTTGTGGTCCCAGCCGATGTCCCCCGTGCGGGGGTCGGCGGCGAGGGCCCTGGCGGCATCGATCGGCATGAGGATGCTGCTCCCTGTTCTTGGTTCTTCATGGAAGACCTCGGTGCGGCCGTCCGCACCGTCGGCCGCACCGAGGTCGCATGCGGACCGGTTTTAGAACGCGTTCTAGGACCGGTGAGGGAATGTATAACGCACGCCCCAGCAGTTGGGAAGAGCGCTGACCCCATGTGCTGACTCCACGTCAGTTACTCTTCCGGCGTGAGCGAAATGCCCGTGAACCACCGCCCCGTCCGGTCCCTGCGGGTCCTGCTGGATCCCCCCGATCCGGCCCTGGCGCTGCGGCTCGGCCTCCAGCCGGACATCGAGGTCGTACGGGACCTGACGGCGCGTCCGGCGGTGGCGCTGGTGGAGGAGGTCGCCACCGTCTCGGCGATCCTCGCGGACGACCCGGAGTGCCGGGTCCTGGTCATGACGGGCTCGGCCCATCCGGGCCTGGCCGAAGCGGTGCTCGCCGCCGGCGCGGCGGGGCTGGTGCTGCGGGACGGGCCGCTGGAGGAACTGGCCGATTCCATCCGGCGGGCCTCGATGGGCGAAACGGTGATCGACCCGGTCCTGGGGTGAATCCTTTTCCGGCCCTCCCGCCTCTTGTGTGTGTGCCGACGACAAGGCCGGCACGCACCCGCACGACCTGGAGGTCGCAGTGATCTACGTCATCGCCGGAGCCGTCGCACTCGTACTGCTCTGCACCTGCACGGCCGTCGTCCTGCGCAAGCGGGGCCGGGCCCGTGGCTGACCCGTCCTGGCCGGGCGCGACGCTGGTCGCGGCCGCGCAGCGCGGAGACGTCGAGTCGATCACCGCGCTGGTGTCCGGCTCGCACCCGCACGTACGCCGTTTCGCCCACTCGCTGTGCGCCTCCCCCGAGGACGCCGAGGACGCGGCACAGGAAGCGCTGATCATCCTGTACCGCAAGATCGGGATGCTGAGGGCATCGGGCGCGCTGGCCTCGTGGATGTTCCGCATCGTCCGCAACGAGTGCCTGCGGCGGGCCCGCGCCGCGATCCCGCGAGGGCCCGGGGCGGTACCGGAGGAGCGGGTGATGTCCGCCGAGGACGAGGTGGTGCTGCGCCTGGAGGCGGCCCGGGTGGCGGCGGCGGTGGCCGCGCTGCCCGAGGACCAGCGCAGGGTGCTGATCATGCGGGACGTCCAGGGTCTGAGCGGCCGCGCGACCGCCGATGCGCTGGGGCTCGGCACCCCGGCGATGAAGTCCCGGCTGCACCGCGCCCGCGCGGCGGTGCAGCACGCCCTGCACACCGCTCCCGGAGGCAGCCATGACCACACGGATCACTGACGGCGACGACTACGCGAGCGCCACCCTGACACGGCACGTGGTGCGGGGCGCGATCGGCTTCGGCTCCCTGATCGGCGCTCTCGCCCTCCTCCCGCTCGTGGGCCCGGTGGCGCTGCTCCTGGCACCCGTGGGCCTGCTCGCCCTGCGCGGGTGTCCGATGTGCTGGGCGATCGGGCTGGCCCAGACCCTCTCGCAGGGGCGGCTGGAGCGCGCATGCGTGGACGGCCGCTGCCGGCTGAAGCCGGCAGCCCGCTGACCGCGGCCCGGCCGGGGGCGGGGCCGACGGCCGGGGACGGGTACGGAAGCTCCCGGGCCGGGGGCTCAACCACGCTTTCCCGGCCGGAAGTTGACGGATTCCACCGCAGCGCGCGTCCACATGGTGGACCAGGATGAGTCTCCCTCGACCTAGTCACTGGAGACGGAATCATGCGCGTATCCGCCCTGTCCGCCACCGCCGCGCTCGTGGCCGCGACCCTTGCCGCGGGCGCGGCCCCGGCCACCGCCGACACCCCGGCCGGCCCGGTCCTCTCGGTCCCCCTGGAGGCCGGCAAGGGGCACCACCACAACATCGGGGCGGTGACCTACGAGCGCGTCGACGGCGCGGTGAACTCGGTCAGGATCATCTCCGTGGACATCACCGGCGGCGAGCTCGACTGCGCCTGGGTGTCGTGGAACGACCCCGACAGCCCGAACGGATGGACCAACCTGAGCAGCGAGCCCTCCTGCAACGGCACCGAGCTGGTCGAGTACCCGGACCGGATCATCAAGGCACCGGCCGGGCACCCGCTCAAGGTGCGCCTGCTCGCCGACCACCCCGGCAACGACGTGGTGCACAAGGACATCGAAAAGCTCTGACCCGGGCAGGGACGGGCTGGGGCCCTACGAGCGGTCGCCGGCGCGCGCGTGCGCGAACGCGGCGAGGAGGTCGCTCTCGCCCGGAGCGGTGAACAGCCGCTTGGGCAGCGCCACGAGACACGTCCGGCGGCGCGAGCGGCCCACGAACACGTGCAGCCGGGGCGTCTCGTGGTACCAGCGCACCTCGTCCCACCCGATCCGCTGCGACTCCGCGCCGCGGAACACCTCGATGCCCGCGGCGTCCACCACGACCCGCTTCTCCTCGGAGCCCCGGCCGGTGCGGAAGCCCCGGGCCACCGCCCACCGCGGCAGGACCAGCAGCACGACGAGGCCGTACGCCACCGCGATCCCGAGGGAGACGGGGTCCACGGTGAGCCCGGTGGGGGTCGGCGTCACGCCCGCCGCGGCGAGGAAGACCGTACCGAGGGCGGCCACGGCGCGGCCCCGCCGGAACAGCCCCGCCGCCCTGGCGGCCTCGTCGTACTCGTCCCTGGTCAGACTGCCGGTGGCGGCAAAGGACACTGCGCTCGTCTCGCTCATGGGGGCGGAGCCTAACGCTCCGCCCCCATGTTCCCGAAAGCGCGTTCCTATCCCCGCCGCAGGAGGGTGACGACGGCCGCGCCGCCCAGCCCGATGTTGTGCGCCAGGCCCACCCTCGCCCCGGCCACCTGCCGGGCTCCGGCCTGCCCCCGCAGCTGCCACACGAGCTCCGCCGCCTGCGCCAGCCCCGTCGCGCCCAGCGGGTGGCCCTTGGAGATCAGGCCCCCGGAGGGGTTCACCACCCACCGCCCGCCGTACGTCGTCGCCCCGCTCTCCACCAGCTTCCCGGCGGCGCCCTCCTCGCACATGCCGAGCGCCTCGTACGTGAGCAGTTCGTTGATGGAGAAGCAGTCGTGCAGCTCGATCACGTCCACGTCCTCGATGCCGAGGCCCGACGCCTCGAAGACCTGCCGCCCCGCCGCCGCCGACATCGGCTTGCCGACGACGTCGATGCACGAGCCCGAGGAGAAGGACGCGTCCGTGTCCGTGGTCATCGACTGGGCGACGATCTCGACCGCCTTGTCGTGCAGCCCGTGCCGCACGACGAACCGCTCCGACACCACCAGCGCCGCCGCCGCGCCGTCCGAGGTCGGCGAGCACTGGAGCTTGGTCAGCGGGGAGTGGATCTCCTTCGCCGCCAGGATCTCCTCGACCGAGTACACGTCCTGGAACTGCGCGTTCGGGTTGTTCGCCGAGTGCCGGTGGTTCTTGGCGCCGACCGCCGCGAGCTGCGCGGCCGTGGTCCCGTACCGCTCCATGTGCTCGCGCGCCGCGTTGCCGAAGATCTGCGCGGTGGGCGGGGACATCTCGAAGCCGTGCCCGGCCGCCATGATCCCGTAGTGGCGGGCCACCGGCGAGGTCTTGAAGTCCCCGCCGTCCGCGCCGCCGCCCAGCGCGCCCTTCTTCATCTTCTCGAAGCCCAGGGCCAGCACGCAGTCGTTGATGCCGCCCTCGACGAACTGCCGCGCCATCATCAGCGCCGTCGAGCCGGTCGCGCAGTTGTTGTTCACGTTGTAGACCGGGACGCCGCTCAGCCCCAGTTCGTACGCCGCCCGCTGGCCGGCCGTGGAGGCCTGGAAGCAGTACCCGACCGGCACCTGCTCGACCAGGCCGTAGTCCACGCCCGCGTCCGCGAGCGCCGCGCTCCCGGCCTCCTTCGCCATGTCCCAGTACTGCCAGTCCCGCGACTCCGGCTTCTCGAACTTCGTCATGCCGACGCCCACGATGTACGACTTCATGTCTGTACTGCCCTTCAGTCCCTGGGAAGGCCGAGGATGCGCTCGGCGACGACGTTGAGCTGGACCTGCGTGGTGCCCCCGGCGATGGTCAGGCAGCGGGACATGAGCATCCCGTGCACCGCCCGCTCCCCCGCCCCCTCCCGTACGGCGCCCGCGGGGCCCAGCAGTTCGAGGGTGAGCTCGGCGGTCCGCTGCTGGTGCGGGGTCTGGACGAGCTTGCGCACGGACGCGCCCGCGCCCGGCTCCAGCCCGGACACCTGCTGGAGGGTGGTCCGCAGCCCGATGCAGGCCAGCGCGTGCGCCTCGGCGGCCAGCGCCCCGATCCGGGCGCGGTGGGCCCCGTCGAGGTCGGCGGAGCGGGCGATGAGCGCTTCGAGGCCGGTGTCGAAGCTCATCAGGCCGGCCATGTGGACGCGTTCGTTGCCGAGGGTGTTGCGGGCGACCTTCCAGCCGCCGTCGGCCGCGCCGACCAGTGCGTCGGCCGGGAGGACCGCGTCGTCGAACCAGACCTCGTTGAAGAGGGCCTCGCCGGTGATCTCCTTGAGCGGGCGGACGTCGATGCCGGGGGTGTTCTTCATGTCGACGACGAAGTAGCCGAGCCCCTTGTGTTTGGGGGCGTCGGGGTCGGTGCGGGCCAGCAGGATGCCGTAGTCGGCGGTGTGCGCGGAACTCGTCCACACCTTCTGCCCGTTGATCCTCCAGCCACCCTCCTCGGTGCGCTCGGCCTTCGTGCGCAGCGAGGCGAGGTCGGAGCCCGCCCCGGGCTCGGAGAAGAGCTGGCACCAGGTCAGCTCGCCGCGCAGGGTGGGCAGTGCGTACGTCTCGCGCTGCGCGTCGGTGCCGTAGGCGAGGAGCGAGGGCACGACCCAGGTGGCGATGCCGAGGTCGGCGACCCTGACCCCGGCGGCCCGCATCTCCTGCTGGACGACGAGCTGTTCGACGGGGCCGGCGCCGAGTCCGTAGGGCGGCGGGAGGTAGGGGGCGGCGTAGCCGGTCGGGGCCAGGATCCGTCTCGCGGCGGCCGGGTCGAGGCCGCGCGCGTCCTCGACGGCGGCGCGGGCCCGTGCCCGGTAATCCTCGGCCTCCGCGGGGAGTTCGAGGCGCAGTTCGCGCCGGGCCCCGCCCGCGGCGAGGCGTACGGCCCGGATGCGGTGGCCGTCGCCGGAGCCGAGCAGCTGGCGGGCGACGACCGCCCGCCGCAGGTAGAGGTGGGCGTCGTGTTCCCAGGTGAAGCCGATGCCGCCGAGGATCTGGATGCAGTCCTTGGCGCAGGAGTACGCGGCGTCCAGCGCGGTGCCCGCGGCGAGCGCGGCGACCAGGGAGCGCACGTCCGCGGGCTCGTCCATCGCGTTCGCGGCGTCCCAGGCCAGGGCGCGGGCCTGCTCCAGGCGGACGAGCATGTCGGCGCACAGGTGCTTGACGCCCTGGAACTGCCCGATGGGCCGGCCGAACTGCTCGCGGACCTTCGCGTACGAGGCGGCCGTGTGCAGGGCCCAGGCGGCGGTGCCGCAGGCGTCGGCGGCGAAGAGCGTGCAGGCCAGGTCCCGCACGAGGGCCGCGTCCAGCTCCAGCACCCGGTCGGCGCCGACGGTGACGCCGCGCGCGTGCACCTCGGCGGTGGGCCGGGTGGGGTCGGCGCTCTCGTGCGTACGGACGTCCAGCGCGGCGGCGTCCACGGCGAACCAGCGGGTGCCGTGCGCGGCCTCGGCGGCGAGCAGCACGAGGTCGGCCTCGCCGGCGCCGAGCACGGGCGGCGCGAGCCCGTCGAGCAGGTGGCCGCCGCCCTCGACGGCGACGGCCGTCAGGGTCCCGGGCCCGAGCGCGACCGCCCCGACCCGCCCGGCCAGCGGCTCGGCCCCGGCCCGGTCCAGCAGTACGGACGCCAGCGCGCTCGGCAGGTACGCCCCGGGCAGCGCGCTCCGGGCGGCCTCCTCGACGACGACGGCCAGGTCGAGCAGGGTGCCGCCCTCCAGGTGCGGCTCCAGCAGGCCCTGCGCGCCCATCGCGTCCCAGTAGGAGGGTCGCGTCCCGGTCTGCGGTGGGGTGTCGAGCAGTTTGCGCACCTCTTCGGGAGGCATGGCACGCGCCGCCCAGCCGCGTACGGCTTCGGCCAACTCCCGCTGTTCCGCTGTGATTCCGATGCCCATGCGCGGCAGAGTAGAACACGTTCCATTCTGACGGAAGGTCAGATCGGAACGTGTTCCACGACGGCCGGCCCCGGCGTCAGCCCGGCATGGCCGCCACCGCCGCGCGGGCGATCTCCTTGGCATCGGCCTGGCAGCGCGCCGGCGGGTGCTCGTCCCCGTAGAGGACCACCTGAACGACGAGGTTGCCGTCGCGGACGACGAGCGAGCAGTTCTCCCGGTACCAGTGCGCGCGCCAGAAGGCGGCGTCACCGACACCGACGCCGGTCTCGCGGGTCTCGCCCTTGTCGGTGCCGCTGAAGTCCTCGCGTTGGATCTTCGTGGCGTTGCCCTTGCTCTCGGTGCTGCGCTTCAGGTCCCACGCGACGAGCGCGTGCGGGTCCTGCGGCTCGTAGCTCTTGCCGTCCACCACGTACGGGGCGCCGCGCCACTCGCAGTCCGTCTTCGCCTCCTCAGGCCGCTCGTCGTGGACGTCCTTGTCCTTCCGGCGGTCGGCGGCGGGCAGCGGCAGTCGCGCGGCCACCTCCTCGCAGACCGGCGACTTCGTGTACTTGTCGGGCACGCCGGAGCCGCCCGCCGACGCGTCCCCGTTCGTCAGCCAGTACGCACCGCCCCCGACGACCGCGACCGCGAGCACCCCGGCGAGGGCGAGGACGGCGGGCCTGCGGGGGCGGCGGCCCGACTCCGTGGCCACGACCTGCGTGTACGGGGCGGTGGGCGGAGCGGTGGGCGGGACCGCGTCCGCCGCCGCCTGCTTCCGGAGCCAGACCGGCGGCTGCGGGCGCTGCGGATTCCGCGGGCTCTGCGGGCTCTGCGGGCTCTGCGGACTGTCCGTGCTCAGCGGGGCGGCCGTACGGTCCGGGCCGGCCAGCAGCCGGTCGATCTCCGCCCGCTGCGCCTCGATCATCCTCCGCACGGCGGGCAGCCGGCCGCCGGCCGCCCCGGCGACGACCGGCCCCAGGAGCCCGAGCAACCGCTCCGGGGTCGGGCGGGCCGCCGGGTCCTTGGCCAGGCACCACTCGACGGCCCGACGAAGCGCCCCCTGCGGTACGGCGCCCAGGTCCGGCTCGGCGTGCACCAGGTTGAACAGCGTCTGGAGGGTGGACGTCCCGGCGAAGGGGCTGCGGCCGGTGACGGCCAGGGCGAGCACCGAGCCGAGGGAGAACACGTCGGAGGCCGGCGTGAGTTCCCCGCCCTCGGCCTGCTCGGGCGACATGAACGCGGGCGAGCCGACCACCAGACCCGTCTGCGTCAGCTCGGTGGCGTCCCCGGCCTCGACCGCCCGCGCGATCCCGAAGTCGATGACCCGGACGCCGTCCTCGGCGAGCAGCACGTTGTCCGGCTTGAGGTCCCGGTGCACCAGGCCGACCCGATGGATCTCGATCAGGGCCGTGGCCAGCCCGGCCGCGAGGCACCGTACGGTCTCCTCGGGAAGCGGGCCGGAGGCCTCCACGGCCGCGCCCAGCGAGGGCCCGGACACGAACACCGAGGCCAGCCAGGGCGTGGCCGCGTCCGCGTCGGCGTCCATGACGGCCGCGGTGTAGGCGCCGGAGACCTTGCGGGAGGCGTCGACCTCACGGCGGAACCGGGCGCGGAACGCGTCGTCGGCGGCGAAGCGGGCGTGCACCTGCTTGACGGCGACCAACCGCCCGTCGGGGGCGGCGCCGAGCAGCACCCGGCCCATGCCGCCCCGGCCGAGCTCCGCGAGCAGCCGGTACGGTCCGGTGGCGGCCGGGTCGGAGTCCCTCAGCGGCCTCATCGTTTGGCCACCGGTGCCGGGGCGGACCGGGCCACTCCGCGCAGGGTGTCCTCACAGGCGGCACCCGGCGGGTGGTCGGGGCCCTGGAGCGAGAGGAAGAGCTCCAGGTTCACATCACGCGCGTACAGCACGCAGCCGTCCTCCTTCTTCGTCTTCTTCAGCCACATGCCCTCCTCGACGAACCCGAGGGCGGCGTCACGCCTCGTGCCACCGCGGATGTAGAAGCCCTCGTAGTGCTGCTTCGCCTGCTCGGCGCCGGTCCTGCCGCCGGAGCGGGTGGTGTAGAGGTCCCAGATGACGTAGATCTCGTCGCCGTAGCGGTCGTTCCAGACGCAGGTGAGCTGCGGATGCCGGGTCCCGTCCGCGCCCTGCGTGTCGAAGACCCCGCTGGTGCCGGGCGCGGCCTCGAAGCCTTCCGGGACCGCCACCTTGCCGCGGGTCTCGTCGCAGGTCTTGGGGAGCGGGCCCGCGTACGCGTCGGCGACCTGGGACAACGGGACCGCGCCCGGCGTCGGCACCTCCTCGGGCACGACCGTGCGGAAGACCTCGTCGACGACCGGACGCCCCAAGGTCAGCCCGGTCGCGACCAGGGCCGCCACCAGCCCCGCCGCGACCAGCAGCCCGGTCCGCCCGGGTCGGCGACGCCTCGACCCCACGGCCCGCCCGGTGGTGGTCCGCTCCGGCGCCGGTGCGTCGAGCAGCCCGGCGAGGCGGCCCCGCTGGGCGGCGATCAGCGCGTTCACCGGCTCCGGCCAGGGCCGCGCGGCGGGCGTCACCGCTCCGACCATCACCAGCAGCTCACGCGGGGTCGGCCGGGCGGCCGGGTCCTTCGCCAGGCAGGGCGCGATGATCCCGCGCAGGGAGGGCGGTACGGCGGACAGGTCGGGCTCGGCGTACACGACGTCGTGCAGCAGCCGGGGCACGGACGCCGCGGCGAAGGGCGCGCTCCCGGTGCAGGCCAGGACCAGGGTGGCGCCGAGCGAGAACACGTCGCCGGCCGGGGTGAGCTCCTGCCCCAGCACCTGCTCGGGCGCCATGAAGGCGGGCGAACCGATCAGCGCCCCGGTGTGCGTGATCTTCGTCTGGTCCCCGGCCGCGCGCACGATGCCGAAGTCGATCACGCGCGGACCGTCCTCCGCGAGCAGTACGTTGGACGGCTTGAGGTCCCGGTGGATCAACCCCGCGCCGTGCACGTCGGCCAGCGCGTGCGCCAGCCCGGCCGCCAGCCGGCGCACCGCGTCCTCGGGCAGCGGACCGGCGGCCACCGCTTCGGCCAGGGTGGGGCCGGGTACGAACTGCGAGGCCAGCCACGGTGTCGCCGCGTCCGGATCGGCGTCGACGACGGGCGCGGTGTAGGCGCCGGACACCTTCCGCGAGGCGTCCACCTCCCGCCGGAACCGCGCCCGGAACCCGTCGTCCTCGGCCAGCTCGGCGTGCACCTCCTTGACCGCGACGAGCCGCCCGTCGGGCGCCGCCCCGAGCAGCACCCGGCCCATCCCGCCCTGCCCGAGCACCCCCACCACCCGGAACGGCCCCACGCGGGCCGGCACGGACGACTCCTGGTTCTGCATGTCCCGCAACCTCTCCCCCGGTTCCGGCTGCGGATCATACAGACCGTCAACAACGGCCCGGATCAGGAGCGTTCGTAGTAGTAGCCGTCGCCGTGCGCGGGCCCCACGTTGTGCTGGATCCCGGCCGGCTCGCTCTTCGTGAAGAACGACGGGTCCAGGGCGCCGCAGAAGTTGCCCGTCGACTTGCTCTTGTCGACCGCCGCCGAGCCGACGTTGATCCGGCTCCCGCCGCCGCCCACCGACACCACCTTGGCCATGTTCTCGCAGTGACCCAGTTGGGACTCGGTGATCAGGCGGACGGACCCGGACCGGGAGATGATCACCGTCACCGGCTGGTCGATGTTGAACTGGCCCTTGTACGTCCAGGAGCCGGCGAAGTACGAGGGCACGGCGTCCCCACCGGAGGAGCCGCCGCCACTCGGTGAACCCGCGCCGCCCGGGGTGGAGCCCGGGGTGGTGCCGGACGCGTTGCCACCGCCCGGACCGGCGCCGGTGCCGGTACTGGCGCCGGTGCCGGTACCGGTGCCCCCGCCCCCTCCTGCGCCCTTGCCGGCGCCGTTCCCGGTCCCGCCCGGGGAGCCCGCGCCGCCCGGTGTCCCCGCGCCCGCCGCGCCGCCCTGCTGCGCGCCCGTGCCGCCCGGGTCCGCGGCGCCGCCGACCTGGCCGCCCTGCGCCGTGCCGTCGGGGCTCTGCGGGGCCTGCGTACCCGGGGCCGCTGAGCCGCTCGCGGCGGAGGGGGCGCCGCCCGCCCCCGGCGTCACGGGCGCGCTGCTCGGCGGGGGCGCGGCCTGCGACCCCTCACCGCCGAACGGCTGGATCAGGGCCACCGTGCCGCCGCCGATCGTGATCACGAACACGGCCGGCACGACGACCGCCCACCGCCGCCTGCGGTCCCGTCGCCCGCTCGCGGAGGTGCCGTCCACGGCCGACGGCCCCGGGGGCGCGTCGGCACCCGGTACGACGGCGGGCTCCGCGTCGGGCTCCGCGGCCGGCTCCTCGGACCCGTCCTCGGGGCGCAGCCCGAGCGTCGCCCGGTCGGCGGCCTCCGGACCGGCCCCGGCCTCCGCCTCCCGCCGGGGCGCCGCCTCCGCGTCGAGCAGCCGCGCCGCCTGCCGGGCCAGTCGCGCGACGACCTGGGGCGGCAGCCACGCCCCGCCGGGCGCCGCCGGACGGACCCGCTCCGGGTCCTCCAGCAGTTCCTCCACTCCGGGCCGGTCGTCGACGGCCTTGGCCAGGCAGCGTCGGATGAGCGCGCGCAGGGCCTCGTCCTCGACCCCGTCCAGCTCCGGTTCGGCCTCCACGATCTGGAACATCACGGCGTGCTGGTTGCTCGCACCGGCCCCGAACGGCAGCCTTCCCGTGGCCGCGTACGTGAGGACGCAGCCGAGCGTGAACACGTCGCTCTTCGCCCCGGCGCGCTGCCCGCGGACCTGCTCGGGCGACATGAACCCGGGCGACCCGACGACCATGCCGGTGCTGGTCAGCAACGACTCGACGGAGGTCTCCAGCGCCCGCGAGATGCCGAAGTCGATGACGCGGGGGCCCTCGACGGTCAGCATCACGTTCGACGGCTTGAGGTCGCGGTGCACGATCCCGGCCGAGTGGATGTCCTCCAGGGCGTACAACAGGCCCTCCGCGAGGGCGTGCACCGAGTCCGCGGGCAGCGGGCCGTGCCGGCGCACGATCTGCTCCAGCGAGAGCCCGGGGACGTACCCCGTCGCCACCCAGGGCCGGTCGGCGTCGGGGTCCGCGTCGATCACGGGCGCGGTGTACCGCTCGCCGACCCGCCGGGCGGCGTCGATCTCGCGCCGGAAACGAGCCCGGAACTGCGCGTCCGAGACGTGCTCCTCGTGCACCACCTTCACGGCGACGGTCCGCCCGCCGTCGGACCGGGCCAGGTACACCCGACCCATGCCGCCGGCGCCGAGGCGGCCGAGCAGCAGGTACGGTCCTATCCGGCTCGGATCCGCGGCCGCGAGCGGTGTGATGCCGCCATCGGCGTCGTCGTCGTGCCGGTCGTCCTGGTCGTCGCTGATCCCACTGCCCATGCTGCCCATTCCCCCGGTGAGTCCGCTTGGTCGGCCGAACTCGCCTCAGGGTAAAGGCTGTTCGCGCCCGCTTCGAAGGGCGGGGCGGCGACCGGCCACCGGCCCGCGAGGCCCCCCCGGAGCCGGGTCCGCCGGTGTGCCGGGCCCCGGCATGGACCCCTACCCGGCGGTAGGGCAGCATGGGCCGCCACCGTCACCACCACGCAGCCCCACCCCCGGAGGACCCATGGCCGCCACCCCCAAGCCGGAGACCCTCGCCGCCTTCGAGGCCGCCAAGGGGTTCATGCCCGTGGGCGAGGGCCTCGCCCTGTACGAGGCCGCGACGGCGGCCGCCGCGCTCGGGCTGCCGCTGCTGGAGGTCGGGACGTACTGCGGGCGCTCCACGATCCTGCTGGCCGACGCGGCCCGCGAGGCCGGGGTGGCGGCGATCACCGTCGACCACCACCGGGGCAGCGAGGAGCAGCAGCCGGGCTGGGAGTACCACGACCCGACGGTCGTGGACCCGGAGATCGGGCTGATGGACACCTTGCCCACCTTCCGCCGCACCCTGCACAAGGCGGGGCTGGAGGACCACGTCATCGCGATCGTGGGGCGCTCCCCGCAGGTCGCGGCGGCGTGGGGCGGACCGCTCGGGTTCGTCTTCATCGACGGCGGCCACACCGACGAGCACGCGACCGGCGACTACGAGGGCTGGGCCCCGCACGTGGCCGTGGGCGGGACGCTCGTCATCCACGACGTCTTCCCCGACCCGGCCGACGGCGGCCAGGCCCCGTACCGGATCTACCTGCGGGCTCTCGCCTCGGGCGCCTTCGAGGAGGTCTCGGTGACGGATTCCCTGCGCGTGCTGCGCCGCGTCGGCGGGGGCATCTGACCGGCTCCGCCCCACGGCGGGCCGGCGGGTGCGGGGCGCCCGAACCGGGAACGGGCGAACACGTGAACAGGGCCGAACGGATCAGTTCCGGGCATATAAGCGCACCACGCCCTCGAATGGCCCAGAACACGGACCGGGCCGGGCCGCCGGTCTAGCATCGCGGCGTGCGCTACGACGACAGCCCCCAGCCCTCCGAGTCCGCCGAGCCCGCCGACGCCTCGGCCCCGGCCGGCCCCGCGGTGCGGCCCTGGTACGCCCGACGGTCCACCCTGGTCGTAGGGGTCGCCGCACTCGCCCCGGCCTGTCTGGCCGGGTGGGTGCTGACCCAGGTCCTGACCGGCGCCGGGGCGGGAGCCGGGTCCGGTTCCGGTGACGCCGCCCGGCCGGGCCGCCACGACGCGAAGGCGGCCGCCGCGCCCGCCACCCCGACCGAGGAACCGGCCTCCGCCCCCGCCAAGGCCCCCGCCAAGGGTCCGCTGGCCGGGAAGACGGTCGTCGTCGACCCCGGACACAACACCGGCAACTTCAAGCACACCGACGAGATCGACCAGCAGGTGGACATCGGCACGAACCTCAAGGAGTGCGACACCACCGGCACCACCACGAACTCCGGCTACATGGAAGCCGAGTTCACCTTCGACGTCTCGCAGCGCCTGCGCACGGCACTGGAGGCCCAGGGGGCCAAGGTGGTCCTCACCCACGAGGGCGACCGCCCCTGGGGTCCGTGCATCGACGAACGCGCCCGCATCGGCAACGAGGCGAAGGCGGACGCCGTCGTCTCCGTGCACGCCGACGGGGTCTCGGCCGGCAACCGGGGCTACCACGTGATCCTCCCCGCCAGGGTCAAGGGCGGCGACGCCGACACCTCGCCGATCGTCGGCCCCTCCCGGACCCTCGGCGAACGGATCGCCTCGAACTTCGCCCGGACCACCGGATCCGACCCCGCCAACTATCTCGGCAACGGCACCGGTTTGGTCGTCCGCGACGACCTCGGGGGACTGAACCTGTCAACCAGGCCCAAGGTGTTCATCGAATGCGGCAACATGCGTGACGCCAAGGACGCGGCGCAGCTGACGAGTCCGGAGTGGCGCCAGAAGGCGGCCCAGGGCATCGCGGACGGCATCGTGGCCTTCCTCGGCGGGTAGCCCTCTCGGGAGTCCCGCCGGGACTTGGTCACCGCCCCGATCCTGATCGCCGCGGGGAACCTCCGTACCATGGTGCCGCCCGCCCGCTCCGTACTGCGACCGCGGCACCACGAGACGACCGAGACCGAGAAGGACACCTAAGACGTGAACATCCGCTCCCTCACTCGAGGCGACGGCGTGGTGATCGGAGCAGCGGCGCTGCTGTTCATCGCCTCGTTCCTCGATTTCTACTCCGCCACCGGCGGCGACCTTCCGAGCGCGTGGAACGGTGGCGGCCTCGCCCTGCCCACCATCTTCCTGGTCGGCTTCGTCGCGGCCGGGCTGCTCGTCTTCGGCCGCGTCCAGCCGGAGCGCAAGGTACTGGGGCTGCCGCTGATCGCGTGGGGCACCGTGCTCGCCGTGTCGGCGGCGTGGTCCTCGCTGTGGGCGCTGTTCACCTGCCCGGCCATCCTCGACCTGGGCCCGGGCGCGATCCTCTCCTTCATCGCCACCCTGGCCCTGGCCGGCGTGGCCCTGTTCGGCGCCAAGGTTCCGGCGCTGGCCGGTCCGCTGACGCCGGAGGCGCGCCCCGCCGCCCCCGCGCCGTACGGGGGCCAGCCCCAGCCCGGCGTCGGGTACGGCTACCCGGGCGCGCCCGAGGGCCAGGGCCAGCAGGGCCAGCCCTACGGCAACACCCCGCAGCCGGTCCCGCCGTACGGCGGCACTCCGCAGGACGCCGGGCAGCAGGCGGCCACGCCCACCCCGCCCCCGGAGGGGGACTTCTCCCCGTTCTGGTTCGCGGTCCCGGTGGCCCGCCCCCTCTTCGCCGAGGACGGCTCCCCGAACCCGATCGCGGAACTCGCGCCGGGCACCTGGTACCTGGCCGTCGAGCAGCGCGGCCCCTCCACGCTGATCGCCCAGACCCAGGACGGCCGCCGCGGCGTCCTGAACGACACCTCGGGCATCCAGCGCGGCTAGCCGGCCGGTCCCACGCGCACGCACCGACGGCCCCCCGCCCTTCCCGGCGGGGGGCCGTTGCCCTACAGTCACCTGACGACCCGTCAGGAACGGTAGGAACGGCAGCGCGGAGGGGACCGTACATGCGCCTCGGACTCGCACTCGGCTACTGGGGCCGCGGCCCCAACCCGGACCACCTCGACCTCGCCACCGAGGCCGAGAACCTCGGCTACCACTCGGTGTGGACCGCCGAGGCCTGGGGCTCGGACGCCTTCACCCCGCTGACCTGGATCGCCGCGCACACCTCGCGGATCCGCCTGGGAACCGCCATCGCCCAGATGGCCGCCCGCACCCCGACCGCCACCGCCATGCACGCCCTCACCCTGGACCACCTCTCCGGCGGCCGGATGATGCTGGGCCTCGGCCTGTCCGGGCCGCAGGTCGTCGAGGGCTGGTACGGGCGCCCCTTCCCCGCGAGCCCGCTCACCGCGACCCGCGAGTACGTCGACGTGATCCGGCAGGTGCTGCGCCGCGAGGGCCCGGTCACCCTGGAGGGCCGCTTCCACCAGCACCCGTACCGCGGCGACGACGGCACCGGCATCGGCAAGCCGCTCAAGCCCATCACGCACCCGCTGCGCGCGGACCTGCCGCTGCTGCTGGGCGCGGAGGGGCCGAAGAACATCGAGCAGACCACCCGGATCGCGGACGGCTGGCTGCCGCTGTACTGGTCGCCGACCCGCACGGACGTCTACCAGGCCTCCCTCGCCGGCCTCCCCGACGACTTCATGATCGCGCCGATGGCCCGCGCCAAGGTGTGCGACGACGTCGCCGAGGGACTGCTGCCGGTGAAGGCGATGCTCGGCTTCTACATCGGCGGCATGGGGCACGCGGCACGCAACTTCCACGCCGACCTCATGGCGCGCATGGGGTACGAGGAGGAGGCCCGCCGCATCCAGGAGCTGTTCCTGGCCGGGCGCAAGGAGGAGGCGGTGCTGGCCGTCCCGGACGCGTTCGCCGACGAGATCTCGCTGATCGGCCCCCGGGAGCGGATCGCCGAACGCCTCGAACTGTGGCGCAAGGGCCCCGTCACCGATCTCCTCCTGACCGCCCCGGACCCCCACACCCTGCGGGTGCTCGCGGAGCTCAACAGCTGACACGGACCCCAAGTCCCTTACACCCGAGCCTCGTTGTCCCATGAACCCATCCGGTAGATTCCGGGGACTGATTCCAATCCTTACGGGGCTGACGTGTTAGAGCTGACGGGGAGCGGCGCCGAGCCGCTGGAGCCCGAGGATCCGCGCCGGATCGGACCGATCCCCCTCGCGGGCCGGCTGGGCGCCGGCGGCATGGGGCGGGTGTACCTCGGGGTCCGGGACGGCCGGTACGTCGCCGTCAAACAGCTGCTGGCCTCCGTCGTCGGCGAGGACGAGGACTTCGTGCGCCGCTTCGGGCACGAGCTGGACAACCTCGCCCGGCTGCCCGAGGGGGCCACCGCACCCCTGCTCGGCAGCGACCGCTCCGCGCGGCCCCCGTGGTTCGCCACCGCGTACGTCCCCGGGCTCACCCTGCGCGAGGCACTCGAACTGAACGGCGGCCCCCTGCCCGCCGACGCCCTGTGGCTGCTGCTGCGGGAGGCCGCGGCGGGCCTGGCGCAGGTGCACGCGCTGGACATGGTGCACAGGGACCTCAAGCCGTCCAACATCATGCTGACGGTCGAGGGCCTGACCCTCATCGACTTCGGCGTCGCCCGGGCCGCCGAGCAGAGCCGGCTGACCGTGACCGGCATGGTCGTGGGCACACCCGCCTACATGGCGCCCGAACAGGCCACGGGATCGGGGGGATCGAGCGGGGCCACCGACGTGTTCGCGCTGGGCTCGGTCCTCGCGTACGCGGCGAGCGGCCGGCCGCCCTTCGGTGACGAGTCGGGGCACGGCGTGCTGTACCGCATCGTCCACGAGGAACCCGACCTGCACCCGCTGCGGGAGGCCGAGCCGGAGCTCGCGGACCTCGTCGCGAACTGCCTCGCCAAGGACCCGGCGGACCGTCCCACGGCCGCCGCGCTCCTCGAACTGGCTGCGGGGAAGGGGCCGTTCACGGCGCCGCTGTGGCCGGCGGCCGTCGACGAACGGCTGACGGAGCGGGCCGCCTTCGCGGCCGACGTACAGGATCTCGACGTACCGACGACCCCGCTCGCGGGGGCCGCTCCGCAAGCGGAGGAGGGAGGGGGGCAATCCCTCGGGGCCGGGCCCGGGCAGGAACCGGTCGAGGGTTCTCCGGGTGAACCGGCCGCCGCGCCCACCGGCACGCCCACCCCCGCCTCCGCCTCGGCCTCCGCCCCTGCGGCCTCGCCCGGGGCCGACGCCAAGGCCAAGGCCAAGGCCAAGGCCAAGGCCGCGGTCGGGGCCCCGGCCCGCCCGGAGCGCCGCCGGCGCGTCCGCGTCGTCCTCGCCGCGGTGCCCGTCGTCCTGGTCGCGGGCGGTACGACCCTCGCCATCCAGTACCTGCCGAACACGTCCTCCCCCCAGGCCGGCGCGAACTCCGCCCCGCAGTCGTCCGCTTCCGCACCGGCCGATCCGGGCGGCTCGTCGGGTCCGGCCTCGCCGGTCCAGTCGCCGCCCGAGGGCAAGGCCGAGGGCGGCGCCCAGAACGCGCAGGGCGGGGCGGGCGGCCCGGGCACGGCCCCCGGGGCCGGTACCGGTCCCGGCACGGGAACCGGAAACGGCGCAGGAGCCGGCGGCGAGGGCGCGGCCGGGAGCCAGAACGGCGGCTCCGCCGGCACCGGCAGCTCGGCGGGCTCCCAGAACCCCGCGCCCCCGACCGGCCCGAAGACCTCGGCCGCCCCGCCGCCCGCCTCCGGCACCTCCCGCTACCGCAACGGCAGCAACGGCAAGTGCATCAGCCAGGTGTACGGGTCATCGAGCTTCGCCGAATGCACGGACGCGACCACCCAGTGGACCGTGCAGGCCCGCTCCGGCGGCGGCTTCAAGCTCGTCAACAAGCAGAGCGGCGGCTGCCTGTACTCCAACGGGCTGAACCAGGCCGTCTTCGTCGGAGACTGCGCCCAGGACATCGGCCGGATCTGGCGCGGCGGCTCGGGCGGCAGCCTGGTGTCGGACCTCGGCGGCGGCTGCCTCGACCTCGGCATGAGCGGCACCGGCGGTCTGCTGACGGCGAGCTGCGACGGGGACGCCTCGCAGCGCTGGACGAGGCAGGGCTAGTGCTCTGGCCGGAAAGGTTTGCCGACTCGCGGCGTCCGGTGCGGTGCATCGCAAGGCGGAGGGCCACGGCTCGTACTGGACGTACTTGCGTGGCCCGACAACGCGGCGAGGTGCCGTGCCGGGCGTCGTGAGGCGGTGAACCTTTCCGGTCAGAGCACTAGACGGTGTCCGAGGGGCCCGCCGGGTCCGAGGGATCGGCGGTGTCCTGTCCGGGCACCGCCGCCAGGACCCCGCGCAGGTCCAGCGGCATCACCGCGATGTCGATGGTGCCGCCCTCGTAGCCACAGGTCACGATCCGCGAGCCGGGGTTGATGGACATCCCCTCCCGCACGGAGGGGGCTCGAACCCCGGTGGCGCGGGCGCCGGGCAGCGGCACCGGTTCCCCGCGCCGCGGGACCCAGCGGGCCGCGCCCCGGTCGACGTACAGACGGCCCATCCGCCAGCGGCCCTCGCCGGCCGGCTGCCGCGCCATCCCGGGGACGCCCGCCACGTTCCCGGCGGCGACCCGCTGCCGGTGCTTGCGCCGCAGCAGCCAGCCGGTCCCGGCGGCCACGCCCGCCATCACCACGTACTCGATCATCCGGCCATTGAAACAGGCCCGCCGGGGCGGAGGGCTACCCTCCCAGCTGGGAGAGGCTCGGGACCTGGTCCTTGACCGGGGCGCCGGCGCCCGCACCCGCGGTCTTGATGCCGTCGATCACGTTCTGGAAGGAGCTGATGTCGGCGTCGCCGGCCTGGCCCTTGCGCAGCTTGGTGCCGAGGCCCTTCAGGGACTCGATGCCGGCCGTCAGCGGGGCCACCGCCTTCGACAGCAGCGGGTCGCCCTTCGCGTTCTCGGACGCCGCCTTGAGCCGGTTGTAGGCGAAGGCCCCGGCGAGGCCCGCCTTGACGAGGGCGAAGGTACGGCCCTTGGCGCCCTTCTTGAACTTGCCCGCGCGGTACGGCTTGACGATCCACTGGTACGTCGCCCCGGCCGCGAGCCCGGCGTTGGCGACGAAGCGCGTCTTGGCGAACTTCTGCCGCTCGGCGGAAGTGGTGGGCGAGGGCGTCGCGGCCGCCAGTTCGTCGGCTTCGCCGGCGGCCGGGATCGCCGCCGCCAGGGCGGCCAGCTCCGCGGCCGAGGCCATGGAGATCTGGTCCTCGGCGGGCTGGTCCGCGGCCGGCTGGCCGGCCTGGCTACTGCTGCCGCGGGCGCTGCCGCCGCCGCACGCGGTGGCGCCCGCGAGCAGCGCGCTGGACAGGAGCACCGCCGTGAGGGCTCGGCGCAGTCGGGCAGTACGGGGTACGGACACGGGTGCCTCCGGTGGCTGAGCTGTCCCCCGCAGCCTCCCCCAGGCCTTCCGGCCCCGCCACCTGCCGCACCCGTTCGGGGTTTGCCGTCCGCCGATGCGGCAACACGCGGTGCATGCCCACCTTCACCCGAGCAAGCGCACGCGGAAGCAATCAGGCCGGGCGGGCCGTCGCACTGGTGGCGGACCTGCTCGCCTTCGTCATCGCCCTGTGGATCCTGCTGTACCTGCTGGACGCCAACCGGGGCAACGAGCTGGTGGAGTTCGTCCACGACACGGCCACCTGGCTCGCCGGCTGGTCCTACGACCTGTTCACCTTCGGCAGGGAATGGGTCCAGGTCGTCTTCGGCTACGGCGTGGCCGCCGTGGTCTACCTCCTCGTCGGCCACGCCGTCGCGGGCCGGCTCTACCGCCTCTGAGCCGGCCGCACCGTCAGCCGCAGCAGTCGGGCTCCAGACCGGCCGGCAGCTCGTTCCCGCCGAACACCTGGGCCGTCGCCTCGTCCCCGCCCAGCGCCGCCACGGCCAGCAGCAGGGACCCGGCAGTCCAGGTGGTCTGCTCGACCGGCCACACCGCGTCGTCCTGGAACACGTAGCCCGTCCAGTACATGCCGTTGTCGGCACGCAGGTGCCCGATGGAGCGCAGGATCTCCAGCGCCCGGTCCGACTCCCCCATCGCCCACAGCGCCAGCGCCAGCTCGCAGGACTCCCCGCCCGTCACCCACGGGTTCGGCAGCACGCAGCGCACGCCGAGGTCCGGGACGACGAACTCCTCCCACCGCTCCTCGATGCGCGCCTTCGCCTCGGGGCCGGTCAGAGCGCCGCCGAGGACCGGGTAGTACCAGTCCATCGAGTAGTGGTTCTTGTCGAGGAACCGCTCGGGGTGGCGGCGGATCGCGTGCCGCAGCGCGCCCACGGCGAGCTCCCAGTCCGGCTGGGGTTCCTCGCGGTGCTCGGCGACGGCCAGCGCGCAGCGCAGCGCCTGGTGGATGGAGGAGGAACCGGTGAGCAGGGCGTCGGTGACGGCCGTGCCGTCCGCCTCCCGCTTCCAGCCGATCTCCCCGCCGGGCTGCTGGAGGGCGAGGACCCACTCGACGGCCGCGTAGACCGTCGGCCACATCCGGTCGAGGAATGCGTCGTCGCCGGTGGCGAGGTAGTGGTGCCACACGCCGACGGCTATGTACGCCGTGAAGTTGGACTCCCGGCCGGCGTCCTGCGGCTGGGCGGTGTCGACGCCGTCCGGCCGGTCGGCGTACGCCGCGTACCAGGAGCCGTCCTCGTTCTGGTGGCGGGCCAGCCACGCGTAGGCGCGCTCGGCGGCCTCGTGCTCGCCGGCCGCGTCCAGGGCCATCGCGGCCTCGGTGTGGTCCCACGGGTCGAGGTGGTGCCCGCGGAACCACGGGATGGCCCCGTCCGCGCGCTGCGCGGCCAGGATGCCCGCGACGGTCTCGGCGGCCTGATCGGCGGTCAGCACCCCGTCGAGGACGAGGTGTTCGGTGCGCTCGGGCGAGCTCACTTGGTCGCGCCCGCGGCGTCGACGGGGAGGTGCGGCTTGGTCGCGTACGCCACGAAGCTCTTGCCGATGACCGGGTTGAGGGCCTTCTCCGCGTAGCGGGTGAGCGCCGGCTTCTTCATGATGTCCCAGACCAGGAGCTTGTGGTACGCCTTGACCGGCAGCGCCTTGTCGTTGTCGACCCCGAAGGCGCACTTGAGCCACCAGTACGGGGAGTGCAGGCCGTGCGCGTGGTGCGTGCCGTACGGCTTGAGACCGGCCGCCTCCATCTTCCCCAGCAGCTCGTCCGCCTTGTAGATGCGGATGTGGCCGCCCTCGACCTCGTGGTAGGCGTCGGAGAGCGCCCAGCAGACCTTCTCGGGGCCGTAGCGGGGCACGGTGATGGCGATGCGCCCGCCGGGCTTGAGGACGCGCACCATCTCGGCGAGGACGCCCTTGTCGTCGGGGATGTGCTCCATCACCTCGGAGATGATGACGACGTCGAACGAGTCGTCGGGGAAGGGCAGCGCGAGCGCGTCGCCCTCCATGGCGGTGGCGGTGGCGCCGGCCGGGGCCTCGCCGGCCTCCTTCATCGCCGCGAACCACTTGGCGACCTCGCGGATCTCCTCGCCGTTGCGGTCGAGGGCGACCACCTGGGCGCCGCGCCGGTAGCACTCGAAGGCGTGCCGGCCTGCGCCGCAGCCCAGATCGAGCACGCGGTCTCCTGCGGCGAGCGGGAACCGGGAGAAATCGACGGTCAGCACGGGGGCCTGCCTTCGCGGTCGCGGGGGTGTACGGGGGTGGTGTGGATGAGGAGGGAGGTCACCGCGAACGGCGGGTACGGGCTGCGGCCTGCTCGATGGCGGCGCGGTAGTGCGCGGCGGTGCCCTCGGCGGCCTTGGCCCAGGTGAATCTGGTCAGCACCCGTTCCCGCCCGGCGGCGCCGAGCCGGGTACGCAGCTCGGGGTCGCCCAGGACCCGGCCGAGCGCGGCGGCCAGCGCGCCCGCGTCGCCCGGGGGCACCGCGAGGCAGGTCTCGCCGTCGGGGCCGGCGACCTCGGGGATGGCCCCGCCGGTCGTCGCGACGAGCGGGGTGCCGGTGGCCATGGCCTCGGCGGCGGGCAGCGAGAAACCCTCGTAGAGGGAGGGCACGCAGGCGACCTGCGCGCTGCGTACCAGGTCGACGAGCTCGGCGTCGGTGATCCCCTTGACGAAGCGGACCGCGTCCTGGAGCCCGTACGTCTCGATCGCGCGGGCCACGGGACCCTGCTCGGCCCGCTTGCCGACGACGACGAGGTGCGCGTCGGGCTGCTCGGTGCGCAGCTTCGCGAGGGCCTCGACGAGGTGCACGAGGCCCTTGAGCGGGACGTCGGCGCTGGAGGTGGTGACGATCCGGCCGGGTACCTCGGCGACGGACGCGTCGGGCGACCACAGGTCGGTGTCGGCGCCGATGTGGACGACGTGGATGCGCTCGTCGCGCACGCCGAGGTGCTCGGCGATCTCCTGCCGGGAGGACCCGGACACGGTGAGCACCGAGGGGAGCCGCCGGGCGACCCGCTTCTGCATGCGCGTGAACCCGTACCAACGGCGCACGGAGAGCCGCCCCATGCGGTCCTTGGCGGCGGCGAGGTCGAGGGCGCGGTCCACGGTGATGGGGTGGTGGATGGTGGTCACCAGAGGAGCACCGAGGTCCCCCAACAGCCCGTACCCCAGGGTTTGGTTGTCATGGATGACGTCGAACTCGCCCGCACGGGCCGCCAGGTGGCGCCGGGCCCGGAGCGAGAAGGTCAGCGGCTCGGGGAAGCCGCCGGTCCACATCGTTGCGACCTCCAGCGCGTCGACCCAGTCCCGGTACTCGTCGCGCTTCGGCGTACGGAAGGGATCGGGCTGGCGGTAGAGGTCGAGGCTCGGGAGCTCGGTGAGCGTGGCACCCGTGTCGAGCACCGGGTACGGCTGCGCGCCGATGACCTCGACGGAGTGTCCGAGGCGTACGAGCTCACGCGAGAGGTGGCGGACGTAGACGCCCTGGCCGCCGCAGAACGGGTTCCCCTTATAGGTGAGGAGTGCGATGCGTAGCGGGCGGTCGCCGTCGGTGGCGGAACCCGCGAAAGGGCTCGTCACCATGGCCTCAGCGGTCACTCTCGGCCCCCTTCTCCCTGCACTTTCGCCGGAGCGTAACCGCTCGGATAATGTAGAACAAGTTGCAGACTTGATCCGTTGAAGACCATTGAATCTACCGGCCGGAAACCACACCGTAAGAGGCGGAGCAGGTGATTCGCGCCACGGCTCCGGCGCCTGAGATGCTGGACCCGGAGCAGCCCGAATCAGCCCACGCACACTCCCCGCAACGACTCGGAACGCCACGGAACGGGACATATGACACCGGAAGCGAAGCACCTCGCCGCCACGGTCACCACGCCGGCGTCCCCGCCCCTGACGGAGCGCCAGGAGGCGCGCCGCCGCCGGATCCTGCACGCCAGCGCCCAGCTGGCCAGCCGGGGCGGCTTCGACGCGGTGCAGATGCGGGAGGTCGCGGAGTCCTCCAGCGTCGCCCTGGGCACCCTGTACCGGTACTTCCCGTCCAAGGTCCACCTCCTGGTCGCCACCATGCAGGACCAGCTCCAGCACATGCACACGACGCTCCGCAAACGCCCCCCGGCGGGCGAGGACCCGGCGGCCCGGGTGGCGGAAACCCTGATGCGCGCCTTCCGCGCCCTCCAGCGCGAACCCCAGCTGGCCGACGCCATGGTCCGCGCCCTGACCTTCGCGGACCGCAGCGTGAGCCCCGAGGTGGACACGGTGTCCCGGCTGACGACGGCGATCATCCTGGACGCCATGGGCCTGGAGGCCCCACCGACGGCGGAACAACTCTCGGCGGTCCGCGTCATCGAACACACCTGGCACTCGGCCCTGATCACCTGGCTCTCGGGCCGGGCGTCCATAGCCCAGGTCAAGATAGACATCGAAACGGTCTGCCGCCTGATCGACCTGACCGCCCCGGAAAAGGCGTGAAGTAGGGGGTACGGACCGACACGCGGTCGGGGCCCGAGCGGCGCCCACACCCGGCCCTGCCGGATGGGCGGGTCGGGGGTGGGGGTGGTCGGCGCCCCGGCCGGTCGGCAGCCAGAGAAGTCTTGGGGGTTTCCCGTCGGCCCCATGGTCCTTCCGCGTCGGGCCGCCCCGTCAAGGGCGCTCCTCCTTCGTCGTCGCGTCGCTGCGCGATCGCCTTCGGCGACCCTTGACAGACCGACCCGCCACGGAAAGACAAGGACCAACGGGAAACCCCCAAAAGAACGGGCCGGGAGGAACGGAAACGACCGGGCGGAGCAGAAATGTCCGACCCGGCTCCGGCCCAGCAGGCCACTCCCCAAATGTCGACCACAAGAGCCCCGACGGGGGGGGAAGGGCGCCCCAAATCGCTACGCGCTCCTCACGTCTCAGCGTCTGCGGTCCGCCTGGGGCTGGTCACGCGTCAGATCGCTACGCGCTTCTCTTTGACGGCGTCGGCGGTCGCTTTGGGCTGGACATAAGCCGCCCACGATCCCTACGCGCTTCCCGACGACCGCGACCAACCCCCTCCTGGGGCTGATGGACCCGAATTCGGGGCGGATATCCTCCCCAGCCGAGGGGCATCCGCGAGAAAGAGCGGCGGACACCGAAAACCCACACCCATATCGCATGAATTAGGGCATAACCTCAAGCATTTTGGCTGCTCACCTGCCCTGACTGCACTACAGGTTGAAATAGTCGCTGTTTGGCTCCGTCTTCCCCCTCGACGACCGTCGGACGCGGTCAGGGATGAGAAATCGAGGCCTTGGGCGGCCTATGTCCAGCCCCAAGCAGCCGTCGGACGCCGTCAACGCGGAGCGCGTAGCGATCTGGGGCGAGATCAGCCCCAGACGGACCGCAGACGCTGAGACGCGAGGAGCGCGTAGCGATGTGATGCGCCCTTCCTGCGGCTGGGGCTCTTGTGGTCGACATGTGGGGGGCCTGCCGGCGCGGAGCCGGGTCGGACATGCCTGTCCCGGCTGGTTGTCCCTGTTCCTCCCGGCCCGTTCCTTTGGGGGTTTCCCGTTGGTCCTTGTCTTTCCGTGGCGGGTCGGTCTGTCAAGGGTCGCCGCAGGCGATCGCGCAGCGACGCGACGACGAAGGAGGAGCGCCCTTGACAGGGCGGCCCGACGCGGAAGGACCATGGGACCGACGGGATAGCCCCAACCCTTCCCGGCCCCGACCGACCGGGGCACCGAAAGCCCCCGCCCCCGACCCGCAGACCGGTCTCGGGCCGGCAGACGGCGGCCCCTTACCCCCCGATGTCGAGTGCTGCTCCGTACAGCGCAGCCGCTCCACCTTCAGCCGGATGACCACAAAGCCCCTCGCCAGATGTCAGGCGATGAAGATCACCAGGCGCTCCCCCAACGACGCTTTCAACGGGCCGCGTTGGGCCCCGCCCAAGGGGGAGCCGGTGGTTTCGGCGACAGCAACAAAACCTTGGGGGCGGAGTGCAGCCGAGCAGTGGACCAGGGGTGGGTCTCAGCCCGACCGAGACGGCCGTCCTCCTGTTGGACAAGATCCGTGAGGGCAACGAGTACGCCCGGAGACGCAAGAAGCGGTTCAGCCGAAGCGCCTCCCTCACCAAGGTGGCGACGCTGGCGCTGTCCGCCGCGTCCACCGTCATCCTGGGCCTGCAGAACCTCAACGCGTGGACCGGCCTGGCCTTGGCGTGCGTGGCACTGGTGACGCTGCTGGGAGCCGTCGAGCCGTTCTTCAACTGGCGTTCCCGGTGGGTATTGATGGAGCAGGCGCAGCACCGTTTCCGGCGGCTCGGCGACGACCTCGAGTACCTCGTGGCCTCGACCGCCGCCGACCGGCTCACGTACGACCAGCTCGGCGAGGTCTTCGGTCGCTACCAGGCGATCTGGGACGACCTGAGCAACACCTGGCTGGAGCACCGCCGGGAACTCACGTCGTCGAGTGGCACGTGACGTTCAAGCGGATGAGCGGAGCGCGACAGTGGACATTTTCGTGAACCGGGTCGGCGAGGAACAGCGCGTCGTCGCGTTCCGATGCAACGCGGGCCATGGTGGGGCGGTGGCCCGCTGGATGGGCAAGAAGCTTCCCGAACAGGGCACCCGGGCAGTCGTGGAACTCACTGTTGACGAGGTCGTTTCCGATTGGCGTCCGGTGGAGCCAACAGCCGGCCGCGCCTTGGCCGTCGAGCATGACGGCATCGCCGTCACGGGGGAGGTCCTGGCCATCGGTGGGCAGGAGGATCCGGTGGTGGATCTCAAAGTCGGCACGGACGTGGTGCTGGTCGAGATCGGCCGCCGCAAGGACGAGCTGAGGATCGGCATGCACGTGTCGTTCGTAACCTTCGCCCTTGAGGTCTACCCGTACGCACTGTGATCCGCCTCGTATCCACGCGTGCGACCGTCCACCCGTCAAGGCACCGGCTCCGGGCCTACGCTTCACCCGGCAGCCGCGCCAGCAAGTGCGCGTCCAGAAAGCCCCGTTCCGAGGCCGGGTCGTGGATCAGGCGGGCGAAGGGGGTGAGGCCGGCGGTGGTCAGCAGATCGGCGAAGTGGTCCACCGGCCAGCTGTAGGCGGGGGTGACCTTGTGGTCGAAGCGGACCGGTTCCGGGCCGTCGGTGGCGAAGAACGAGGTCAGGAGCAGGCCGCCCGGCGCCAGGACGCGGACCTGTTCGGCCAGGAGCCCGGGCAGTTCCGCGGGCGGGGTGTGGATCGTCGAGTAGTGGGCCAGTACGCCGCCGAGCGAGCCGTCCTCGACCGGCAGGGCCTCCATCCGCGCCTCGTCGAACCGCAGCGCCGGGCGGACCCGGCGGGCGTGGGCGACCATGCCCGGGGAGAGGTCGAGCCCGAAGGCGTCCAGTCCCAGGTCGTTCAGCATGGCCGTCAGGTGTCCGGGCCCGCAGCCGACGTCCGCCGCCCGCCGGTTGCCCGTCGCGCGGACCAGCTCCGCGAAGGTACCGATCATGGCCCGGGAGAACGGGTGCGTCTCCAGCTGGTCGTCGAACAGGGACGCGTACAGCTCGACGACGCCGTCGTAGGCCGCCCCGGTTTCGTCCTGGTGTTCCGCCACGGGGAGGAACCTAACATCCTTGCAGAGAAGAGGAGATGCATGGAGCTCGCGCCTGATCCCGTCGACGGGACGCCACTGACCGCCGAGGAGTACGAAGCCGTCCGTGCCGCCGTCGCGGCGGGCGGACGGGGAGGGGCGTGGACCCTCAACTCGTTGTTCGCGGGCTGGCGGGATGTCGTGGAGGACGTGGAGGAGGGGTACGGGCCCTGCGCGCCCGAGTTCGACGACGACCTCTCGTGCCGGGACGCGCTGGGCAGGGCGTGGCCGCTGCTGCCCCCGCGCGTGCGGGCGATCCGGCGGCCCGAGCTCGACGAGCTGGACGGCCGGTTCCGTGCGGCAACGGTCCCGTGGCCCGACCGTCCCGAAGAGGGGCCCCGGTGGTGGCACCGCCGGATTCCATTGGTCTTGGAAGCAGAGGCGGGCCTGCCCCGGCCGGGCGGGTGGCCCCTCGGGTGGGAGATCCTGCCGTTCCCCAAGCCCGATGGTGTGCGGGTCGTGGAGTGGGGCCGGCCGTAGGGGCGGCGGGCAGTACGTTCCGCACGCGCGCCCCGGCCGGGCGGAGCGTCGCGGTCGGGGGCAGGGCCGGGGCCCAGGGGGCCACACCCCCGAGCCCGAGCCCGACCCCGCCCCGCCCCGCCCCGCCCTGGCGCGCTACTCCTCCGGCGGGAAGACCGGCTCGCCCGTTTCGGCCAGGGTGATCATGATGGCCTCCACCGGGCAGCCCTCCGCCGCCGTGAGGGTGGGCTCGTTCGCGTCCGTCTGCGGGGTGCGGGGGTGGGACTGGCGGGCCGAGTCGAGGGTGAAGGCGTCCGGGGCGTGGTTCACGCACATGCCCGAGCCGATGCAGACCCCGCGGTCCACCTCCACCTGCCAGCGGTCGCCCATCAGGCACCCGCCTCGTAGCCCGCGGGGAGGTGGATCATCTTGTGCTCCAGGTACTCGGACAGGCCCTCCGGGCCGAACTCGCGGCCGACGCCGCTGTTCTTGTAGCCGCCGAAGGGGCCGAGCATGTCGAGGCTGAAGGTGTTGACGTTGAACGTGCCCGTGCGCACCTGGCGGGCGAAGTCGATGCCGTGTTCCACGTCCCCGGTCCAGACGCTGCCGCTCAGGCCGAATTCGGAGTCGTTGGCGATGCGGGCGGCCTCCGCCTCGTCCCCGTACGGGATCAGGCAGACGACCGGGCCGAAGATCTCCTCCTGGGCGATCCGCATGGAGTTGTCGACGTCGCCGAAGAGGGTGGGTTCGACGTACCAGCCGCGGTCCTGGCCGGCCGGGCGGCCGCCGCCCGCGAGGATCTTGGCGCCCTCCTCCTGGCCGATACGGATGTAGTCGAGGGAGCGCTGCTGCTGGCGCCGGGCGACGAGCGGGCCGAGCTGGGTGGCCGGGTCGAGCGGGTCGCCCACGACCAGGGCGCCCGCGGCGGCCGCGAAGGCGTCGGCGATCTCGTCGTAGCGGCTGCGCGGGGCGAGGATGCGGGTCTGGGCCACGCAGGCCTGGCCGTTGTTCATCCAGGCGGCCGGGACGATGCCGGCGACGGCGGCGTCCAGGTCGGCGTCCGGCAGGATCACGGCGGCGGACTTGCCGCCGAGTTCGAGGGTGACGCGGGTGAGGTTGCGGGCCGCGACCTCCATCACGCGCTTGCCGGCGGCCACGGAGCCGGTGAAGGCGACCTTGTCGACGCCCGGGTGGCCGACCAGGTACTCGCTGACCTCGCGGTCGGCGGGCAGGATCGACAGCACGCCCTCGGGCAGGCCGGCCTCGCGGGCGATGTCGGCCAGGATGAAGGAGTCGAGCGGGGCTTCCGGGGACGGCTTGAGGATCACGGTGGAGCCGGTCAGCAGGGCGGGCGCGAGCTTGGCCGCCGCCACGAACTGCGGGACGTTCCACGGGATGACGGCCGCGACGACCCCGACGGGCTCTCGGCGTACGAGGATCGGGCCGAGCGCGCCCGCGCGGTACTCCTCGTACGGGTAGTTGCGCGCGACGGTGATCGCGGCGTCGTAGACCATCATCGGGCCGAGCGCCTGCGCGAGGACGCTCCAGGAGTACGGGGAGCCGTTCTGGGAGCTGATCGAGCGGGCGATCTCCTCGTGCCGGACGGCGATGGCGTCCTTGATGCGGGAGACGACGGCGATGCGCTCGTCCAGGGACATCCGCGGCCAGGGGCCCTCGTCGAACGCCGTGCGGGCGGCTGCGACGGCGCGGTCCACGTCCGCCTTCGAGGCGTGCGGGACGGAGCCGATGACCTGCTCGGTGTGGGGGGAGACGATCCGGATCGTGTCGGTGCCCAGCGGATCCGTCCACTCCCCGCCGATGAACAGTTGTCCGTGTTCCACGAGCTCGGTCATGGCTGAGGCCTCCTGCGGCTTGGCGTGTGCAGAACTGATACCAGTTCTAGTTCGAGGAGTCCACGGCCAGGACGGAAGAGTGGAGAAGATCCAACGACTAGTCAGAAGCCCGAAGAAGTGGTCGACTTGGGCTACTACTGGAACACGTTCTTATAGAGGCAGGGGACGGCGAATGGACACGGCCAAGGACGCGCCGCAGGACGCGCCGCACGTCACCGATCACGGTGGCGGCGTGTGGGGGATCAAGGTCCCCATCCCCGACAACCCGCTCGGCCACACCCTCGTCCACGTCCTCGACACCGACCGCGGTCCGGTCCTCGTCGACACCGGCTGGGACGACCCCGAGTCCTGGGACACCCTCGTCGCCGGCCTCGGCGCGCTCGGCATCGCCGTCGCCGACGTCCACGGCGTGGTGATCACCCACCACCACCCCGACCACCACGGCCTCTCCGGGCAGGTCCGGGACGCCTCGGGCGCGTGGATCGCCATGCACGCCGCCGACACCGAGGTCGTCGTACGGACCCGGGCCTCCGAGCCGGGCGTCTGGTTCGACTACATGAGCGAGAAGCTCGCCACCGCCGGAGCCCCCGAGGAGCACATCGCCCCGCTGCGCGCCGCCCGCGACAGCGGCCGGATGCGGACCCTGCCCGGACTGCGGGCCGCCGTCCCCGACCGGGAGATCGTCCCCGGCGAGCTGCTGCCGCTGGCCGGGCGCCGGCTGCGCGCGATCTGGACCCCCGGGCACACCCCCGGCCACGTCTGCCTCCACCTGGAGGAGGCCCACCCCGCGAACCTCCCCGGCAACGGCCGCCTCTTCTCCGGGGACCACCTGCTGCCCGGCATCTCCCCGCACATCGGCCTGTACGAGGATCCGCAGAGCGACCGGATCACCGACCCCCTCGGCGACTACCTCGACTCCCTCGAACGCATCGGCCGCCTCGAACCGGCCGAGGTGCTCCCCGCCCACCAGTACGCCTTCACCGACGCGCCCGCCCGCGTACGGGAGCTGCTCGACCACCACGAGGAGCGGCTGACCGGCCTGTGGGCGCTGCTCGCCGAGCCGCTGACCCCGTGGGGGCTGGCGGAGCGGATGGAGTGGAACCGCCCCTGGGAACAGATCCCGTACGGCTCCCGCAACATCGCCGTCTCGGAAGCGGAGGCTCACCTTCGACGGCTGGTGAAGCAGGGCCGCGCGGAAGCGGTCCCGGGCAGCGACCCGGTCGCGTACCGAGCCCTGTAGGCGGCGGCCGGGGTTGGCCGGTAAGGGGCGCTGCGGGCCGGCACCCCCGTGCCCGCTTCCTACGGGCCGGTAGAGTGGGCGAGTCGTCCTCACTTCCGTACGGGGGGAAGCCGGTGCGAATCCGGCGCTGACCCGCAACCGTGACCCGCCCCGGCCCCGCCGTCGGGCAGGGAGCCGGAATGCCCCGTTCCGGAGGTGCGCGGCTCGTGTCGCCGGGTCCTCCGGTGGCCGGCACCGTCGAGGTAAACGGAGCCGGAGCCCGGTCCCGTGCGTGCCCGCGCGTGTGCCTGCCTCCGGCTCCCCAGCAGGAGAGGCACCCCCGCCCCCATGAACGTCCGCCGCAGCGCCGCCGCGCTCGCCGCCTCCGCCGTGCTCTGCGTGGGTGCCGCCTCCGCCGTGCTCTGCGTGGGTGCCGCCCCCGCAGCCCTCGCCGACACCGCGCCGCCCTCCCCCTCCGCGCCTCCCGTGATCCCGTCGGGGCTGTACGGGAAGAACGACCCGACGTACGACGGCGTGTGGCGCCAGTCCTTCGCGCTGCTCGCCCAGCACACCGTGGGCGTCAAGCCCGCCAAGGCGGCCGTGGACTGGCTGGTCGGCCAGCAGTGCGCGAACGGCGGTTTCGCCGCGTTCCGCGCGGACGCCTCCGCGGCGTGCGAGGCGACGACGATGTTCGACACGAACGCCACGGCGGCGGCCGTCCAGGCGCTGAAGACGCTCGGCGGCCAGGACGCGGCGGTCAAGAAGAGCACGGACTGGCTGAAGTCGGTCCAGAACGAGGACGGCGGCTGGTCCTACGTCCCCGGCTCCCCCAGCGACGCCAACTCCACCGCCCTGGTGATCAGCGCCCTCGCGGTGGCGGGCGACAAGCCCGCCGAGGTGAAGTCGAAGGCCGGCAAGTCCGCCTACCAGGGCCTGGCCGCCTTCCAGCTCGGCTGCGCCGCCGAGCCCGCCGGCGACCGGGGCGCCTTCGCCTACCAGCCCCTCGACGGCAAGCTGACCGCCAACGCGGACGCCACCGCCGCCGCGGCCCTGGCCGGCCTGGGTCAGGGCTCGGCCGTGGCCCTGTCCGCCTCGGACACCCCCGCCACCCCGCTGACCTGCCCGCCGGCCTCCGCCGACGCGGCGGCCGACCCGGCGGCCCTGGCCCAGGGCGCGACCGGCTACCTGGCCGAGGCCCTCAAGAAGGACGGCCACCTCACCGCGGTCACCCCGGGCGCGGACCAGCCGACCCCCGACACCGGCAACACCGCCGACGCGGTGATCGCCCTGGCCGCGGCCGGGCACAAGCAGTCCGCGGCGGGCGCGCTGGAGTGGCTCAAGGGCAACTCCGCGCAGTGGGCGCAGGGCAACCCGGCGGGTCTGGGCACGCTGATCCTGGCCGCGCACGCCACGGGCGCCGACCCGAAGTCCTTCGGCGGCACCGACCTCGTCGCCGCGCTGAACGCCACCGGCCCGGCCCCGCAGGGCGCGGACTCCTCCGCGACCTCGGTCGACGGCAAGAAGGACAAGCCGTCCGGCGGCCAGAACATCTGGTGGATCGTCCTCGCGGGCGCCGCGGCCGGCATGGGCATCGGCATCCTGCTGAGCGGCCGCCGCAAGAAGAACCGGCTCTGATGCGTCGCCGCCCGCCGTCCCTGCTCGCCGTGCTGCTCGGGTTCGCCCTGGTCGTACTGGCCGCCTTCCCGGCGGCGGCGTCGAGCTACCGGTACTGGTCGTTCTGGGACGCGCCGGCCGGCGGGTCCTGGTCGTACGCCACGGTGGGCCCCTCGATGGCCCGCCCGGCGGACGGCTCCGTGCAGGGGTTCCGCTTCGCCGTCAGCCAGGACGCCTCCGCCGAGGCGGCCCGGCCGCGGGCGGCGGCCGACTTCGCGGCGATCTGCGGGGCGACCCCGGCGGCCGAGGGGAAGAAGCGGGTGGCCCTCGTCGTCGACTTCGGCGTCCCCGCGGACGCCCCCTCCGGCGAGAACCCGCCGCAGGAGGCCCCCCGCACGGCCTGCGCGCAGGTCGCCCCGGACGCCACGACGGCCGAGGCACTGGCGTCGGTGGCCAAGCCGCTGCGCTACAACGGCGCGGCGATGCTGTGCGCGATCTCGGGCTACCCGGCGCAGGGCTGCGGCGAGCCGGTCGCCTCGCCGGCGGCCGACAGCTCGGATCCGACGGCGGCACCGTCCCCTGCCCCGGGCGGCGGCCCGTCCGCGGCCGAGGCGGGCGGCGGCCCGTCCGCGGGCCTGATCACCGGCCTCGCGGCGGTGGCCGCGCTGGCCGCGGCCGGCATCTGGCAGTCCCGCCGCCGGCCCCGATGACGCACGACCAGCCGGGCGTTCCAGCCCCGCGCGCCTCCGCTTCCCGGGGGTCCGGGGGCGGAGCCCCCTGCAGCGGCGCCGCACCCGACCGGGTGGCCCCGCCCCGCCGAAGCCCCGCCGCGCCGCCGGGCCCCCCGCACGGGCCGACGTACAAGAAATGGCAGGCCCCCCTCGCCGGCCGGGCGACGGCCCTGCACGCGGGGGCCTGGTGGCTGTGGGCCCTCGGGCTCGCCACCGCCGCTTCGCGGACCACCAACCCGCTGCTCCTCGGGCTGGTCATCGGCGTCGCCGGGTACGTGGTCGCGGCCCGCCGCACGGACGCGCCCTGGGCCCGCTCCTACGGTGCGTTCCTCAAGCTGGGCCTGTTCGTCGTCGGTCTGCGCCTCTTCTTCTCCGTGCTGCTGGGCTCCCCGATTCCCGGCTCGCACACCCTCTTCACCCTCCCCGAGGTCCCGCTGCCCGCCTGGGCGCAGGGCGTCCGGTTCGGTGGCAGGGTCACCGCCGAGCAGCTCGTCTTCGCCTTCTACGACGGCGCCAAGCTGGCCGCCCTCCTGGTCTGCGTCGGCGCCGCCAACGCCCTCGCGAACCCGGCGAGGCTGCTGAAGTCCCTCCCGGCCGCCCTGTACGAGGCGGGCGTCGCCGTGGTCGTCGCCATGACCTTCGCGCCGAACATGGTCGCCGACGTCGTCCGCCTGCGCACCGCCCGGCGACTGCGCGGCCGCCCCACCGGCGGGATCAAGGCGATCCTGCAGATCGGCCTGCCCGTACTGGAGGGCGCCTTGGAGCGCTCCGTCGCCATCGCCGCGTCGATGGACGCGCGCGGGTACGGGCGCACCGCCCAGGTCCCGCCCGCCGTGCGGCACACCACGAACGCCCTCACCCTCGGCGGCCTGCTCGGCATGTGCGCCGGCACGTACGGGCTGCTCGCCGCGGAGGGCGCCGCGTACGGGCTGCCCGTGCTCGGCATCGGCCTGCTGCTGGCCCTCGCGGGCCTGCGGCTCGGCGGCCGCCGGTCGGTGCGCACCCGCTACCGGCCCGACCGCTGGGGACCGCGCGCCTGGCTGGTCGCCGGTTCGGGCGCGACCGTCGCCGCGCTCCTCGTGTACGCGGGCGCGCGCGACCCCGCCGCCCTGCATCCGGGGGTGGTGCCGCTGGTGGCGCCGACCCTCCCACTGTGGCCGGCGGCGGCGATCCTGATCGGCCTGCTGCCCGCCTTCGTGGCCCCCGTACCGTCCACAGCCTCTGAGGAGTCATCCCGGTGATCCGCTTCGAGCAGGTGTCCGTCACCTACGACGGCGCGGCCGGCCCTTCCCTCCAGGACGTCGACCTGGTGATCCCGGAAGGGGAGCTGACGCTGCTCGTCGGCCCGTCCGGGGTGGGCAAGTCCACCCTGCTGGGCGCGGTCTCCGGGCTGGTCCCGCACTTCACCGGCGGCACCCTGCGCGGCCGGGTGACGGTCGCGGGCCGTGACACGCGCACCCACAAGCCGCGCGAACTCGCGGACGTGGTGGGCACGGTCGGCCAGGATCCGCTCGCGCACTTCGTGACGGACGTGGTCGAGGACGAGCTGGCGTACGGGATGGAGTCGCTCGGACTGGCGCCCGCCGTGATGCGCCGCCGCGTCGAGGAGACCCTGGACCTCCTGGGCCTGAACGAGCTCCGCGACCGGCCGATCGCGACCCTTTCGGGCGGGCAGCAGCAGCGGGTCGCGATCGGCTCGGTCCTGACCACGCACCCGAAGGTCCTCGTACTGGACGAGCCCACGTCGGCGCTGGACCCGGCGGCGGCGGAGGAGGTCCTGGCGGTGCTCCAGCGGCTGGTCCACGACCTCGGCACCACGGTCCTGATGGCGGAGCACCGGCTGGAGCGGGTGGTGCAGTACGCCGACCGGGTCCTGCTCCTGCCCGCCCCGGGCGCGGCGCCCGTGCTCGGGGCCCCGTCGGAGGTCATGGCCGTCTCCCCCGTCCACCCTCCCGTGGTCTCCCTGGGCCGGGTGGCGGGCTGGTCCCCGCTCCCGTTGTCGGTCCGCGACGCCCGTAGGCTCGCCGCCCCTCTCCGCGCCCGCCTCGCGTCCCTGTCCGCCCCGGGTCTGGGGCGGAGCCCCAGTTTCGGGAAGGGGCGGGGAGGGGACGGCTCCGCGCAGCGGCACCCCGCACCCCGCACCGGCCTGCCGGCCCGTCTGCTCCGCCGGGGCAAGCCGAGCCGCCCGACCCCCGCCGCCGGCACGGCACCGGCCGAGGTTCGGAACCTCGGGGTCCGCCGCGGCCGCCGGGAAGTGCTCCGCGGGATCACCCTCACCGTCACCCCCGGCGAAACCGTCGCCCTCATGGGCCGCAACGGCGCCGGCAAGTCCACCCTGCTCTCGGCCCTGGTCGGCACCGTCCCGCCCGCCACCGGTGAGGTGTCCGTCGGCGGCCTCGCCCCTCACCGCACCCCGCCGCCCGAGATGGTGCGGCGCGTGGGTCTCGTACCCCAGGAGCCCCGCGACCTCCTCTACGCCGACACCGTCGCCGCCGAGTGCGCCGCCGCGGACTCCGACGCGGGCGCGGCCCCCGGCACCTGCCGGGAGCTGGTCACGTCGCTGCTCCCGGACGTGCCCGACGACGTCCACCCCCGCGACCTCTCGGAGGGGCAGCGGCTCGCCCTGGCCCTCGCCCTGGTGCTGACGGGCCGCCCGGCGCTGCTCCTGCTCGACGAGCCGACCCGGGGTCTGGACTACGCCGCCAAGGCCCGCCTGATCGAGATCCTCCGTGGCCTCGCCGCCGACGGCCACGCCATCGTCCTGGCCACCCATGACGTGGAGCTCGCCGCCGAGGTGGCCCACCGCGTGCTGATCCTGGCGGGCGGGGAGATCGTCGCGGACGGTCCGACGGCCGAGGTGGTCGTCTCCTCCCCCGCGTTCGCACCGCAGGTCGCGAAGGTCCTGGCCCCGGGCCACTGGCTCACGGTCACCCAGGTCACCGAGGCCCTGGCGGCAGCGGAGGCACCCGAATGAGCCGCACGGCGACCCGCCCCGCCCGCCCCGCCCGCCCCGTCCGCCCTGTCCGCCCCGTCCGCATCGGCCGCCGTGCCGCCGCCGCCCTGGTCCTGGTGACCCTCATCGGGATCGCGGCCTTCGGTTGGCCGCTCCTCGCCGACGGGCAGTCCGGGCTCGCCCACTCCGAGGACGCCCCCTGGCTCTTCGCCGCATTGCTCCCGCTGCTGGTCGCCGTCGTCGTCGCGACCATCGCGGACCACGGCATGGACGCCAAGGCGGTGGCGATGCTCGGTGTGCTCGCCGCCGTCGGGGCGGCGCTCCGACCGCTGGGCGCGGGTACGGCCGGCCTGGAGCCCATGTTCTTCCTGATGGTGCTCAGCGGACGCGTCCTCGGGCCGGGCTTCGGCTTCGTCCTCGGCTCCGTCACGATGTTCGCGTCCGCCCTGCTCACCGGCGGTGTCGGCCCGTGGATGCCGTTCCAGATGCTCGCGCTCGGCTGGTTCGCGCTGGGGGCCGGCCTGCTGCCGGGACCCGAGCGGATCCGCGGCCGGGTGGAGCTGGCGATGTTGGCGGCGTACGGCTTCCTCGGCTCGTTCGCGTACGGCACGGTCATGAACCTGCAGGGCTGGGTGATGCTGCAGGGCATGGGCCAGGGCGTCTCCTTCCACCCGGGGGACCCGGTGGCGGCGAACCTCGCGCGCTTCGCCGCGTACTGCCTGGCGACCTCGCTGGGCTGGGACCTGGGGCGGGCCGCGCTGACCGTCGTACTGACGCTCACGCTCGGGGCCACGTTGCTGAAGGCGCTGCGGCGGGCCACCCGGAAGGCTGCCTTCGACGCTCCCGTCTCCTTCGACTCGGGTACGGACGGACGCGGACGGTGACATTCGGGGCCCTCGGCGGTGAGGCGCCCCACAGGACCCACGTCACATACGAGGCGGGTTAGTGGTCCCTGAACGTCCCGCAGGGCGCCACTCCTCG
>NZ_JBIAUK010000046.1:0-56318 GCF_042892775.1 Streptomyces sp. NPDC001717 | reverse complement strand
ATCAACACCAGGCAGCAGGGGTGCTATCCGCTCCCACGCCACATCCGTCAGCTCACCACGACCCACCACAAGATCAATTATCAGACAGTGCCTAGGGCCCTTTTCCGGATGGGGCCCTCGGCGGGGACGTGCGTACGCGGCGCAATCGCCTTGCCGTCCTGACGCCGGCGCGCGATTCTGGGCCGATGCCAGGACAGCGGAGCAGACGGCGACGACGAGAGGCCGAGCAGCAGCGGCTCGCCGCGCTCACCTCACCGGACGCGGGACGGTGGGAACTGGTGCTCGTGACCGGTGACCAGGAGGAGCTGCGCACGCAACTGCGCCGTCTTCGGCAGGTGGGAGTCGACGAGCGGATGATCCGGATCGACACACTGTGCGGGCGCCTGGCGGCGCCGACCGTTCACCGGCTGAGCCGGTTCGTCACGAACCCCGAGCGGGAGTCCGGGCACGAGCACTCCGGTCCGTGATCTCGCGGCAGGTCGATGCCGCCCGGACCGGGGCCCGGTGCACGGACCGGAAGGCCCCTCACTTCGCCATGGTGAGCCCGTCCTTCGCGGCGCCCCGGCCCAGGACCGCTTCGGTGACGGCCTCCTTGGCGCTCTCGTGCTCCTCCCCTTCGGAGTGGAGCGCGAGGTTGACGACGCGGCCGGTGGACAGGTCCATCATCTGCGGGACGAACTCGGCCTTGGTGACCTGCCAGCGCTGCCCGGCGGCGGCCGGCGGCGCGAAGGTGAAGCGGCCGATCGAGCCGTAGTTGCCGCGCATGTCCCGCGCGCCCGAGTAGTTGAACATCTCGCCCGCGACCTGGTCGCCCATGCCGTAGACGATCCACGTGCCGTTGACCTTCTCGTACGCCTGCGGGATGTGCGCGTGGGTGCCGAGGATCAGGTCGATGTCGGGGCGGCCTGCGGTCTGCGAGGCGGTCAGCGCCTTGCCGAGGGAGAGCTGGGTCTCGTCCGGCTCGGTCTGCCATTCCGTGCCCCAGTGCACGCTCACCAGCACCACGTCCGCGCCGGCCTTCCGGGCGGCCCGGGCGTCGGCGATGATCTTGTCCTGCTTCATCAGGTTGACCGCCCACGGCTGGCCTTCCGGCATCGGGTAGCCGTTGGTGTCGTAGGTGTAGGCGAGGTGCGCGACCTTCGCGGAGCCCGCCTTGTACATGGTCACGGTGGTCGCCTCGGCGGCCGTACGGGCCGAGCCGGCGTGCTTCAGCCCGACCTTGTCGAAGCGGTCCAGGGTGCGGCGCAGTCCGTCGCCGCCGTCGTCGAGGGTGTGGTTCGAAGCCGTGGAGCAGCCGTCGTAGCCGGTCGCCTTGAGCGCGTCGGCGACCTCGGGCGGGGAGGTGAAGGCCGGGTAGCCGGAGAAGGGGCCGCCCTCCTCGCCGTAGATGGTCTCCATGTGGCAGAGGGCGAGATCGGCGGCCGAGACCACGGACTTGACGTCGGAGAACATCGGCTTGAAGTCGTAACCGTCGCCGTTCGCGTCGTTCGCGGCGCGCTGGATGACCGAGGTGTGCGGCAGCACGTCACCGCTCGCGACGAGGGTGAAGCCCTGGGCCGAGGGGGATCCGGCGGCGTGGGAGGGCGTGGGTCGGCCGGTGTCCGCCAGGCGGGCCGGACCGGACTTCCCGGCGGCCGAGCAGCCGGCCGCGGCCGCCGACAGCAGGAGTGCGGACAGGAGGGCGGCCGTTCTCCGGGTGGGCTTGGTCATCTGCCCCAGCTCTCGTTAGTACGACTATCTGATATCCGATCACCTGCAATCCACATAACAGGACGTCCCAAGTCAAGGAACGGATCCGTCCGCCTGCCGCGCACTCACCCCGACGGCCGATGCGGAGCCCTCCCGCGCCACCCCCCGGCCCCTCGGCCCCCTGCCGTTCGCCGCGCCGTTCGACCGTTCGCCGACCGGCACTGCCGCCCACCGGCCGACCGGGGTGCTTGGGCGCACGGACTGGACGGGACGGTTCCGAGGCGGCCCGCCGCAGGTCAGGGTGAACGGGACGCCTGACCGTCGGCCCCCACACCCCCCGGAAGGAGCCCCTCGTGCCGCTCTCCCCCACCCGCCGGCACACGGCCCCCGAGGCCCTGGCCGAACTCCAACGCGAACACGGGCGGGCGCTGTTCGGATTCCTGCTCGGACTCACGGCCGGTGACGCCCAACGCGCCGAGGACCTCGTACAGGAGACCCTCGTACGGGTCTGGCAGCACCCGGAGGTCCTGTCCACGGAGCACGAATCGATGCGGCCCTGGCTGTTCACGGTCGCCCGGCGGCTCGCGATCGACGCACGGCGGGCCCGGCTGTCCCGGCCGCAGGAGGTGGACCCGGAAGGACTGGAGCAGGCGCCCGCCCCCGAGGACGCGGTGGCCGGCTCGGTCACGGCGATCGACGTCCGCCGCGCGGTCGGCTCACTGGGCGCGGAGCACCGAGAGGTGCTGATGCAGGTGTACTTCCAGGACCGGTCCGTGGCCGAGGCCGCCGCCGAACTCGGCATCCCGGCCGGCACCGTGAAGTCCCGTACGCACTACGCCCTGCGCGCCCTCAGGAAGGGCCTGCAAGGGTACGGGTACGGGCTCGGCGCCTGACGGCCCCGGTCAGGGAGTGCCTCGAACGTACGTGAACCGGACAGAAAATGCATCGAATTCGGCATCAGAGCGCGCAAGTTGAGTAAACATCCCCCGCTCCACGAGCCGCCGGGTGAAGGCTCGTGGCTGACGGCGGGACGCTGGACGCGTGGGAGAAGGTGGAACGGTGCAGCCCGAGGGTACGAACGGCACCAGTGACGGCGGGCTCGCGGTGCCCATGGCGTGGCTCTATGCCGAGTACATCGCGGACGAACTGCTGCGCACGGGCCGGCTGATCCCGGTCAGCACGTTGGAATTCCGGGCCGGCCGCGACACGCTCGCCCTGACGATCTACCTCTCGGACGCGGCCGGCGAGCTGTCCGGGATCCGGGTGGTCTCCCAACTCGACGAGTGGCTGTCGCTGACGGCGTACGGCCATCCGTGGCGCGACTGGGTCCACACCCGGTTCCTCGCGCTGGGCGAGGAGGCCAGGGAGCGCGGCCGCGGCGAGGACCCCGATCTGGAACTGGCCCGGGCGGCCTGGCGCTGGCTCGACAGCACCGAACTCTTCGCCACCAACCTCGACCCCGGCCGCCACGGCCACGCGGACACCCCGGCGGGCCTGGACGAGAACGCCCGCGTGTGGACCCCGGCCTGGCAACTCGGACTGCCGCTCGGTCACTTGGCGATGCACTTGTTCTGACCTACCGGGCCCACGGCAGTCGTCGCGGCGCGGCGGGCGGCGGCGACCACGCGTACCGCCGCCGCGGCGCAAGCCGTCAGGACCGCGGCGAGGGCCGCGAGGGTCGCGGCGTCCGGGTGGATCAGTGACTGGCCGCGACCGGCCTGCCAGGTCACGACCGCGACGAAGCCGGCGTAACCGAGCGCGGCGATGCCCACGAGGCGGGCGCGGACGCGCTCGTCGCGGAGCCAGGCGTGGCGGGCCGAGAGGGCGATCAGCACGGCGGTGAGCACGAGCAGGATCTGGATGCCGTGCAGGGCGAAGAAGTGCGGGACCCTGAAGTCGCCGCCGGTGACGCTCCAGTTGGTGAGGGGCATGCCGTGCCCGTCGGGGTCCCCGATGCCGTGGCCCTGGTACATCGGGATCCCGTGGCCGTTGGCGTCCGTGACGGTGCGCTCGTGGATGCCCGTCACCATCCAGTACACCGGGATGAGCATGCCGGCGGTGGCGAGGCCGATGCCGGCTCGGATGGCCCGGTTCAGGTCCCTGCCGCCGGTGCGCTGGACCAGCACGACGACGCCGACGACCAACTGCGCGATGACGATGACCATCACGCCGAGGGTGAGGACCGGCACCAGGGCCAGGGTGACGGGGTCGCCGCGGTCCGCGTTGAAGTGGCTGATCGTGCCGCGCGCCGCCTGCACGGTGATGGCTCCGACCTCGGCGGTCGTGGCCAGTGCGAAGACGGTGCCGGCCCACCATGCGAGGCGCCTGCCCTTGTGGAGCCCGGTCAGCAGCCGGGCGAGCGTTGCTCCGTAGAGGGCGAAGGCGAAACCGAACTTCATGGGCTTGGCCCACACCGACTCGCCCAGCAGGGTCCGCCCGTCCACGGCCATGGCGACGCCGCAGAGGAGCACGAGACCCGCCATCAGGGCCGCGCAGGCCGTGAGCGGGCGGTGCCAGGTGCGCCGGACTTCGGTCGACGTACTCACGAGAGCTCCTTTTACAGTGTTCAACTCGGCGACTTGCACACCGTAAAAGAAGCCCCACCCCCACCACAACCCCTTTGTTGAACACCGTGCAAGACGTTGGCTACCCTGTGGCCATGCCGCGTGAGACCTTGAGCCGTGACCAGATCGTCCGGGCCGCCGTCGACCTCCTCGACAGCGAGGGCATCGACGGCCTGAGCATGCGTCGCCTCGGGCAGCGGATGGGCTCGGCGGCGACCGCGATGTACTGGCACGTCGCCGGCAAGGAGAGCCTCGTGGTCCTCGCCGCCGACGAGGTGTGGGGCGAACTGGACTTCCGGGACCCGGCCGTGGTCGGCTGGCGGGCCGCGGCCCGCGCGCTGGTGCACGACACGTACGCACTGGGCCGACGCCACCCGTGGCTCGTACCCGCCATCAGCACGCACTTCGTCTACGGCACGGGGATGGCCGCCTTCCAGGAACACTCGTACGCGATCTACGAGGCGGCCGGGTTCAGCGGTCGGGAGCTGGACCGGGCCGTGAACGCGTCCTTCACCTTCGTGGTCGGCACCCTGCTCGCCGAAGCCTCCCGGGCGACGATCGCCGACGCCCGGGTACCCCGCGGAAAGGGCGACCAGGAACCGCCGCCGAGCGTCGCCGAGTGGGCGCGGGACATCGCGTCGCAGTTCCCGCGGCTGCGCGCCCGCATGGAGGAGCAGCAGGCCGAGGACCCCGCCGTGGCGGCCGCGGAGGCGTTCGAGTTCGGCGTGGAGGCCATCCTCGACGGCCTGGAGGCCCGCCTCGGCGCACGCGGTTGACGGCCGGCGCTACCGGTCCGGGGAACGCTCCGCGGGATCCATCACCAGGCCCGTGAAGTCCGCCTCGTTGCGCTCCGCCCGGGTGACGTACCAGCGTGCGACGAGCCACATCACCGGATACACCAGCACGCCGAGCGCCGGCCAGACCAGCGTCCGCGAACTCCCCCTCGGCAGTACGAACACCAGCGGCAGCGAGCCGACCAGCAACCCGAGCGCGGCCAGCGCGCCCAGTCCGGCCCGGAGCTGGCTGCGCATCAGGGCCCGTACGTAGGTGGCGCCGAGGGTGGTCTGCTCGGAGATCTCCGAGCGCGCCGGCGCGTGCGCGGGCGGCCGGCGGCGATCGCCCCGGGGCACCCCGGTGACGACCTCACGCCGGGGCGGCGACTGCTGCTCCTCGGGCATGGTGCCGGAGTCTACGCAGCGCGGGGCTATTTGAGGAGGCGGGAGAGCCGCCGGTCGGCGAGCGGCTTGCCACCCGTCTGGCAGGTCGGGCAGTACTCCAGCGAGGAATCGGCGAAGGACACCGACCGGACCGTGTCCCCGCACACCGGACATGGCTCCCCGGCCCGGCCGTGCACGCGCAGGCCGCTCTTCTTCTCCGCCTTCAGCTCACCCGCCGCCAGCCCGTGCGCCCGTGCGACGGCCTCGCGCAGTGTGTCCCGCACGGCCGCGTGGAGCTCGGTGACCTGCTCGTCCCCGAAGGACGCGGCCAGTTTGAACGGGGAGACCTTGGCCCGGTGCAGGATTTCGTCGCTGTAGGCGTTCCCGATGCCCGCGATGACGCTCTGGTCCCTCAGCACGCCCTTGATCTGGCGCCGCTCCCCCTCCAGGAGGGCGGCGAAGGCGTCCCGGTCGAAATCCTCGGCCAGGGGATCGGGGCCGAGGCGGGCGATTCCGGGCACCTCCTGGGGGTCGCGCACCACGTACACGGCGAGACGCTTCTGGGTGCCCGCCTCGGTGAGGTCGAACCCGCCGCCGCCCTCCAGTACGAGGCGCAGCGCGAGCGGCCCCTTGCCGGGGCGGGGCGGCGCCGCGGGCAGGGTCTCGTGCCAGCGCAGCCACCCGGCGCGGGCCAGGTGGGTGACCAGGTGGAGCTCCCCGATCCGCACGGCCAGGAACTTGCCGAAGCGGGAGGTACCGGCGGCGGTCCGCCCTTCGAGCGCGGTCAGGGGCGGGTCGTAGGTCTTGAGCACGCTGACGGCGAGCGGATGGACGCGCTCGACCGTCCGGCCGGGCAGGTGCGCGTCGAGGTACTCCCTCAGGGCCTCGACCTCGGGCAGCTCGGGCATGGCTCCAGCCTGCCGCCGGCCAGCGCGAAGCGCGAGCGGGCCGGCGGCGGGCAGCAGGCGGCAGGCGGCAGGCGGATCCGGCCTCGCCTGCGTGCGAGGCGCGGGGTCCGGCGCGGAGCCCCGAGGACGCGGCGCGCAGGCCGCCCTCCGCGCACGGCCCCCGACACCTTTCCGCACCCCGCAGGGGAACGGTCAGCCCATGACGAACTCGCACCACACGCACTTGCCGCTCCCCCTCGGCTCCACCCCCCACACGTCCGCCAGCCGGTCCACCAGCATCAGACCCCGCCCCGAGACCCCCGCCTCCCCCGCCTCCCGGCGCCTCGGCAGGGCGCTGGAGCGGTCTTCCACTTCCACTCGGAGCCGGCGCTGCGGGCCCTCCAGGACCCGGAGGGTCACGATCGCCGGGCCGTCCGTGTGCATCAGCGCGTTCACGATGAGCTCGTCCGCGACGAGCTCGATCTCGTCGGCCCGTTCGCGCGCGCCCCACGCGCGCACCGCCGCGCCGATCATGTGCCGCGCCGCGACGAGCGCCTCCGGGTCGCCCGGGGCCACGTGCTGCTGGAGGCGGCCCCCGCCCCCCGGGGTGGTCGGCGCGTGGCGGCGCAGCAGGAGCAGCGCCATGTCGTCGTCGCCCCCGCGTTCGTCGATGACCCCGCACAGCAGGTCCGCCAACCGATGGAGGTCCCCGGGGCCGCGCCGGACCAGCGAGGTCAGCAGCTGGATCCCGTCGTCGAGGTCGGCTCCGGGCTGTTCCACGAGGCCGTCCGTACACAGCAGGAGCGTTTCTCCCGGGTCCAGTTCCACCGTGGTCACCGGGTATTCGAGGCGGCCGAATTCCGCGGAGAGCCCGAGCGGCATGCCGCCGCTCACCGGGAGGCGCCGGCAGTCCCCGTCCGGGGTGCGCAGCAGCGGATCGATGTGGCCGGCCCGTACGAGTTGCAGCACGCCCGTCGAAAGGTCGGCCTCCACGTACGTACAGGTCGCGAAGCGGTCGGTGTCCAGTTCGTGCAGGAAGACGGAGGCCCGCGCCATCACCGTCCCCGGCGAGTGCCCCTCCGCCGCGTACGCGCGCAGCACGATCCGGAGCTGGCCCATCACCGCCGCCGCGTGCGTGTCGTGGCCCTGGACGTCGCCGATGACCGCGCCGACCCGGCCGCCCGGCAGCGGGATGACGTCGTACCAGTCGCCGCCGATGTCCTGGCCCATCCGGGCGGAGCGGTAGCGGACCGCGATCTCGCCGCCCTGCACCGACGGGATCCGGCGCGGCAGCATCGCCTGCTGCAGCCCCTCGGCGAGGTCGTGCTCCTGCTCCAGCAGCATGGCCCGCTGGAGGCTCTGCGCGATGCTGCTTCCCAGGGCCACGAGCAGGTTGCGCTCGTCCTGGGTGAAGCCGTCCTTGTCCTGGTAGAGGAGGCCGATCGCGCCGATGGGCCTGGCCTGGGCGATCAGCGGCAGGTAGGCGGCCGCCGAGATGTCCATGTACGAGATCTTCGCCCAGAGCTCGGGATAGTCCTCGGCGAACTCCTGCGCGGAATCGAGGAACCGCGGCTGGAGCGAGCGGACGACCTCGCTCATGGGGTACTGCTCGTCGATCCGGGTGTAGCGGGTGCCGGGGACGAAGCTGCCTTCGGGGCCTTCGGCGACGAGGTGGATCCGGCCGGCCTCCACGAGGCCCATCACCATGCCCATCGAGCCGAGCCGTTCCAGGCCGTGGGCGTCGCCCAGGGCGTCGATGACGTCCTGGACGGTACGCGCGTGGGCGAGGGCGGCGGTGGTGGACTCCACCACCGAGGTCTGCCGGCGCCGTTCCTCGTCGAGGCCGAGCCGCTCCGCCGAGTGGCTGAGCTCCTCGGTGGCGTCCCGCACGATGCCGATGATCCGGTACGGGCGCCCGTCCTGGCCGCGCATGACGCGGCCCTGCGTGTGCGTCCAGCGCAGCCGTCCGTCGTGGCAGCGGATGCGGAAGTATGCGCCGTAGCTGTCCACGCCGCTCTTGAGGGCGGAGGAGACCAGGGCGTCGAGCCGGGCCCCCTCGTCGGGCGGGACGCGCGGAGAGAGGGACTCGGGCCGGCCTTCGTACTCGTCCGGGGTGGTGTCGAAGACGTCGAGGGCGGCTTCGTCCATGTGCATGAGACCGGTGATCAGGTCCCAGTCGAAACTGCCCATGCGGTTGAGTGACAGCGACCGGTCCGGGTGTGCGGGCCAGTCGTCCGGCAGCGATACGGTGGTCGGCACCGATCCACCATGACACACCCGCCGGTCAGGCGCTCTCCAGCGGGTACCCCGGGTCCGAGGGCGGTGGCATGAGGTTCGGGTCCGCGTTCGGGTCGCCGTTCGGGGTGGAGTACGGGTCCGCGTAGGGATCGGCGGGCGGGTTGGCGAAGGGGTCGCCCGGGTCGGTCGGCAGCGGCGTCGAGCCGTCGGGCTCCAGGGGGGCTCCGGACTCGGACGGGAACTGCGGCGGCAGGTCGGACGGGATGTCCGTCGGCGTGTCGGAGGGCGGCAGCGGTTGTGGCTGCTGCTGTGGGGAGGCCGGCTTCGACGGCGCGGCCGGGTCCTGCGAGAGCGGTGCGCCCGGCGGGCAGTCCGTCGGCGTGGGCGCCGGGGTGGCCGGCGGGGAGGTGCGGGCCGGACCGTTGTCGCCGGGGCCCGTGCACGGGTCGCCCGGTGCGGTGCCCGGCTGTCTGCCCCCCGGGTCGGTCGAGGGACCGGACGGGATGCCGTCGGCGGGATCGAACGGGGGCACCACCTGCGGCGGGCGGTCCTGGGCTCCGTCGTCGCCGTGCTTGCGTTCGAGCCAGGTGTTGTCGGCGATGTTGACGATCACCAGGTGGTTGATCACGTGGATGGTGGGCTCGATGACGACGACCTGGTTCGGCTGGTAGCCGTTCCACGCATCGCCCTTGTGCACCGGGGCACCCTTCGCCGCCCGCGGGGAACCCAGCGGGTTCCCGCATCCGCAACGGACCCGGGGCATTCCGTGTTCGTCGACGAGCACGGCCGTGCCGGCCTGGAGGACGGACTGGTAGCCGTCGGCGCGGCCGTCGCGGAATCCGTGGTTGGTGACCCGGGTGTCGGCGCGGAGCACGACCGGGGTCAGGCCCCGCAGGAACTCGGGGATCTTCGCCTGTTCGATGTCGGCCGCCTCGGCGAAGGCACGGGCCTTGGCGTTGTCCTCCGTGAGGTGGCGGACCTGCTGTTCCACGTCGCAGCTGCCCAGCCGCTGGGTCCCTCCGTACAGGCCGGGGGTGTCGGCGCTGACGGTGCGGATGCCGCGTCCGGTCGGATTCGGCAGCGGGGGCTGTACGGGCGCGGACTCGGCGGTGGCCGAGGAGGTGGTGAAGGGGTCGGGACCGGCCGAGGCCACGGGCTGGAGGTATACCTCCTGGCTCTCGGGTCCGGCGTTCGCCGTGGCTTTGTCGTGTCCGCCGCAGCCTGCCGCGAGCAGGCCCAGCGCGGCGAACAGGGCAGCGCCCGCCGGTACCTGACGACGTGGTGCCTGACGAGGTGTCGGAGGTGTCGGTCCGTACACGTGGGTCTCCCTTTTCGCCCCGGTTGCTCACTCTTGTCTGACGCATGCCCGGGAGTGTCGCAACCGGAGAGCCACTTGAACATGTTCAAGCAACCTCGTAAGGTCAGCATCGCGAGTTGAACGCGTTCAATGCGTTGGCCGCGCACATGGGGGGAGTCCAGGGTGACGGTACTGGTGAACACGATCGTCACCCTGGGCATGTTCTACGTGGTCCCCGCAGGCCTGCGCCTGATCGACCCGGCCGGACTGCGCCGGGTCGCCCGGCTCTGGCCCCTGCCGGCCGCCGCCGGGGCCGTCTCCCTCTGGCTGCCGCGCGGGGCGGTCGCCACCGCGCTCGCCGCACTGTACGCCGCGGCCTGCCTGGCCCTCGCGGCGCGGGCCCCGGCCCGGCTGCTGCGCGGCCGCTCCCTCCCCCGCCCGCCCGAGATCGCGGTGGCCACCGCGCTGGTCTCGCCCTCGATCGCCGGGACCGCCCTGGTGGCCGAGCGCGCCGGGATCCGACTCTTCGGCTTCGACCTCGACGTCCTGGCGCTGACCGTTCCGCACTTCCACTTCGCCGGATTCACGGCCGCCCTGGTCGCCGGGCTGGTGTGCCGGGCGGTCGGCACCGGGTCCCCGGACCGGCTGTCGCGAGGGGCGGCGTACAGCGTCCCCGCCGGTACCGCGCTGGTGCTGCTCGGCTACTTCGTCGACGACTGGGCCGAGCTGGTGGGCGCCGTGGTCCTGACCGCCGGCATGTGGGCCGTGGCCCTGCCGACCTGGCGGGAGATCCGGCCCGGGGCGCGCGACCGGACCACACGGGCGCTCCTGTCCACCTCGGCGGTGGTCCTGGTGGCGACCATGCTGCTCGCCCTGTGGTGGGCGGCCGGCGAGGCCACCGACATCGTGCACCCCACCCTGACCTGGATGGCCGCCACCCACGGCCTCGGGAACGCCCTCGGGTTCGCCCTGTGCTCGCTGCTTGCCTGGCACCGGCTGAGCGCGGAGACCGCCCCGAGCGGGGGCCCGGGCGAAGGCCCGGACACCGGACCGGTCGTCCACCGGAACGTCCGCTCCGGCATCCACCCCGACACCCACCCGACCGCACACTTCGAGGAGTTCTCGCCATGACCCGCCTCATCAGCGCCGGACGGGAAACGGTCTGCTACCCCGACCGGGGAGCCACGGCCCGCCTGCCGCTGCCCGCCGGCTACAACCACCTGCGTCACCGCACCCGGGTCGGCCACGGCCGGGCCGCCTTCGAGGCCGCCGGCACCGCGGTGACCACGTTCCACGCCCACCGCACCTCGGGCATGCGGGTGCGGGCGGCGGACGGCGCCGTCCGCCCCGGCAGCCGGGCGGTCGTCGGGATAGGAGTGGGGCCACTGCGGATCGAGGCCCCGTGCGAGGTGATCTGGACCGCGTACGAACCGGCCCGGGTGGGATTCGCGTACGGGACCCTGACCGGCCATCCGGAATGCGGCGAGGAGTCCTTCGTCGTGGAGATCGACCCCGACGGCACGGTGTGGTTCACGGTGACCGCCTTCAGCCGCCCGAACAGCTGGTACACGCGGCTCGCGGGTCCGGTGATCCCCTTCCTCCAGCTCCGCTACGCCCGATGGCTGGGCAGGCACGTGCGCAGGCTGGCCGCGGCCGCCTGACCCGTCCGATACTGGAGGCGATGGACTGGTTCACGGCGCCCGGCTACTGGCTGGCCCGGTTGGTCTTCCAGCGGGCCCTGGCCGGCGTCTACGTCTTCGCCTTCGTCGGAGCCGCCCTTCAGTTCAGGGCCCTGATCGGGGCGCACGGCATGCTGCCCGTGCCGCGCTACGTGCGGTACGTGCCCTTCCGGCGCGCGCCCAGCCTGTTCCAACTGCGCTACTCGGACCGGCTCTTCGCCTGGTGCGCCTGGGCCGGGGCCGCTCTCGCCGCGGCCCTCGCCGTCGGTGCGGGCGACGAGGTGCCACTGCCTGCGGCCATGGGAATGTGGGCCGTGCTGTGGCTGCTCTACCTCTCCATCGTGAACGTGGGGCAGACCTGGTACTCCTTCGGTTGGGAGTCGCTGCTGCTGGAGGTGGGCTTCCTCGCCGTCTTCCTCGGCAACGCGCGCGCCGGGCCGCCGGTGCTGGTGCTGTGGCTGCTGCGGTGGTTGCTGTTCCGCGTCGAGTTCGGGGCGGGGCTGATCAAGATGCGCGGGGACTCCTGCTGGCGCAAGCTCACCTGCCTGTACTTCCACCACGAGACGCAGCCGATGCCGGGGCCGCTCAGCTGGTTCTTCCACCATCTGCCCAAACCCCTCCACCGGGTGGAGTGCGCCGCGAACCACGTGACCCAACTGGTCGTCCCGGTCCTGCTCTTCACCCCGCAGCCCGTGGCCTCGTACGCGGCCGGGATCGTCATCGCGACGCAACTGTGGCTGGTGCTGTCGGGGAACTTCGCCTGGCTGAACTGGATCACCATCACGGTGGCGGTCGCCGCCGTGGACTTCACCGGGATCGCGGGGGCTCCCCCGGCCGCCGCCTCGCGGGAGGCGCCGCTCTGGTACGTGGTGGTGGTGTGCGCGGTGACCGCCCTGGTGCTGTTCCTCAGCCGTCACCCGGTGCTCAACATGATCTCCCGCCGGCAGGTGATGAACCGCTCCTTCGACTCCCTGCACCTGGTCAACACCTACGGGGCCTTCGGCTCGGTCGGCCGGGTCCGGATGGAGGTGGCGGTCGAGGGCACGAGCGCGGGCAGCGCCCACCGGGCGCCCCTGGACGAGGACTCCTGGCGGGAGTACGGCTTCAAGGGCAAGCCGGGGGAACCGCACAGACTGCCGCGCCAGTTCGCCCCCTACCACCTGCGGTTGGACTGGCTGATGTGGTTCGCGGCGATCTCTCCCGGTTACGCGGAGGACTGGTTCGGGCCGTTCGTGGAGCGGCTGCTGGCGGGCGACCGCGACACGCTGCGACTGCTGCGCCACAACCCGTTCCCCGACGCCCCGCCCCGGTACGTCCGGGCTCGGCTCTACCGCTACCGCTACACGACCTGGCGGGAGCTGCGCGAGACGGGCGACTGGTGGCACCGCACGCTGGTGCGCGAGTACCTGCCGCCGACCCGGCTCGCGCAGGCCGCCCGGTCAGAGCCCCAGTAGCGCCGCCTCCCGCTCGGCCGATATGCCCTTCTGCGGGCGGTCGGACCGTTGCGGGGCGACTCCGCCCAGTGACCGGAGCCAGGCCCAGGTGTCGGCCACGGTCTCCTCCACGGGGCGGCAGACGAGACCCGCCTCCAGGGCCTTGGTCACGTCACCGCGACACATGTAGTCGTGCAGCTCGCCCTCGGGGAGCCAGACGGGCAGCTCGGTCCACGGCTCGATGCCGGCCTTCTCGATGACCGCGGCGTCGGTCCAGCGCGGTTCGGCCTGCGCGCCGGTGGCGGTGACGCAGGCGTCGAGGAAGCCGCCCATGGTGGTGTGGTCGGCAGGGGAGACCACGTTGTAGGCGCCACCGAGCCCGGCCGCGCCGGCATCGAGGGAGAAGCGCGCGAGGTCGCGCACGTCGATGTACTGGAGCGGCTGCCCAGGGCGTCCGGGCGCGAGGAAGGGGCCACCGCGGGCAATCCGGTTCAGCCACCAGGGCAGTCGGCCGACGTTCTCGTAGGGGCCGAGTATCAGCCCGGCGCGCACCAGCAGGGCGCGCTCGCCGAAGGCGTCCAGGGCGGCGAGTTCACCGCCCCGCTTGTCCTGCGCGTAGGCGGTCTCGGGCGCGTCGGGCGAGCCGTCGACGACCGGCCCGTCCTCGGCGAGCCCGGGCGGAGCGGGATAGGCGTACACGGAGCGGGTGGATATGTAGACGTACCCGCCGGCCCGGCCGCGCAGCAGTCGGGCGCTGTCCCGTACGGCGGTGGGGGCGCCGCCCCAGGTGTCGACGACGAGGTCCCACTCCCCCTCGGCGAGGGCGTCCAGGCCTCCGGGGGCCGTCCGGTCCCCGTGCACGGCGGTGGTGCCCGGTGGGGGCGCGTGGTGTCCGCGGTGGAAGACGGTCACCTCCCAGCCCCGGGCGAGGGCGTCCTCGGTGATCGCGCGTCCGACGAATTCGGTACCACCCAGCATCAGGAGTTTCATGCAGGCAGCCTGCCCGGGCGGAGGGGGCGACGGAACCCGTGATCGCTCTGGGCGATGACGCTCACGGCGTACGGCTTCGGGGAACTCGACGGCCCGCTCGGACGATCGACCCTCGCGCCGACCAGGCCTGACCCCGGGCAGCCCGGGAGTCGGGACGCCCTGGGACGGGACGCCGGGGTGGGGACGGTCGGGGTCCGGGCAGGGGCAGCGCCCCCGGCGCGGGAGGCACGGGGGCGCTTGGTGCTGCTTCGCGTCAGTCGATGCCGGGCAGGATGTGCGATTCCGCCAGGTCGTCCTCGTACCCCGCCAAACGGATCGGGGCGGAGCGTGCCCACACTTCGAGGCTTCCGAGCTCGTCGGACCGCGTCTTGCGGCGCGAGGCCGGTCGCTCCAGCAACTCCGGTTCGGGCTTCGTCTTCTCAGTCACCGCGCACTCCTTCGTGTCGCGTAACCCGGCGGGCTGACCGCGCCGGGCAGGGAGGGAATGGGTTCCGGACGCGGTGGCGCCTTTATGGAGCGCGGCCCGGATGGGGCCGTCTTGATGCCCCAGAGTACACATATGAGCGGACCCCCGCTCGATGGAAAGGCAAAATCCGCTCCGTCCACCCAGTTTCGCCGCGAATTCAGCAAGTCGTAGGACGGCGGGTCCCGGGCGGGTGGTCTGCTCGATGGCGGGTGTACGCGGTGCTACGGAGAGGAACGGCAGTGGCCAGGTCCGGGGTGTCGGGGTCCGAAGTCCCTTGCGTCACAAGCGTGGTGGAGCTCATGGATCTTCTGCACGCGTGCCGCGGCGGCCGGGGTCTCGGGACCGCCGCCCTGTTGCGGCGCTCGCATCCCTTCGACAAGGAACTCCAGGTCGCGGGCTTGGTGCACGAGATCGGAACGCTGCTCTGTCCGGGTGACCGCGCGTTTCGCGCCGACTACGCGGCGGCGATGGCGGTCCGGCCCCTGCTCGGCGCACGGGTGGCCCTGCTCCTCGCTCTCGCCGGGAACGCCGGCGACGCCGGGATCACGGGGATCGAGCCGGCGGGAGCGACGGCGGAGGTCCGGGAGGCGGCCGCGACCCTGCGCCAGGCCCGGGACGTCGCCGCGGCGACCGGCCTCGACGCGGGCGTGCTGGAGGACTGGCAGCCGGTACTGGAGCTGGTCGCGGCCGGGGCCTACCGGCCCGCCCGGCACGCCCGCCCGGCACGGCCCCTGAACGGCGACGACCCCCTCGGTTCGCCGAGGGGGTCGATCGCGGGGATCCCGTAGGCCGGGGGCCGGGCCCGGGGCCCGAGGGCCGGGGGCCGGGGCGGACTACCAGTTCGCGGGGGCGTAGTCCTTCAGGAAGACGCCGAACAGGTCCTCGCCGGCCTCGCCGCGGACGACCGGGTCGTAGACGCGGGCGGCGCCGTCGACCAGGTCGAGGGGGGCGTGGAAACCCTCCTCGGCGAGGCGCAGCTTGTCGAAGTGCGGGCGCTCGTCGGTGATCCAGCCGGTGTCGACCGAGGTCATCAGGATGCGGTCGGTCTGGAACATCTCCTGGCCGCTGGTCCGCGTCACCATGTTCATGGCGGCCTTGGCGGCATTGGTGTTCGGGTGCCCCGCGCCCTTGTAGCCGCGGCTGAAGACGCCCTCCATCGCCGAGACGTTCACGACGTACGCCCGCCCGCTGGCCGCCTTGCGGGCGGCCTCGGCCATCGACGGCCGCAGCGCGCTGATCAGGATGAACGGCGACGTGTAGTTGCACAGCTGGGTCTCGAGCAGCTCCACCGGGGAGATCTGGTCGATGGTCTGCACCCAGGTGTTGGTGTCGACGACGTCCGGCAGCAGGCCGCCCGCGTCGATGGCGGTGCCGGCGATGTGCCGTTCCAGGCTGGCGTTGCCCGCGACCAGGGCGAGGTCGGCGACCTTCTGCGCCTCGAGTCCGCTCACGCCGACGGGCAGCGCCGCCAGGCCGTCGACCGCGCCGGAGTTGAAGGCGCCGATGACGTGGTGGGCGGGGAGCTCGCCGGCGGGCAGCGGGGCGCTCTCGCCCTCGACCAGCGCCGCGTAGGCGGTGGGCAGGCGGCGCACGGTCTGCGTCGCGTTGTTGATCAGGATGTCGAGCGGGCCGGCCGCCGCGACCTGCTCGGCGAGCGCCACGGACTGGGCCGGGTCGCGCAGGTCGATGCCGACGACCTCCAGGCGGTGCATCCAGTCCGCGGAGTCCTCCATCGCCTTGAAGCGGCGGATGGCGTCCTTGGGGAAGCGCGTGGTGATCGTGGTGTGGGCGCCGTCGCGCAGCAGTCGCAGCGCGATGTACATGCCGATCTTGGCCCGGCCGCCGGTGAGGAGCGCGCGCTTGCCGGTGAGGTCGGCGCGGGCCTCCCGCTTGCCGCGGTTCTCGACGGCGCAGCCCGGGCAGAGCTGGTGGTAGAAGTAGTCGACCTCGACGTACCGCGTCTTGCAGATGTAGCAGGAGCGCGGGCGCTGGAGTATCCCGGCGATCCGGCCGGCCTCGGTGACCGAGGAGGGCAGGATGCCCTCGGTCTCGTCGTCGATGCGCTCGGCGGAGCCGGTCGCGGTGGCCTCGGTGACGGCCTTGTCGTTGGCGGTCTTGGCGGCGCGGCGCTCCTGGCGGCGGCGCTGCTTGACCGTCCGGTAGATGCCCGCGGTGGCGCGGCGTACGGTGATGGCGTCCGGGTGGTCGACGTCGATCTTGTCGAGCTCGTCGAGCACGCTGAGGCAGACGGCGAGGCGCTCGGGATCGATGCCGGGCCCGTACGCCTGCGCGTGGTCGTTGGTTTCGTCGGTCACCGTCATGGCCGCTGCCCGTTCCTTGATCACTCGTCCGCATCCGCCTGCTGCGGAAGTCCCAAAAGGGAAACTGTACGGATCCGATGCGGCCGGAACCAAACCCGTCACGCGACCCTCACGCACCGCGACCGGAGCGTCACCCCGTGCGCCGGATCCGGCGCCGCGCGCCCTTCCGGGAGCGCGTGATCGAGTACTCCTGTACTACGTCCGGAGTACGACTCGTGACCCCCTGTGGGCGGAGGAATAGCGCAGTTGGGTCGGGCATTGTGGACTTCATGAGTGCACTGGCGCTGTCGGTCCTGCTCTGTCTCGTGTCCGCCGTCGCGTACGCGGGCGGCGCGATCGTCCAGGAACGGGTGGCGGTGAGCACGCCGGACCGGCCCTACGCGCCCCTGCGCCGTGCCGGCTGGTGGGTGGCGGTCGGGCTCAACGGCCTCGGTGCGCTGCTGCACGTGGCGGCCCTCGCGTACGGTCCGCTCAGTCTCGTCCAGCCGCTCGGCGCCCTCACCATCGTCTTCGCGCTGCCCATGGCGGCCGTCTTCGTGGGGCGCCGCGCGGGTGCGGCGGCGTGGCGCGGTGCGGTGCTGGCCACGGTGGGTCTGGCCGGCCTGTTGGCCCTGACCGGCGGGAACGCACGCGCGGAACGGACGCCGGCGCACTCCGAGTCGAGTCTGCTGCTCGTGGTGACCGCGTCGGTCGTGGCCGTGCTGTTCCTGGCGGCGCACCGGGTGCACCGGGCGGTGCTGCGCGCCGTGCTGATGGCCGCGGCGGCGGGCACCTCCTTCGGCATGGCCTCGGTGTTCACCAAGTCCGTGGCCGAGTCCGCGGGCCGGGGTGCGTTCGGGGCGCTGTGGCCGGACCTCGCGGCGATAGCGGTACTGGCGGCCGGCGGCCTGCTGCTCTCACAGGCCGCCTACCGGGGCGCCGGGCTGACCGCGCCGCTGGCCACGGTGACCGTGGTCAATCCGGTGGTCGCGGCAACGGTCGGCATAACGCTGTTCGGCGAGGGCTTCCGGTTCGGGGCCCTGGGCACGACGGCGGCGCTGTTCAGCGCGTTGACGGCGGCCGCGGGCCTGATCCTGCTGACTTCGGTGCCGCCGCACGTGCGGGGGTCAGATGTCGACCCCGTGCGAGCGGAGGTACTTGAGCGGGTCGATGTCGGTGCCGTAGCCGGGTCCCGTGCGCATCTCGAAGTGGAGGTGGGGGCCGGTGGTGTTGCCCGTCGAGCCGGAGCGGCCGATGCGCTGGCCGCCGGAGACCTGTTGGCCGGCCTTGACGCCGAGCGCGGAGAGGTGGGCGTACTGGGAGTACCGGCCGTCGGTGTGCCGGATGACGACCTGGTATCCGTAGGCCCCGGCCCAACCGGCGGAGACGACCTGGCCCGGGCCGACGGACTTGACGGTCGTACCGGTCGCCACCGGGAAGTCGACGCCCGTGTGGTAGCCGCTGGACCACGAGGATCCCGCCACGTGGTAGCGCGTGCCGATGGCGGCGTCGACGGGGGCGGAGAAACCGCCGGCGGACTGCTGCTTCGCTGACTCCGGCTTTTCGGCGGGCTTCTCGGCCGGCTTTTCGGCGGGCTTCTCGGCGGGTTTCGCGGCCGCAGGCTCCACCGGTTTCACGGGTTCCGCGGTGCGCGGCGGCTTCTCGGGGTTCTGCGACGGCGGCGCGGCCGGCGCCGGGCCGGCGGTCACGCGCAGGGTGAGGCGCTGCCCCGGGAAGATCAGGTCCGGGTTGCCGCCGACGGTGGCCCGGTTGGTCTCGTACAACGCCTGCCAGCCGCCCTCGACGTGCTGTTCGGTGGCGATCGCGGAGAGCGAGTCGCCGGGCGCGACGACGTACGGGTTCGGCAGCACGGAGGTCCCGGTGGGGCGCGGCGTCGTGCCCTGCGCCGGGACCGCCTTGGTCTGCGGCCGCGCGGACTGCCCGTTCTGCTGCGGCTGCGGGGACTTGCCCTGGGGGGTGACCGTGGGTGTCTGTCCCCCTCGCGACAACCCGGCCGCCTTGCCGCAGTTCGGCCAGGCTCCCGGCCCCTGGCCCTTCAGCACCTTCTCCGCCACCGCGATCTGCTGGTCCTTGGTGGCCAGGTCGGCGCGGGCGGCGTAGGCGGTGCCGCCGAAGGCCCGCCAGGTGCTCTGGCTGAACTGGAGGCCGCCGTAGTAGCCGTTGCCGGTGTTGATGTGCCAGTTGTTCGACGACTCGCAGGCGGCGACCTTGTTCCAGGTGTCCACGGAGGCGGCGTGCGCGGATCCGGCGCCGATGAAGGGGAGCGCGATCCCGGCCCCGCCCGCGGTGACGACGAGCGAAGCGCGGTTGATGCTGCTCGGCTGATACCGGCGGTGCCGGCCCCGTACACCCATGGGAGCCCCCATCGAAGACATCAGGAATCCCACAACCTAACGATCCGACCAGGGCATGACAAGGGGCGCAACAGGGCGCACTCCAGCGGGATTTGACCCCGCCACGACGCGTTGGAGATCCATCGGGCCCGGCACCGGGGTAGCGTCGGTGTTCCCCGCACACCGACGCACGCAGGAGCGCAACGATGAGCACGAGCACAGCCCAGATCGGCGTCACCGGGCTCGCGGTCATGGGCAGCAACCTCGCCCGCAACTTCGCCCGCAACGGTTTCACCGTGGCCGTCCACAACCGCACCGCCTCGAAGACCACGGCCCTGGTCGAGGAGTTCGGGCACGAGGGCACCTTCGTGGCGGCCGAGTCGGCGAAGGAGTTCGTCGACGCGCTGGAACGCCCCCGCCGCCTGGTCGTCATGGTGAAGGCCGGCGAGCCGACCGATGCCGTGATCCGCGAGTTCGCCCCGCTGCTGGAGGAGGGCGACGTCATCATCGACGGTGGCAACGCCCACTTCGAGGACACCCGCCGCCGCGAGAAGGAGCTGCGCGAGCAGGGCATCCACTTCGTGGGCGCGGGCATCTCGGGCGGCGAGGAGGGCGCGCTGCTCGGTCCGAGCATCATGCCGGGCGGCTCGGCGGAGTCGTACGCGTCGCTCGGTCCGATGCTGGAGAAGATCTCGGCGAAGGCGAAGGACGGCACGCCGTGCGTCTCGCACGTGGGCCCCGACGGCGCCGGACACTTCGTCAAGATGGTGCACAACGGCATCGAGTACGCCGACATGCAGCTGATCGCCGAGGCATACCACCTGCTGCGCGAGGTGGCGGGCTACTCCCCCGACAAGATCGCGGAGACCTTCCGCACCTGGAACCGGGGGCGCCTGGACTCGTACCTGATCGAGATCACGGCGGAGGTGCTGGCGCACACGGACGCCGCGACCGGCCGCCCGTTCGTCGACGTCGTGGCCGATGCCGCCGAGCAGAAGGGCACCGGCCGCTGGACGGTGCAGATCGCCCTGGACCTGGGCGTTCCCGTCTCGGGCATCGCCGAGGCGGTCTTCGCCCGCTCCGTTTCGGGCCACGCGGACCTGCGCGCGGCCTCGCGCGGGCTCCCGGGACCGGCCGCCGCCCCGCTGTCCCCGGAGGCGGCGGACGCGTTCGCGGCCCAGGTGGAGCAGGCCCTGTACGCATCGAAGATCGTTTCGTACACGCAGGGCTTCCACCAGATCCGGGCCGGCAGCGAGGAGTACGGCTGGGGCGTGGACCTGGGCGCGGTGGCCTCGCTGTGGCGCGGCGGGTGCATCATCCGGGCCGCGTTCCTGGACCGGATCCGCGCGGCGTACGACGCGCGGCCCGATCTGCCGAGCCTGCTGGCGGACGCGGAGTTCGCGGGCGAGATCGGGGCGGCGCAGCAGGACTGGCGGGCCGTTCTGGTCGCGGCCGTGCAGCACGGCATCCCGGTTCCCGCCTTCTCCGCCTCACTGGCGTACTACGACGCGCTGCGCGCGGAGCGGCTCCCGGCCGCCCTCACCCAGGGGCAGCGCGACTTCTTCGGGGCGCACACCTACCGGCGCACCGACCGTGCCGGCTCGTTCCACACGCTCTGGAGCGGCGACCGCTCGGAGGTCCAGACGAACTGAGCGTCCTCGGCTCCAGGGCCCGGGTTGCGGTACCGGCGCGGGTCCTGGCGGCGGAGGCACCGGGTCCGGCTCCGGGAAGGGGCCGGGCACGGGTGGGACCGGGCGCGGGATCGGCCCGGGGTCCGGGAAGGGGTTGGGGTCCGGAGTCGGCTCGGGCTCGGGGACCGGCGGCTGCGTCTCTTCGGGTTTTCGCACCATTCGCACCATAGGAACCACCTTCCCGCGTTGCCCCGAGGAATGCCCCCTACGACGCCGCCACCTGGCGCAGCCCCTCCGCCAGGCCGGCGGCGGGGCTGGACAGGACCGGGATCCGCGTGGCGGCGAGCTCCGCGGCCCCGGCCATGGAGACCTGGGCCAGCACGATGGCGTCCGCGCCGGTGACCGCGTCGACGGCGGCCGCCACCAGGGCGAGGGAGCCGACGGCGTCGCCGGCCGCGAAGCGCTCCCAGGCCCCGTCGACCAGGTGCGTACGGATCGACACGGGCCGCCCGCCGGCCTCCTCGGCCAGCAGCTCCGCCGTCGGGGCGAGGGTCGACTCCACGGTGGCCAGTACGACGATCCGCGCACCCGTGCGCACGGCGGCGGCCGCCATGGGCCGGTCCACGCGCAGCACCGGGGCGCCGAGCGCCGGAGTCAGGCCCTCCGCGATCGCCCCGATCGTGGAACAGGTGACCAACACGGGCCCGCAGCCACGCCCGGCCACGGCACCCGCCCCGCCCCCGGCTCCGACCCCGGCTCCGGCTCCGACTCCGGCTCCGACCCCGGCTCCGGCTCCGGCTCCGGCTCCGGTGAGCACTTCCCGCAGCGCCGGAGCCACCGCCCTCGGCCCCTCGACCCGGGCCCGGTCCAGCAGCTCCGGAACCACCAGGTGGCGCAGGACGGCCCCCGGGTGGTTCCGGTCCCGCAGGGCGTCGAAGACCGGGACGTGCGCGGCCGAGGTGTGCAGCAGGACGAGACCGGGGGCCGTCGGGTCCCTCACCAGAGGTCGGAGTCCGCGTCGAGCCGGGCCTTGGCCGCCGCCACGACCTCGGCCGGCGCCTGGGGCGCCTGGTCGGGGTGTTTGGCGGCCCACCCGGCCGCGTACGGGCAGAGCGGGACCACGGGCACCCCTTCGGCGGCGGCGATCCCGTAGAAGGTCTTCACCAACCCCCCGGCGATGCCCCGGCCCTCGTGGTCGGGCTCGACGATGGTGTGCACCGCCACCAGGGCGTGGGGCGCCTCGGCGAGCACGAAGTAGGCGATGAATCCGACCACCGCCCCGTCCTCGACCGCGAAGAGCCGCCCGGCCTTGCGCTCGTCCTGGAACTCGATCGCCACGATTCCCGCTCCCCTCAGACAGCGACCGCGTGGGGGCTGCGCTCCTGATCCGTACCCGGCACCGGAGCGGAGGGATCCGCACCCAGCTCGATGATCCGGTTGTCGCCGTCGACGTGCACGACACGGGGCTTGAGCGCCCGCGCCTCCACGTCCTCGACCTGCGCGTAGCTGATGAGGATGACCAGGTCCCCGGGGTGCACGAGATGCGCCGCGGCCCCGTTGATCCCGACGACCCCCGACCCGCGCTCGCCCTCGATGACGTAGGTCTCCAGCCGCGCGCCGTTGGTGATGTCCACGATGTGCACGAGCTCACCGGGCAGCAGGTCCGCCGCGTCGAGCAGATCGGCGTCGACGGTCACGGAGCCGACGTAGTGCAGGTCGGCCTGGGTGACGGTGGCCCGGTGGATCTTGGACTTGATCATGGTGCGCAGCAATTTGAGCTCCTAGAAGACGGCTCCCTGCCAGCTTTCTGCAGGTCAAGGGCGTTCTGCACTCTACACCGGCAGGCATCGGAACGGAGATCGAAGGGAAAATCCACTGCCTCGGACGAGAGGGCTTCTGGCCTGCGCTTCCGTGGACACCAGGCCGTTGTGACGCTGCCGACCGGGCTTCCTATCGGCCAGCCTGTCCGGAACGTGGGGGGACTGTTGCTGACCAGATGCTGACTTATCTGACGGCACATCACGCAGGTGTGTCGGTCCCCAGCGGCCGACCGTAAGGGCCCACAGGACCGGTCCCTGTGCCTGCCTCCCCCTCCACCCGTACGAACATCCCTGGCGTCTTCGCCGCAGGCGACATCGTCGACTACCCCCACCGCCAAGCCATCACCGCAGCCGGCTCGGGCTGCGCAGCCGCCCTGGACGCCGAGCGCTGCCTCGCCGCCCTGTGCGACAGCAGCACGGACGCCGGCATGGCGGAGGACAACGCCTGACTGGCTGGCCCCGGCCCAGGGTGGGACCGACTCCGACGATGTGCGCGCTTACGCCCTTCATGCGCCCCTGCTCCCCCACGTAACTTGCGACACCGGCCTGTACCACCCGTACGAACGTAGGGGGAAGCAGCTTGAAGCGAGCAGCGTGCTGAGGGATCTCGCGCAGCCGTGGACCGTCGCCGTTCACTCGACATCGGACCTCGCGGGCAGCGTTGCCAAGGCTGCGACCGCGGACGACAAGGCCAAGCGGGAGAAGAACCAGGCCCCTCTGCGCCGCAAACCAGAGCTTCGGCCGCTGCCCGTGAAGTCACTCGGTCTGTCGCTCCAACTGACTCCATGGGACGTACTCCACGCTCTGGGCCCGGCACCGCGCCAGACCCGCTCGCGGGACACCACCCGCCCTCTGGAAGCCCAGTGAGCCGTCGTTGGCCATCCCGATCGCCTTCAAAGGCAACCAGAGCAACGCCGCAATGTCGCACACCCAGCTGGCGTCCGCTTCCGCCCATGTCCAGGCGGTCCACATCGGCGCATGGAACCAGACGCTGGCCTTGGTGTTCAGCACGGAGCTTCCGGCCGAGGGCCCCTCACGGTGCACGCCTTGCAGCCGCGTGGAACCGGCGGCCGACTGAGCAGCGCGCTGGACACTCCCGACAACCACCTCGATCAACCCACGGACGACGAGAACATCTACCCGGGAATCCAGCGACCCCACGAGGGCGACGACCGCCTGCGCCCGAGCCGGGTTCCACGTCCAGCCCCGAGCACTATCCGTGGTTTCGGTGCGTCCTCGCCCGGACTGCAGCCGTCGGCCTGACGGCCCTCGTCGGCGATGGCAGGGCCACCGCGCACTACCTGACCAAGAGGCAGGGACAGCGCCGCTTCACGGGCCTGATCCATGCCGCCAGCGACACGTCCAAGACGCCTACGCTCAGCTCCAGGGCATCGACTTCGTCGGCACCGATCACGTCTTCCGCCTCAACAGGACCCGGGGCGAGGCGTTCTCCGGAGCTACCAAGGACCTCTTCCACCGTCTCGAGAACGGCCAGTTGGAGCGGTACCGCACCGAGGTCCACGCCCAGCGGAGGACGTGGCCCCTTCTCGAATGGGACTCGAAGTGGGAGGGCCCCGTCTCCATCCATCAGGAAGGCTCCGTACTCGCGATGCGCGTCCTGCCCTGCCCCTGCCCGGACAGATGTGATGGTGTCGCGCCCGGGTCACTCGGGCGCGACACCCGTCCATCGCCGCTGGTGTGAGTGGCAGCGAAAGGGCTCCGACCGGGAAGAGTGCCAGCAGCTTACGGGACCGGCTGTCAGGCGTCCCGTCGCTCCAAGTGCCCGGCCAGGGCGCGGATTAGATCTTCACTCCTGGATGCGGATCAGGAACGTCCTGGTGGGTCGCCATTATGGCCCGTACCGGAAGAAACCGTGGCCGGCCTTGCGGCCGGTCCGCCCCTCCTCGACCATCTCGATCAGCGACGGCGGCACCTCCGCCACCAGATCGTCCGAGCCTGCGATCATGCTCTGGACGACCGACACCATCGTGTCCAGACCGATCATGTCCAACAGTGCCAACGGCCCCATCGGGTGGCCACAGCCGAGGGTCATGCCCCGGTCTATGTCCTCCGCGCTGGCCACGCCCTGCTCGTACATCCGCACGGCTGCCATGAGGTAGGGCACCAGCAGGGCATTGACGACGAAGCCGCACCGGTCCTGAACGTGGATGACTTGCTTTCCGAGGAATTCCCTGACGAAGACCTCCGCCGCGGCCTCGGTCTTCGCACTCGTGTGGGCCGTCCGGACCACCTCGACCAGTGGCATCGCAGTGACTGGGTTGAAGAAGTGCAGGCCGATGACCGACGGGAGACGGGTGGTGCAATCGGCCAGGTCGGCCACCAGGAGACTGGAGGTCGTGGTGGCGAGCACGGAGTCGGGGTCCCCCAGGACCGCGTCGAGCGCCTTGAACACCGAGCTCTTGACCGCCGGGTCCTCGACGACCGCCTCCACCACGAGTTGCCTGTCCGCCAACTCGTACAGGTCCGGGACGATGCTCAGCCTGTTCTCGCAGTCGGCGCGCTCCTCGGCGGTCATGCGCTTCTTAGCAACGGCACGGTCGAAGGCCTTGGAGAGCCGGTCCCTCGCACGGCCGACGGCGTCCGCCGAGGATACGGCGACGCGGACGTCCAGCCCGGCCGAGAGAGCGGACTCGGCGATACCGGCACCCATGGTGCCGCACCCGACCACACCGATCCGCTGCAACCGGTCATCCATCGGAGCCTCCGTTCGGCACGGACCACCGGAGCAGTCCCGCCCCCGCTGCCATCCCGGCACCGAAGCCCGCGAGCAGAACGACGTCGCCGGTCTTCAGCTCCCCGGACCGGTGCGCCTCGTCCAGGGCGACGGGGACCGAAGCGGAGCCGATGTTGCCGGTGTGTCGCAGCGGAAGGTGCATCCGGGCGCCGCCCAGACCGCTCCTCTCGGCGAGTTCGCCGAGGAGTACGGCGTTCGCCTGGTGCGGGACGAAATGGTCGACGTCAGTGGGTTCGTAGCCGGATCGTTTTATCAGGTCCGTGAGGACGGGCGGCACCTCGGCCAGGACGAACTCACTGACCGCTCTTCCCTGCATGTGCAGCACATGGCCGCCGTCCGACACCGTCGCCGCGGATGCCGGCCGCCGGCTGCCGCCGGCCGGCATTCCGATCAGGTGGTGGGCGTCACCGCGGCCGACCAGCTCGATGTCGAGGATCCCGGGCGCCCCGGCCTCCCGGCTGCCCACGACAACGGCGCCGGCGGCATCGCCGAACAGCACGGCGGTGGCGCGGTCCTGGAAGTCGACGAAGCGGGTGTAGACGTCCGTCCCGATCACGAGTGCCCGTGTCTCAGGACGGACTCTGACGAAGGCCCGTGCTATCTCCAGGCTCGTGAGGAACCCGGTGCAGGCGATGTTGACGTCGAAGGCCGCTGCCCTGTGCGCACCCAAGGCGTGTTGCACGAGGGAGGAGGTGGCGGGGATCGGCGCATCGCCGGTGGTGGTGGAGACGATGATGTAGTCGATCTGTCCCGCGTCGAGTCCGGCCCCTGCAAGGGCCGACCGGGCCGCGTGCACCGCGAGGTCCGACGCGGCCTCATCGGGTGCGGCGTACCTGCGCTCGACAATGCCCGTCCTGCGGCGGATCCACTCGGCGTCGGTGTTCGGAACCCGGGCCGCGATGTCGTCGTTCGTGACGACCTTCTCGGGTAAATAGGAGCCGGTGCCGAGGATATGGACCGGTTGGGTTCCCGGCGCGTCCACGGCCGCCCTCATATCGTCGCTCCGGCCGCCGCGGCGAACGAGCGGAGCCGGGTCAGCCGCTCCTCCCCGATCCGTTCGCGCAGCGCTCGGTCGGTGACGCCGAGTCCGGACTCCTCGGCCATGCACAGGACCCCGACCTTGCCGATGTGCTCGTTGAGCTGGACGAGGCGGGTCGCCTCGCCGACCTGGTCCAACGGGTACAGGGCGGTCAGCGCCGGAACGATGCCGCCCTGCGTGAACAGCCGTGCGCACTCGACCTGTTCCTGGAGGTTCGCGACGTGGCTTCCGATGATGCGCTTGAGACGCATCCACAGGTAGCGGTTGTCGAACTGGTGCTGGTATCCGGTGCTCGACCCGCAGGTGACGACGGACCCGCCTCTCCGGACGACGAACACGGAGATACCGAAGGTGGACCGTCCCACGTGGTCGAAGGCGATGTGGGGGTCCTCTCCGACTCCCTCACGTATCAGCCGCCCCAGCGCCCGTCCCTGAGCCAGGACTTGCTCGGGGTCCTCACCCGTTCCGTCGCCGATGCCGATCTGCTGTCTGTTGATCACGAGATCGCAGCCCAGCGCCTTCGCCGCCCGCGCCTTCTCCTCGGAGCCGACGACCCCGACCGCTACGCCACCTCCGTTCTTGACGAGCTGGACCGCGTAGGCTCCGAGACCACCGGCGGCCCCCCAGATCAGAACGACATCGCCCTGCTTCATCCGGGCACCGCGATCGCTCACCAGCATCCGGTAGGCGGTTCCGGCACAAGCGGGTGTGCTGGCCGCCTCCTCCCACGTCAGGTGAGCGGGCTTGGGTATCAGCTGGCTGGCACGGGCCAGGGTGTAGTGCGCCAGGCCTCCGTAGTTGGTTTCGTAGCCCCAGGCGAGCTGATGCTCGCCGAGCATGCCGTCCGCCTGGACGGCGGCCTCCTGGTCGTCCACGCAGGCGGCGTTGACCATGACGTGGTCGCCCGGCTTCCAGCGGCGCACCGCACTGCCGGCCCGCACGACCACACCCGCCGCATCGGACCCCAGGACGTGGAAGGGCTGGTCGTGCCTGGACGCCCAACCCCCCTGCTTGCCAGTCGACCTGAGGAACCTGAAGGTGGACATCGGCTCGAACGTGGCGGACCAGACGGTGTTGTAGTTGATCGAACTCGCCATGACGGCGATCAGCACCTCATCGGGCGCCGGCTCGGGCATCGGCACCATTCCGACGTGCAGGGTCTTGCGGACGTCCCGGTCCTCGACGCCATCGAACACGGTCTCGTCCTCAACCCGCAGGTGGGCGGCCGTGAACTCGTCCGGCAGCGGCGTTCGGGCCAGTACCTCCGGTGGCGCACCCGCGTGTATCGCCTCGGACATGGTCATTGCTTGCATCCCCTTCTCCGGGCAGCACGGAGCCGGCCCGTGGAAGACGGGCCGAGCCGTGCGCCTGCTGGGCTTCGGTGACGTATCGGTGGCCGGAGGCGCCGCAAGACACCTCGACAGCGAGGAGAGAAGCCCCGCCCGCAGCCCTCGTGAGGCCGCACACGTCCGGCCGAGCGGATGACGGACTCGGCCGGACGGCTTGCCGGGGCGGCTCTAGCGCGCGGACATCGCCGCGTCGCGCGTGCTGAGGATCTGGTCGATCAGGCCGTAGGCGAGGGCCTCTTCGGCGGTGAGAATCTTGTCACGCTCGATGTCCGCGCTGATCTCCTCCTCGCTCTTGTAGGAGTGCCGGGCGAGCATCACCTCCAGCTGCGAGCGCATCCGGATGATCTCCTTGGCGGCGATCTCCAGGTCGGACAACTGCTCCCGGCCGGTGCCACCGGAGGGCTGGTGGATCAGGACCCGCGAGTGGGGCAGTGCCATGCGCTTGCCCGGTGTACCAGCGGCGAGCAGGACAGCCGCGGCGGACGCCGCCTGCCCCATGCAGACCGTCTGGATGTCCGGCTTCACGTACTGCATCGTGTCGTAGATCGCGGTCAGAGCGGTGAATGAGCCGCCGGGCGAGTTGATGTAGACGGAGATGTCGCGGTCCGGGTCCATGGACTCGAGGCAGATGAGCTGAGCCATGATGTCGTTCGCCGACACATCGTCGATCTGGGAACCGAGAAAGATTACCCGCTCTTCGAACAGCTTCGCGTAGGGGTCGTACTCACGGATTCCCTGCGAGGTCCGCTCCGTGAATCGCGGGACGACATATCGCGCGGCCGGCCCTAAAGCGTTCCGGTATCCACCCGAACCCCACGGCTGCATTTCGGCCATTTCCTTCTCCTCCTGTACGTAGAACACGGGTTGCCCATGTCGAGCACCCCCACGAGGTGACCCCTACCCTAGTCACGGGTATGCGGACACGCTGCCGCCGGGCAAGATATTTCGCTCTGGGCTCAGTAGGTCACGCCGAACCCCCAACCGTGCGATCAGTACGCACCCTTGCCCTGGAGAGCCCGGCACGGCGCCTCTCCTGCCATTGGTGTCCTGCCTGTTCCGCCACCGGCCCGCCCGTTCCGGAACCGGCCTCCGTTACGCTCCGGGCGTAAGCTGCCAGAGCAGCCACGGTCGGATACTGAAAGAGCGCCACCACGGGTACTTCACCGCAGATTTCACGCAGTCTGGTCTGGACTTGCAGTGCAAGGAAAGAATGCCCACCCAGGTCGAAGAAGTTTTCGTGGGCGCCGACCCGGGCCGTACCCAGGACACTGCACCATATCTCTGCTATGCGCTCTTCCAAAGGGCCCCGCGGAGGTTCGCTGTCCGCGGCCTCATCGAGGACGGACAGAGAATTGCCGAGTGCTCGGCGGTCCAGCTTGCCGTGAACGGTCAGCGGCAGCACCTGCTCGACGGTGAAGCGGCTCGGCACCATGTACGACGGCACCCGGTGCCGAAGGTGCTGGCGGAGTTCCGTCGGCGAGGGGACCGACGCCTCGTCCCGGGGGACGACATGACCGGTGAGGGTGCGTTCCCGTGTGTCCCCGTCCCGGAGCGTGACGGCGGCGTCGGCCACGGCGGGGTGGCTCCGCAGCGCCGCCTCGACCTCTCCCAGCTCGATGCGGAAGCCGCGGATCTTCACCTGCCCGTCGCTGCGGCCGACGAACTCGAGCCGGCCATCCGGCAGTAGGCGCGCGTGGTCCCCGGTGCGGTAGAGGCGGCCGCCGTCGGTGCGGAACGGGTCGGGGACGAAGCAGTCGGCAGTCTGGCGGGGAGCGCCCAGGTAGCCTCTCGCCACCTGGGCACCGCCCAGGTACAGCTCTCCCACCACGCCGGCCGGCACCGGCCGCAGACGTCCGTCCAGAACGTACGCCTGAGTCCCCGCTACGGGGCGCCCGATGTCTGGCCGTGGCCCGGCGGCGGACCCGCCCACCGCCACGGCGCCCGCCGTCGCGACGACGGTGTTCTCCGTGGGGCCGTAGTGGTTGATCAGGCGGAAGGGCGCGTCCGGCGCCGGCCGGGCGGCCAGCGCGTCACCGCCGGTCAGCAGCGCCCTCAGTGTCGACCCGGCCGGCCACGCGCGGTCGAGCAGGGCCTCGGCGAGTGGGGTGGGCAGGAAGCAGATTTCGACGGACTCGTCGGCGAGCCAGCGGGCCAGCGCATCGGGGTCCGCGCGTACGCCGTCGTCCGGGACGTGGAGAGTGGAGCCGGCCACCAGGGCCGGCCAGATCTCCCACACTGCCGCGTCGAAGCCCGGGCTCGCGACCAGTGTGGTCCGGGTGCCGCGGCGCAGCCCGTAGGCGTCGATGTGCCAGGAGACGAGATTGGCCAGATTGCGGTGGGTCACGGCGACGCCCTTGGGCCTGCCCGTGGAACCGGACGTGTGGATCACGTAAGCCAGGCGGTCCGGATGGGTTCCGTGCGGGATCGGCGCACTCGCCGTCGGCTCTTCGGCCGTGGGCGCGGCCGTCTCCGGCTCCTGCTCGTCCACGCACAGGACCGAGAGCCTGGCCATCGGGAAGCGGGGGCGCAGCCGACGGTCGGTGACCACGACGGCAAGGCCCGTGTTCTCGCGGATGGCGCCGAGCCGGTCGGCCGGGTACTGCGGATCCAGCGGTACGTAGGCCGCTCCGCTCATGAGGACGGCGAGGCAGGCGACGATCTGCTCGGCGGACCGTTCCAGACAAACGCCGACGAGCTGTTCGGGGCCGGCTCCGTGTTCCCGCAGCCGGGCGGCCAGAACCGCCGCGCGGCCCTGCAGTTCGGCGTAGGTGATGCTGCGGCCGCCTGCGACGACGGCCGGGGTGTCCGGAGCCTCCCGGGCGATCCGGGCCACGTGCTCGTGCACGGGTGCGGAGACCGACGGGACGAGATCGCTCCCCCGGCCTGCGGCGAGCAGGGCGTGCGTCTCCTCCTCCGTGGTCATCGTCAACTCCGCGGCGCGTGCCATCGGCGTGCGCACGGCGCTGCCGAGCAGGGTAAGGAAGTGTCCCGCGAAACGCCGTACGGTGGCTGCCTCGAAGAGGTCGGTGCTGTACTCCAGTTCGCCGGTCAGTGCGCCTTCGGTCTCCAACACGGTCAGCGACAGATCGAACTTGGCGGTGGCCCCCTCCATGTCCAGGAACCTCATGGAGGTCCCGCCCATCTGCAGGTGCGTGAACGGCGGGACGTTCTGCAGGGTGAAGGTGGTCTGCACGAGCGGGTGACGGCTGGGGTCCCGATGCCCGTCCAGTACGTCGACCAGGCTCTCGAAGGGCGTCGACTGGTGGTCGTGGGCGTCCAGCAGGGCGTCCGCCGCGCGTTCGACCACCGTTTCGAAGGAGGGATCGTCCGACAGATCGGTGCGCAGGACGAGGGTGTTCGCGACCAGGCCGGCCATCGTCTCCAGTTCCGGGGTGACGCGGCCCGCCACGGGTGTGCCCACCGCCGGTGCGAGCCGTCCGCTCCAGCGGGACAGGGCGATCTGGTACACGGCCAGGAGCACCGGGAAGAGGGTGGTCCCGGTGCGGTCGGCGAGGGCTCGGGCCCCGGTCGCGAGCGCGGCCGGTACGTCGAAGCGGATACGGGCGCCCGCCCACCCCTGGGTCGGCGGCCTGGGCCTGTCGGCGGGGAGTTCCAGCGGGGTGACGTCGCGGAGGTTGCGAACCCACCAGTCCAGGTCGGCGCGTGCGTCGGGGCCGGAAAGCCATGCGCGTTCCCGCAGCGCGTGCTGCGGGTACTGGAGCGCGGGTGCCGCGAGCGAGCCCTCGTCGTATCCGGCGGCGAACGCCTCGTAGAGGTTGACGCATTCACGGACGAGCAGGCTCAAGGTCCACCCGTCGGTGTAGATGTGGTGAAGCACCAGCACGAGGCGATGGGTGTCGGGGCCGGTGCGGAGCAGCGAGGTCCGGAAGAGCGGTCCGCGGGCCAGGTCCATCGGCTCCTGGTGCTCGGCGGCAGCCGCCCGGTGCAGCCGTTCGGCGCGCTCGGCCGGTGCGAGGGAGGTCAGGTCGGCGTAGCCCAGCTCCACCGGCTGCGGGTCGCCGGTGATCTGGAACAGCTCGCCGTCGCGCTCTTCGTAGGTCGTACGGAGTGCCTGATGGCGCCGCACGAGCTCGCTGAGCGCCCGTTCCAGGACGGCCCGGTCCAGGGCTCCGTGTAACTCGAACGCCGCCGGGACGAGGTAGGCGGGCGATCCCGGCTGGTACCGGTCGAGGAAGTACAGGCGGCGCTGGGCCGACGACGCTGGCACCAGGCGTCCGTCGGCTGTTCGGGCCGGGTCCGCGGGTCCTTGCTCCGTCGTGGGGCGCGCGGCCCGGAGCCTCGCCGCCAGCACCGCTCTCCGGGCGTCGGCGAGCGGGCCGCGTGCGGCGGATGAGGCGGCGGGCCGGAGAGGGTCCGGTGCCTCGGCGGGTCGCTGTGTGGTCATCGGCCTTCCTCGGGAATGGCGAGGCGCTGCACGCGGCGTGCACCGTCCAGCTCTCGGATAGCCCGCAGCAGAGTGGAACTGAAGACCTCGGTCTCTCCCCGGGTGTGCATGGTGATGAGGGCGTCCCGCAGTGCCTCGGCCTCCCGGACGAGCGTCTGAGCGGCACGCAGGGCAGCGTACGTGTGTTCCGCGCGGGTCGGGTTGACCCGGGCCAGGGAGTCGATCACGGCGAGGTACCGGTCGATGAATTCGCCCTCGGCCTGGGTCAGGGGCGGCAACGGCCGCTGTTCGTCCTTCATGCTCGTACCTCCGGACGGGTCCAGCGCTGGAACAGCGGCAGGATCCGGTCGCTGTGCGAATCTGCGAAGAAGTGGCCGGCGCCGTCGAGCAGCCGGTACTCGAACGGGCCCTCGGAGCACTCCTCCCAAGCAGCCACGTCGTCGGGTGCGACCAGGTGGTCCCGGGCTCCGGCGAGGGCGATGAGAGGACAGCGGACCTTCAGCGCCTCGGACGGTGCCCGGTAGGCGTCGAACAGGGTGAAGTCCGCTTCCAGCACGGGGAGTACGACACCGAGCAGTTCGTCGTTGTCGAAGACCTCTGCCGGCGTGCCCCCGTAGTCACGCAGGACCTCCACGAGATCGGCCCTGGTGTGGCCGTCCGGCAGTCTGGGCCGGAGGCCGTCCCTGCGCTGCGGGGCCGCGGTCGCGCCGACCACGAGGCAGCGGGGCTCGGGCAGGCCGAGACCTGTCGTCGCGCGGTAGACCTCGTACGCCAGCATGCCTCCCATGCTGTGGCCGTACAGGCACCACGGTGCCGGCTCGAGTCGGGCCAGGACGTCCACGATCTCGGCAACCGCTTCGGTGTGGTCGCGGTACGGGGTCTCCCGGACCCGCGATTCCCGCCCGGGCAGCCGCACGGCACAGAGTTCGACGTCCGGCGGCAGGTGGCGGATCCAGGGGGCGAAGGCCCCGGCTCCGCCCCCTGCGTGGTGCAGCGCGACGAGGCGGTACCGCGGCGTGCCGCCGGCGGCACGCTGGATCAGGACCCGGTCACCGACGTCGGCGCGGGTGGGAAGTGCGAGCTCGCTCATGCGTGGGCTTCCTCGACGACGTCGCCGTCCATGGCCTCGCGCAGGCTGCGCGGCCGCATGTCCGTCCAGAGCTCGTCGATGCGGTCCAGGCAGTGGGTTCGCGTTCCCCGGACGCCCACCTCGTGCCAGCCGGCGGGAACGGTCCGGCCGACGGGCCAGACCGAGTACTGCTCTTCGCCGTTGATGACGACCGCGTACTCCTCGAACGGGTCCTTGTTCTGGTCCATCCTGCTTCTCCTCGTCACTGCGTCGTGTTTAGGGTCTCGCCGGGACTGCCGGGGCTATGACAGGTCCCGGGTGAGGGACTTCAGTTCATCCTCCGTCATGTCCTGCAGCTCCAGGGCGAGGGCTGCGTCGACCAGAGCTGCACAGTTCTCGATGGTCCTGGCCTTGAGGACGTCGCGCAGGGGGATGTCCACCTGTACGGCCCTGCTGATGCGCGAACTCATCTGTGTGGCCTTGATCGAGTTGCCGCCCGCGGCGAAGAAGTCGTCGGTGACGGAGGGGTCCTGCACACCGAGTACCGAGCACCAGATCTCGGCGACGAACTCCTCGGTCTCGTTGCGCGGGCCGATGCGGTCCGGTCGTCCGGCGGCCCGGTCGGGTTCGGGCAGCGCGGCGCGGTCGAGTTTGCCGTTGACGGTGAGCGGCAACCGGTCGAGGACGACGATGGTGGAGGGAAGCATGTGGTCGGGCAGACGGGTTTCCAGACGCTCCCGCAGACCGGCGCCGTCCTCGCTGTCCGCGGCCACGGCGTAGGCGACGATGCGGGAGCCGGCGGACCCTTCCTCGGATGCGCCCCCGGCGCCGGACCCGCGTACGACGGCGACGGCTTCGCGGACTCCGGGGAGGCCGGCCAGGGCCGCCTCGATCTCGCCGAGCTCGATCCGGAATCCTCTGAGCTTGACCTGGTCGTCGGACCGGCCGACGAAGTCGAGGGTGCCGTCGTCGCGCCACCGCACGAGGTCGCCCGTGCGGTAGAGGCGGGATCCGGGCGGTCCGTACGGGTCGGGGACGAACGCGGCCGCGGTCCTGACGGGCTGGGCGTGGTAACCGCGCGCGAGTCCGACGCCTCCGAGGAACAGCTCACCGACCGCGCCGACGGGCACGGGCAGCAGGCCGGAGTCGAGGACGCGGCAGCGGAAACCGGGCACGGGAGTACCGATCGAGGGAGCCCGACCGACGACGGCCGTGTCTGCGGTGGCCCAGACGCTGGTCTCGGTGGGACCGTACGCGTTGAGCATGCGCCTCGATCCCGCCCAGCGGTCGACGAGGGCCTGCGGGAGGGCCTCTCCCGCGGCGACGAGCAGGCGGAGGTCCGGCAGGTCCGCCTCCGGGAGTGCCGCGAGTGCCGTCGGCGGGATGGTCAGGGCGGTGATCCCGGCTTCCCTCAGGAGGGTCAGCAGTCCGTCTCCCGGCATGACCTCGTCCGTGCCGGCCAGGTGCAGGCGCGCGCCCGCTCCAAGGGCCATGACCATGTCGAAGATGGACGCGTCGAAGCTCGCGGAGGCCCACTGGAGCACCCGGTCCTCGGGGGTGATCCCCAGTTCTGTCCGCTGGGCGCTGATCAGGTTCGCCAGTCCGCGATGGGTAAGCATGGTCCCCTTGGGCGTCCCCGAGGAGCCGGAGGTGTAGATGAGGTACGCGAGGTTGTCGGGGTGGACGCCGGTGTCGTCCAGAGGATCCGCGCTCTCCCGCCTGATGGCCCGGGCGTGCGCGTCGAGGAGCACCGTCCTGCGCCCTTCCCTCGGGAGTTTGTCGCGCAGCCGCTTGTGGGTGAGGACGACGGGCGGGTTGGCGTCCCGGAGCATGAGGTGGAGGCGTTCGTCCGGGTACGACGGGTCGAGCGGCATGTAGGCGCCGCCTGCCAGCAGTACGGCGAGGAAGGCGACGGGAAGGTCCACCCCCCGCTCCAGGCAGACCCCGACTGGGGTTTCGGGGCCCACACCCAGTCCTCGCAGGTAGCGGGCCAGGCGGGCCGAGCGCTCGGACAGCTCCCGGTACGTGAGACGGTCGCTGCCGTGAACGAGAGCCGCGGCGTCCGGCATGCGGCGCGCGATGTCCATGACCGCCTCGTGGGCGGCGCTGCCGGCGGTCTCCGGGACCGGATCCGCGGCTCGGTCTGTGGCGTCGCCCCAGGTGTCGAGGAGAAGGTCTTCCTGCTCAGTCGGCACGACGGGGATGTCGCGGAGCAGCACCAGCGGGTCGTGGACCACGGCCTCCAGGATGGTCCGCAGCTGCTGGACGAGGCGTGCGGCCCCCGGCTGGTCGTACTGCGCCCGGTCGTAGCCCAGGCGGAAGGTGAGCTCCGTACCGGGCAGCACCATCACGGACAGCGGGTAGTTGGTGCGGTAGCGGTATGCGCCGCCGGTGACGTGGAGCTCTCCTTCGCGGCCGTCCAGCACGCTGATGCCCGGCACGTTCAGGAAGGTCATGATGGTGTCGAACAGCGGGGTGCCGGAAGGCAGATCGCTCCAGGACTGCACTTCCATGAGCGGGCTGCCGTCGAACGCCCGCCGCTCGGCCTCGGCCTTCTGGAGGCGCTCGCAGCAGTCCGCGAACGTGACGGAGGGATCCAGGCCGACGCGGACGGGGAGCGTGTTGATGAACAGTCCGGCGGTGCGTTCGATGCCGTCGAGCTCGACCGGGCGGTTCGCCACGGTCGCTCCGAACACCACGTCGTCGCGGCCGCCGTGCCGACCGAGCAGGAGGCCCCACGCCGACTGGAGGACGGTGTTCAGGGTGAGCCGCCGCTCGCGGGCCATGTCCACCAGCGCGGAGGTCAGGGATGCGGGGAGGCTGAGCACTTCCTCCGGGTTCTCGCGCTCGCCGGCGCCGGTGGCGCGGGTGGCGGGGTCGGGCGCGGGGTGGAGACGGCCGGGCAGCGGCGTCGGTTCCCCGAATCCCCGCAGTGCGGTGCGCCAGTGCGCTTCCGCCTCCGTCAGGTCGCGGCTGTGCAGCCAGGCGACGTACGAACGGTAGGGCGGAGGCGCCTGACGGTCCACCGGCAGACCCGCGCCCTCCCTCTCGTAGTCGTCGAACACTTCGTCGAGTACCAGCAGCGCGGACCAGGCATCGAGCAGCAGGTGGTGATAGCGGAACGCGAAGGCCCACTGCTCGTCCGCGAGCCGCACCGTACTGAGCCTGAACAGGGGGTGGCTGTCGAGGTCGAAACCGCGTAGGCGGTCCTTGGTGAGGAAGTCCTCCAGATCGGCTGTCTGCTGCCCGGTGGGGCGGTCCCGCCAGTCGAGGCGCTGGTAGGGCAGCTCGCAGGACGGGTGGACCACCTGGACGAGTTCCTCGATGTCCTCCCAGTGGAAGGACGTGCGCAGGGTCTCGTGTCGCTGCGTCGCCCGCTGCCAGGCGCGGGCGAAGCGCTCCTCGTCCAGGTTCCCGTTCAGGGTGTACAGGACTTGGTCGACGTAGAAGGCGGCGTCGGGGTCCGCGAGGCTGTGGTAGAGCAGCCCCTGCTGCATGAAGGAGAGACGGTACATGCCCGTCGTGGGCTCGGGGGTCATGATGCCCCTCCGTTTTCTTGCGTGGGCTGGATGGAGGTCCGCAGGTGCGCGGAGTTCCCCGGACCGGCGGCCGTGCGCAGCCGGCGCGCCAGGAACGGGTGCGGCGGCGCGCTCGCCGCGTCCTCCGGGACGGCGTCGCCACTGAGCAGGCGGCGGCTGGCTTCGGTCAGAACGGGTGTCGCGCTGTCGCCCCCACCGGCGGGCCGTCCGGGGCCGCCGCCGGAGGCACCGGGTTCCGTTGCGCGGTCCAGGGCCCGGACCAGGTCGCGGATGGTCGGATGGCGGAAGAAGTCGGACTCCTTCAGGGGCAGGCCCTTCCGGCGGAGCCTGGCCGTGACGGTGAGCGCCAGCATGGAGTCGCCCCCCAGGGCGAAGAAGTCGTCCTCCACCCCGAGCGGCCTCATCCGGAACGCGTCTTCCCAAACGGCCGTGACCAGTTCCTCCTGAGGCCCGTCGGGCTTCACCCGCGGTCCGAGCCCCGCGTCGCGCGGGTGCCAGTCCGGCTGCCGCCCCGCCGGTTCGTGCCCGGCCGGCCCGGCGGGCTCGGGTGCCGTGCGCAGGGCGAGCACATGAGCCGGCACGGGTCCGGCCAGCACCCGGTCGAGCAGGTCGAGTGCCTGGTCCGGATCGAGTCGGCCCACGCCCTGTCCGGCGAGCCGCGCGATGTCCGCCCGGTCCAGCCCGGCTGCCATCCCGGTGTCCGCCCAGGCACCCCAGCCGATCGAGGTGGCGGGCAGTCCTTCCTGCCGCCACCGCTGTGCGAGGGCGTCGAGTTCGGCGTTCGCCGCCGCGTAGGCACCCTGCCCGAGGGTTCCGGCCCATGCCGCGGCGGAGGAGAAGAGCGCCAGGAAGTCCAGGCTGCGCCCGGCCAGTGCCTGCCTCAGATGTACTGCCCCCGGCGCCTTGGGGGCGCGGACCGCGGAGAGCCGCCCGGCGTCCTGGCGGACCAAGGTCGCGTCGTGCAGTACTCCCGCCGCGTGGACGACCCCCCTGATCGGCCATGCGTCCGCCTCCAGTGCCGCGATCGCGGCGTCCAGTGACGCACGGTCGGTGACGTCGGCGTGGACCACGTGCACCCGGACACCGGCGGCCCGGAGCTCCTGGACCGCGCGTTCGGCCTCCGGACCCGGGGTCCGCCGTGCCAGGAGCGCGAGGTGGCGTGCCCCGCGGTCCGCGAGGCGGCGCGCCACGTGCAGCCCGACCCCGCCCGTGCCTCCGGTGACGAGGTACGTGGCGTCCGGTCGCAGGACCGGTGCCCGCTCGGGGCCGTGCGGCAGGGCCCGCAGCCGCCGGGTGTAGCGCTGTCCGCCGCGATGGGCGATGCGGAGCGGGACGGACGGCGCGGCCCCGGTCAGCTCGGCGAGGAGCAGGAGCAGGTCGGCGCTCCCCCGGGGGTCGAGGTCGACGAGGTCGCAGCGGAGGTGCGGGGCTTCCGCCGAGGCGACCGCTCCGAGGCCCCACAGCGCCGCGAACTCCGGGCGCGGCCCGGCTTCGTCCGTCGTGACGAGCTGGCCGCCGCGTGTGACGAGCGCGAGACCGGGCGCGCCGGGCGCCTCGGCGACCGCCTGGATGAGGTGGAGGGAGGCCGCGGCGGCGGGTGAGTTATGGGGCGCGCCGTCCGGGGAGAGCTCCGGAGCGGCGGTCAGCCAGAGGCCGACGACGCGGTCCAGCGGACCGGCGGCGGACGCCCGGGCGACGAGCTCCCGTACGTCCTCGGACCGCGTGGGATCGAGCCCGGGCCGGCCGTCCGGTCCCTCCGGAACGGCCGTGGCCCGTTGGACGTCCGCGGCGCAGGTCTCCCGGAGCAGCCGGGCGAGTTCACCGGCCGCTGCGGGGTCATCGGCCAGGATCAGCCACCGCTCGGTGGCGCCCGCGCGGCGTGCACGGCCCGGGGTTCCGGCCCGCTCCCAGTGCACGGTGTGCAGGCCTGCGCCAGGCGGAGCGGTGGGCCCGTCGACGAGTGCCGCGCGCGGTACCCTGCCCAGCCGGACGGCCGACATCTCCAGCACGAGGCCGCCGTCCTCACCGCTCAGGGTTATGTCGACGACCAGGCCGTCCTCGTCACGGCCAGCCGGCTGTTCCTCGATGTGGAGCCAGAGGGTTTCCGCGGGGGCGGGCGTCCGATGGTGGCGGAGGCCGTCCATCCGCAGCGGTACGTGCAGGGACTGGGATTCCCCGGCCGTGCGCTGGAGAGCGTGCGGGACGAGCACGGTGACGGCCTGGAAGCAGGCGTCGATCAGGCCCGGGTGCAGCGGGTGGCTGCCATCCGCCGCGGCGGGGCGGCGGAGTTCGGCGATCGCCTCGCCGTCCCGGTGCCGTACGGAGCGCACCCACTGGAAGCCGGGGCCGAGGCCGTAACCGGCCCGCAGCATCCCCTCGTACAGCTCGTCCCCCGAGAGCAGGGTTCGGCAGCGGGCGAGGACGGCGGGCACCTCCCCCGCAGTCCGCCCGCTGCGGGTCGGCAGGGGGCCCGTCGCCACCGCTCCGGAGGCGTGGGCCGTCCAGTCGGCCTCCGCGTCTTCGGCGGGTGCGGACACGACGCGGAAGGACCGCGTCTCCTGTCCGGGTTCAGCGGGCCCCAGTATGACCTGCACCTCCCGGGCCCGGTCCGCCGGAAGCACGAGGGCGTGAGGGAAGACCACCTCGTGCACCTGGGTGGGACTGTCTCCCCTCACCTCCCGTACGGCGCCCAACAGGCAGGCCAGATGGGCGGCGCCGGGGACCACGACCGTATCGAACAGCAGGTGGTCCGCGAGCCAGGGGGGCGACGACGCGTCGTACCGGTTGTGGAAGACGGTGTCCGCCAGGCCGGGCGAGCGCAGCCGGTGACCGGGGAAGGGGGCTTCCGCCCTCGCTCCCGAGGCCCCGGGCGCCACCGTGCCGGTCCGGCCGCGCGTGTCGCGCCAGTGGCGCCGGCGCTGGAAGGGATAGGTGGGCAGCGCGACTCCCGGGGACGGGGCCCGGCCTTCGCCGTCCGGCCTGACTGCGGCGCCCAGGACGTAGAGGCGGCCCAGCGATCCGAGGATCCGCGCGTGGCCGTCGCCTTCCGGGGTGAGAGCGCCGACCCAGTTGTCGGGCCGGTCTCCCTGGAGTCCGGCGCGGCGTGCCGTGCCGGTCAGGACCGGGCGGGGGCCGATTTCCACGAAGGCGTCGCAGCCGTCATCGAGGAGGGCGCTCAGGGCCTGTTCGTAGCGGACGGGTTCGCGGATGTTGCTCAGCCAGTAGGACGTGTCCGCCACATCGGCGGGTGCGGTGCGGGCTCCGGTCACCGTGGAGTAGAAGGGCAGGGCGGCGGGCCGGAGCGTCACCCCGCCGAGGTGGTCGGCGTAGGGGCCGAGTACCGGCTCCATCAGCGGTGAGTGGAAGCCGTGAGAGACCTCGAGACGCCTGCCGGCCACGCCTTCCTCGTCGAGGAGGCCGAGCAGGGCGTCGAGTTCGTCCGCGTCGCCCGACACCACGGTCTCCGCCGGTCCGTTGTGGGCGGCCACGGCGAGCCGGTCCGTGCGCCGCAGCGCCAGGAGCCGTTCCACGTGGTCCGTGTCCGTGCGGACCACGGCCATCGCGCCGCCGACCGGCAGTCCGGCCATGAGCCGGGCGCGTTCGGCGACCAATCGTGCCGCGTCACGCGGGTCGAGCACGCCGGCGGCGCACGCGGCGGCGTACTCTCCCACGCTGTGGCCCAGCACGGCGGCGGGCCGCACCCCCCAGGAGGCCCAGAGTTCGGTCAGCGCGTACTGGAGGGCGAAGAGGGCCGGTTGGGCGAGCCCGGTGCCGTGCGGATCCGGGGCGGCGGGTCCACCGCTGCCGGAGATCACGCTGGTGACGTCCGCGCCCAGCGGGTCGCCCAGCCACTGGGCGCATAGGTCGACGGCCTGCCTGAAGACCGGCTCGCGGCGATACAGGTCCTGCCCCATGCCGAAGTACTGGGCACCCTGCCCGGTGTACAGGAAGGCGGTCCGCGGCGGGCCCCCGGGCGGGACCGTGCCGTGCAGCACCCCCGGCCGGACGGTACCGCCGGCCCAGTCCGCGAGTTTGCTCCTGGCGTCGGCACTGCTGGACGCGACGACGGCCAGCCGGTCACCGAAGTGGTCGCGTCCGGTCGCCGCGGTGCGCACCACGTCGGACAGGGGCTGGTGATCGTCGAGCCGGTCGGCGTACCGTGCCGCCAGCGAGTCGAGTGCGGGCCGGCCCTTCGCCGAGAGGAGCAGCAGTCCCGGTACGTCGCCGGCCGTGGGGTGGGCGTCGTGCGGGCCGGCAGGGGTCTCCCGGACCGTCGGCCCCGGAGCCTCGGCGACCACGAGGTGGGCGTTGGTGCCGCCGATCCCGAACGAGCTGATCCCGGCGGTGCGGGGACGCTGCGCCCGGCGCCAGGGTGTGGGTTCGGTGGGGACGCGCAAGGCGAGGTCGGCCCAGGGGATGTGGGGGTTCGGGGTGTCGAAGTGCAGGTGGGGCGGGATCTCCTCGTGTCCCAGTGCGAGTACGACCTTGATCAGCGAGGCGATCCCGGCAGCGGCCTCCAGGTGGCCGATGTTCGTCTTGACCGACCCGGCCAGCAAGGGATCGCGGCGCGGCCGGCCAGCCGCGAGGACGGCGCTGAACGCGGCCGCTTCGACGGGGTCCCCGAGCCGGGTTCCGGTGCCGTGCGCCTCCAAGTAGCCGATGTCGTGCGGTCGCAGGCCGGCATCGGCGAGGGCGGTGCGCAGCAGAGCCTGCTGTGAGGTGCCGTTGGGCACGGTCAGCCCGGCGCTGGGGCCGTCGTGGTTCACGGCGGAGCCCCGGATGACCGCCAGGACCCGGTCGCCGGCGGCGCGGGCGTCCGAGAGCCGCTTCAGGACGACGGCGCCGCATCCCTCACCGCGGGCGTACCCGTCCGCTGCGGCGTCGAAGGTGCGGCACCTGCCCTCGGGGGACAGCGCCCTGGCCCGGGACAGGAACAGAGTGATCTCCGGAGAGAGCATCAGGTGGACACCGGCGGCCACGGCCATGTCCGACTCGCCCTGCCGCAGGCTGCGTACCGCCAGGTGTACGGCCACCAGGGAGGACGAACAGCCGGTGTCGACAGCCATGCTGGGCCCGGTGAGGCCGAAGACGTGGGAAATCCGGCCAGCTGCCGCGCAGAACAGGTTGCCCGTTCCCGTGTAGGCGTCGATGGCTTCCGGGTCCGCCGTCTGCAGCGTCTTGTAGTCGTCGATGCCGATACCGACGTAGACACCGGTGCGGGAGCCCTTGAGCCCGGCGGGGGCCGTGGCGGCGTGCTCCAGCGCCTCCCAGACGACTTCCAGCAGCAGCCGCTGCTGGGGGTCGAGGCTCTGCGCCTCCCGGGGGCTGATCCCGAAGAAGGCCGCGTCGAAGCCGTCCACGGGCTCGGACAGGAATCCGCCGCGCCGGGCGTAGATCCGCCCCGGGCGCTGCGAGTCCTCGTCGTACAGCCGGTCGGCGTCCCAGCGGTCCGATGGAACGGGGCCGGTGGCGTCGACGCCCTTGCGTAGCAGTTCCCAGAACGCGTCCGGGCCGTCCGCGCCACCGGGGAACCGGCAGCCCATCCCGATGACGGCGATCGGTTCGCCGGCCGGGTCCGCGTCACCGTCCGGGTTCGCTCCAGGGGCCTGGGAACGTACCCGGTCCAGCAGTGCCCGCTTCTCCGGTGACAGTCCCGCGAGCCGGGCAGCCAGGTCGTTCTTCGTCATCGCCCCTCCTCTCCTGTGAACGGTGCGTGTTCTGTGAGTGCTTGCAGCCTGAGGGCGGCCTCGCTGTCCGAGAGGTCCTCGATCTCGCTCAGCAGCGCCTCCAGAGCGGCCTGTGCGGCGTCCTCGGGTTCGGCAGCCGGTCCGGCGCCCGCTCCCGCGCCCGTGGCCAGGTGCGCCGCGAGGGCGCTGACGGACGGGTGGTCGAACACTGCGGTGGGGGCCAGCGCCGACCTCTCCCCGAGGTCTTTGGCAAGACGCTGGGCCAGGGTCATCGCGCCCATCGAGTCGAGGCCGAGGTCGAACAGCCCGGCATCGCGCTCCAGCCGCCGGGCGTCGCTGATCCCCAGGGCCTCGGCGACCCTGCGGGCGACGTGGTCGGCGATGAGCCCGTGGTGCTCCTCCGCCGGCGCTCCGTCGAGGATCAGGGCGAGTCCGGGCTGTGCGGGGGCACCTGTGCGGGGGCGGCCCTCCCCGGTGGTCGGCTCCCTCACCAGGTGGAGGAACGGCCGAGGGCCTTTGTCCCCGAGGAGGGCGGCGTACGCCTCCCAATCGGCCGCCAGCACCATCTCGTAGCCGTTCGTCCCGCCGGACAGCGCCCTGTCGAACACGTCGAGGCATGCGATCGGGGTCAGTGGCTCCAAGCCGTGCCGCCTCCACCGCTCCGCGTCGTCGCCGCTGGTCATGCCGACGCCCTGCCACGGGCCCCAGCCGAGGCTCGTCGCCGGAACGCCGTGCGCGCGCAGGTGCAGCGCGGTGACGTCCAGGACGGCGTTGGCCGCGGTGTACCCCGCCTGGCCGCCGGCCCCGAGGGATCCGGAGTAGGAGGAACAGAGCACGAAGAAGTCCAGTCGGTGCGGTTCGGCCAGGTCCAGGAGGTGGCCCACGCCGTCCGCCTTGGGCGCCATGACGCGTCGCAACCGGTCCGCCGTCTGGTGGATCAGGATCCCGTCGTCGAGGACGCCCGCCGCGTGCACGATGCCCGCCAGCCGGCCCCCTTCCTCGCCGAGCCTGCGCGCGAGATGCTCGACGTCGGAGCGGAGCGCCAGGTCCGCCTGTACGACGACGACACGCACACCACGCTCGGTGAAGCCGTCCAGTTCCCCGCGGGCCCTCTGCGACGGCTCCGAACGGCCGGCGAGGACCAGGGTCCGGGCTCCGCGGTCCACGAGCCGGCCAGCCAGGTGCAGTCCCACCCCTCCGAGGCCGCCGGTGATCAGGTAGACCGCCTCCGGGTCCAGCGCCGGCCATTCCCGGGCTGTCCGCGGGGAGTCGGACGGGATCAGCCGGGCCCCATGGCGGGCGCCTCCCCGCAGGGCGATCCGGTCCTCTCCGGAGCCGTCGTCGGTGAGCTCACGGGCCAGCAGGTCCGCCGTGTGCTCCGGACCCGTCCCGTCGGTGTCCACAAGGGCGCCCCAGAGATCGGGGTGTTCGCGGGCGACAGTTGCCCCGAAGCCCCAGAGTGCCGCCGCGTTCCGGCGCGGGGTGGAGAGCCGCTTCCAGGGGGCCACCGTGCCGCCAGCGTCGGGCCGGACGTCCCGGGTGACGAAGGAGAGACGGGCCGGGGCGGTGCCGGGCCGGCGGGCCATCCAGTGGACGAGGGTCAGCGCGGACTGCAGGACGTCGTCAAAGGCGTCGGACGTGTCTCCGTCCGAGTCCTGCGCGCAGTGCAGGTGGACGGCCTGCAGCGGGGCGTCGGCTTCGGTGCCGAGGGCGGCGAGGACGTCGGCCAGTTCGGCCGGTTCGGCCGGCGCCGTGGTCACTGACCACGCCCCCGCCGCGTCGAGCCTGCGGGCCAGGGCGTCGGTCAGCGGCCCCGTGCCGACCAGGAGCCAGTGACCGGCGGGGGTACGCGGTGCGGCGGGGGGAAGCTCCCGCCAGGTCCAGGTGTAGGTCTGCGGACTCGCGCCCGCGGCGGAGCCGGTGGCGGCACCGGCGGAACGAGCTTCCTCAAGGAGCTCCATCAGCCTCGGCAGCAGGGCCTGCTCGTCCGCGGAGAGCGGGTGGCGTTCCACGACCGTCGCGAAGAGCGCCCGAAGGCCGTCCCCGTCCACCGCAGGCCGGCCGGCTGCTGCGGGCGCCGCCGTCGCCCCGTGTCCGACGGGCGCCTCCTCGATCCAGTGGCGTTCACGCTGCCACGGGTAGGCAGGCAGGCGCACTCCATGCGCGGGTGTACGGCCGGCCGTGGAGGCCGGAGCCGCACGGCCCGCCGACCACAGGGCGGCGCGCGACACGAGCGGGGCGGACGTGTCGTCGCCGCGCCGGAGGGTGGGCACGATGAGCAGCTGCCGATCGTCGGCGTCCGGGCCGGCCGGCGACGTACCGAGGGAGGCGGCGACGGACGCCCCGAGCACAGGGTGCGCGCCGATCTCGACGTAGGCCGAGCATCCCAGCCCGGCGAGGGCGGTGACGGCGTCGGCGAACCGTACGGGTTCTCGCACGGACCGCGCCCAGTGGGCGGCACCGGCCCGCGTCCCTTCCAGGATCCGGCCGGTGACCGTGGATACCAGGGGCACGCGGCCGGCCCCGGGGGTCAGCCAGAGCAGCCTGTCGTGCAGCTCCGCCTCGAAGGTGCCGGTCAGCGGGCTGTGGAAGGCGTAGTCGACCGGCAGGCGCCGGACCCGCAGTCCCCGGGTCCCGGGAGCGGCCAGCAGCTCCTCCACGGCCACGGTGTCGCCCGCGACCACCGTGTCGTACGGGGAGTTGACCGCCGCGATCCCGATCCGGTCCGTACGCCCGGCGATCAGGGCCTTGGCCTCCGCCTCGGGCAGAGCCAGCGACACCATCAGCCCGCGGCCCGCCGAGCCCTCCATGACACGGCCCCGCTCCACGGCGAGCCGGAGGGCTTCCTCTGTGGTGAGCACACCCGCCGCGCTCGCCGCCGCGATCTCGCCGACGCTGTGGCCGGCGACCGCGTCCGGGGTGACGCCCCAGTCCTGCCACAGGTGCACCAGAGCCAGCTGAAGTGCGCACAGGACGGGCTGCGCGTACGCCGTCTCGCCGAGCCGGGACGGTGAAGCTCCGAGTTCCTCCCGCAACGACCATCCCGCAAGCTCACGGAGGATCTCCTCATGGTGCTCCATCGCATGCCGGAACGCCGGCTCGCGCCGCATCAGGGCGAGGCCCGCTCCGGCCCAGAGCGTCCCCTGTCCGGAGAACACGAACGCGGTGCCCGCGTGGGCGCGCGCGACGGTACCCGTGCGCAGCTGGGGGTGCTCCTGCCCGGCCGCTGCCGTGCGCAGGAGCCCCGCCGCTTCCGTCCGGTCCCGGACGACGGCCGCGATGCGGTGCCGCCCGTCGGTCCGGAGCTCCGCCGTCGCCTCCGTCAGGGCCTCCAGGTCGGTCGCCGGTGCGGTGTCCAGGAGGTGTGCCACGTCCTTCGCCTGCTGCCGGACGGCGTCCTCACTGTGCGCGGACAGCATCATCAGCCTCTCGCGCCGTTCGTCCCCGGGCAGCGGCGGAACCGGGTTCAGCCCCGCCTCGTACAGCCGTGCCGCTGTTTCGAGGAGACAGGTCCGCGCGTCGCGGTGCCGGCGCAGCGTGGGCAGTACGGGTGTGCCGACCGGGTCGTGGCCCAGGGCCTCGGCGGTTTCGGCCAGCGGGCGTCCCAGCACGGGATGCGGGCCGATCTCCATGAAGACGGCCGGTCCGTCGTCCAGGACATGGCGCACCGCACCGGAGAACCGCACCGGCCGGCGGAGGTTGCGCTGCCAGTACTCCGCGTCCGGCGGGCCGTCGGCTGGGCCGGCGGTGACCGTGGAGACCATGGGGATCCGTGCGGGGAGCGGACGGAGGGTGGCCAGGGCGTCTCCGAGTTCGGCGAGCAGCGGGTCGCAGTGGTCGGTGTGCGAGGCCACCCGCATGTCCACGAGGTGGCAGTCGACACCCTGTCGCCCGAGGGCGGCCAGGCAGTCCTGCAGTGCCTCCGGGTCGCCGGCGAGAACCGTGGTGAGGGGACCGTTCTCGGCGACGGTCACGACCCGTCCCCGGCCGTGCCGGGCCGCGGCCTCGGCGGCCCGGAGCGGGTCGAGCCGGACGACCCCTACCGCGCCCTTGCCGTCGATCCGGGCCATCAGTCGGCTGCGGTGGTGCACGACGCGGACCGCGTCGCGGAGGCCGAGCCGTCCCGCCGCCCAGGCGGCGGCCGCCTCGCCCAGGCTGTGTCCGAGCACCGTGTCGGGCCGGACTCCCCAGAAGTCCCACAGCGCGGTGAGGCCCACCTGGACGGCGAAGACCAGCGGTTGGAGCACGTCGGTCCGGGCCAGGCGGGCGGGATCCGCGGTCCGCAGGGCGTCGACCAGCGACCAGCCGGCCAGTTCGGCGAAGGCGCGGTCGCAGTCCTCCACCGCCGTGCGGAACACCCGGTCCTGCCGGAGCAGGTCCCGGCCCATCCCGGGCCACTGCGAACCCTGGCCGGAGTAGACGAACACCGTACGGGGCGTGGGCCGGTCGCCCCGGCCGGGGTGCGCGGACGCGCGGGCCGTGCTCTCCACGTCCGTGAGGGCGCCCAGCGCCCCGGCCCGGTCGGTGACGACGGCAGCGGCCCGGCGGGCTCCCGGAGCGGCCGGTCCGTGCCGCCGCGCGAGGAGTTCGTGGAGGGGCGTGCCCGGGGCGGACCGATCGACGACGTGGCGCAGTTCGGCCGCCGTGGCCGCGAGGGCGTCGTCATCGGAGGCCGACAGGGTCAGGAGGGCCGCAGGAGTCGCTGCCGCCTCGAGCACGACGTGGCAGTTGGTGCCACCGAAGCCGAAGGAGCTGACGCCGGCGAGGAGGCGGCCGTCGGCGTCCCGGCGCGGCTCGGGCCAGTGCCGTGCTTCCGTGACGACCTCCAGGCCGTCGGCGCGGAAGTCGATGTGCGGGTTGGGCTGTTCGAAGTGCAGGCTCGGAGGCACGGCCCGGTGGTGGAGGGCGAGTGCGGTCTTGATGAGTCCGGCGGCCCCGGCGGCGGCTTCGAGGTGGCCGAGGTTGGTCTTGGCCGAGCCGACGAGGAGCGGCTGGTCCTGCGGTCGTCCTCGGCCGAGGACGCGGCCGAGGGCACCCGCCTCGATCGGGTCGCCGAGGGGTGTGCCCGTGCCGTGTGCCTCGACGTACTGGATGTGGCGGGGGTCGACTCCGGCCCGGTCACAGGCCCGGCGCAGCATGTCCTCCTGGGCCTGCGGGTTCGGGGCGGTCAGGCCGTTGCTGTACCCGTCGTTGTTGACGGCGCTGCCCCGGATCACGCAGTACACCCGGTCGCCGTCGGCGAGCGCTCTGGAGAGCGGCTTGAGGACGAGCAGCCCGGCGCCCTCCGCACGGACGTAGCCGTCGGCGTCCGCGGCGAAGGCCCGTGAACGGCCTCTGGGGGACATCGCCCCGAACTTCGTCATGGCGACGGTGCTCTCGGGTGCGAGGAGCAGGTTGACGCCGCCGGCCAGCGCCACCTCGGACTCCCCATCCCTGAGGCTCTGGCAGGCCAGGTGCACCGCCACCAGGGATCCCGAGCAGGCGGTGGTGACGCCGATGCTCGGGCCGCGCAGGCCCAGTGCGTAGCTGATCCGCGCGGGGATGATGCTGAGGTCCTCGCCCGTCGCGGTGTGCTGTCCGATCGCGTCGAGGTCGCGGCCGGCCAGCCTGGCGTAGTCGTTCCACAGGGCGGCGGTGAAGACCCCGATCCGCCGGTCGCGCAGACCGCCCGGCGCTCTGCCCCAGTCCTCCAGGGCGGTCCAGGCGAGTTCCAGCATGATCCGCTGCTGGGGGTCCATCAGCCGGGCCTCGCGTGGCGAGATCCCGAAGAAGGCCGGGTCGAACCGGTCGACGCCGTCGAGGAACCCGCCCCACCGGGTGGCGGCCCTCCCGACGGCCGCCGGATCCGGCGCGTAGAGGGCGTCGGCGTCCCAGCGGTCGGCCGGTACGTCGGTGACGGCGTCGCCCCCGTTCAGCAGCAACTGCCAGTACGATTCGAGGTCCGGTGCACCGGGGAACCGGCAGGCCATGCCGACGACCGCGATCGGCTCGCGGTCACCGTCGGCGGCCGACCCGTCGGCCGGTGCCTCGGCGGGCGGGCGGCGTCGGCCGGCGTCGGCGAGGTGCCGGGCCAGGGCCTCGGGGGTGGGGTGGTCCCAGCCGGCGGTGGGCGGCAGCTGGACGCCCAGGGTGCGTCCGACCTCACTGCCCAGCGCGGTGAGCCCGAGGGAGTCCATCCCGAGCTCGGAGAACCGGGCGTTCGGGTCGAGTGTCTCCTTCGCGGTCCCCGTCCTGGCCGCGACCGCGGCCAGGATCCGGTCCAGGGCATCCGCGGTCGAGATCCCGGGGGTGTGCCCGCCCTCGGACGGGTGTCGTTCGGTCATTGTTCGGCTCCGAGAACGGGGGATTCGTCGAGCTGGCCGACAGTCAGCTCCCCTTCGACGATGAGGCGTGGTGTGCCCGGCAGGGGGGCCGTGCCGGCGCGGACTCCGGACACCAGGGTGGCCACCGTGCAATGCGGCTGCGCCGTCGCGGCAGCCAGCACCCCGGAGAGGTCGGCGAGCACCCGCCGGGCGCCCGCGTCGCTCAGGACCTCCCGCCGATAGGAGAGCGCGATCCCGATGCTGCGGCCCGGGAAGACGTCCAGCCGCAGCGGGTGGGTCATGCGGGAGAAGAACGCCGGGACTCCCGCCGTGGAGCCGAAGGCCGCAGGGTCGAGGTTCTGGAACACCACGTAGTTGTCGAACAGTTCGGCAGTGTCCTGGCAACCGGCCCAGCGCGCGACGTCCGCGGGCGGGGTCTGCGCGTGCACGTCCAGGTCCAGGGCCTGGCGTGCGAGGGCGTCGACCGAGTCGGTGAACGTGCCCCCGGTGAATTCCCGTACCCGGACGGGGAGCATGTTCATCGTCGGCCCCCTCAGGGCGACGATGCCTTCCACCGCTGCGGGGCGCCCGTTGACGAACGCTCCGAAGACCACATCGTCCCGCTGGGCGTAGGCGGCCAGCAGAACCGCCCATGCGGCCTGGAAGAGGGTGTTCGGCGTGCGCCGGAGCGTGCGCGCGGCCGCCAGCAGGTCGTCGGTCAGGCTGGTCGGGAGCCGGACGTCCAACCTGACGAGTCCGGTGCCGTGCCCCGGCAGGTTGTGGGGCACGGTCGGTGCGAGCGCGGTCTGCGGGAGGTCCCGCAAGGTGCGCCGCCAGTGGCTCTCGGCGTCCGTCCGGGTCCCCTGGGTGCGGACCCACCCGATGAACTCCCGGTAGGCCGGGCCCTCGTCGACGGTCGTTGGGGAGCCGCCGGTGCGCCGGGCGTAGTCCGCGAGCAGGGCCTCGGTGAAGAGTCCGAGGCTCCAGCCGTCCACCCTCAGGTAGCTGAAACTGAGCACGACGACGTGGCTGTCGTCACCGGTCCGGGCAGTGAGGAGGCGCATGGAACCCGGGCGGTCGGGGGGCAGCCCTTCGGCCTTGTCCTGGGCGAGGTACGCGCGCAGGGCTGCGTCGCGTTCGGCGGTGCCGAGCCCCGTCCAGTCCTCGTTACGGACCGGCAGCGTGCCGTCGGCGTGCACAACCTGGAAGGGCGCGGCGCCTTCCCCGTGGACGAACCGGGTGCGCAGGATCGGGAACCGGCCGGCGAGCTCCCGCCACACCGCGGCGAACGCCTCGGTGTCCAGCGGTCCGCGCAGGATCTCGACCCGCTGGACGAGGAACTGGTCCGGTCGGGGATCGGCCGCCCAGTGCGCGAGCATGTGTTCCTGAAAGGGGGAGAGGCCGTAGGCGTCGCTGTGCCCCGGCAGCCCCGCCAGTTCGATGGCGCGCTGCCGGTCCGGCTCGTCCAGTCCGGCCAGGGCCGGGTCGAGCGCGGACGGCTCGGGCCGCTGTCGGTCTTCCCGGGCGGTGACGGCCGCGGCCAGTTCGGCGACCGTCGGGTGCTGGAACAGGTCCCGCAGCTCCAGTTCGAGGCCTTCGCGGCGGGCACGGGAGACGACCTGGATGCCCCGGATGGAGTCCCCTCCCAGTGCGAAGTAGTTCTGGTGCACACCGAGAGCGTCCAGGCCGAGTACGTCGGACACCACCTTGGCGAGCAGGGTCTCCTCGGGGGTGCGGGGCTGGACCGCGTCGGCCCGGTCGTCCCGGGGGCCGGAGGTGAGCCCGGGCAGCGCGTTGTGGTCGCACTTGCCACTCGGGGTCAGCGGGAGCCGCGGCACGACGACGAAGAACGATGGCACCATGTAGGCTGGCAGCCGCTCCTTGAGACGGGTCCGCAGGTGCGCGGACAGCTCCTGGGTGAGGCGCTGGTCCAGCGGCTTGTTGACCAGACCGGTAGAGCCGGGGCCTGCCGTGGCGGGGGCCGCTTCGGGGAAGGCGGCCGGCGAGCGGTCCTGCGGCGCGTGGAAGAGGATGTCGTAGCGGTCTGCCCGGTCTCCCGGGGAGCGCCGGATCTCGGTCTCCCAGCCCTGCTCGTCGCCCAGGGCGCGCAACGACTCCGGATCGGGTCCGGCGGGAGCCGAAGGCACGGGGGCGATCCGCGGTTCGCCCGCGCGGAGCGCGGCCGCGGTGGCGACGTGCGCCGCGGTCCGGGGATTAAGTACGCCCAGCACACCGAGGGACCGGCCGGAGGCCGAGGCGGCCGCCAGTGCGTCCCGGACGGTGGCGAGGGCCGGGGCGGCGCTGTTCCAGTCGAGCCAGTCCGCGGCTGCGGCGTCCCCGCGGTCCGTGTCGAGGTGCAGGATCACGTCGTACCGGAAACGGTTCAGCTCGTTGTCGTACCCACCGCCCTTGAGCTGTATCTCGACCCGCCCGATGCGGGGCAGTTCGTCCCTCAGCACACGGAAGAACTCCGGGTCGACGGCCAGTTCCCGCTCCTCGCGCACCTGCTGGACCACCCGGGCCCGGAGCCAGTCGGTGCTGGTGTCCTCGTCGGCGCGGAACGTCTCGACGGAGGCGTGCAGTGCTTCGAGCAGTCCGAGGTCCCTCAGGTCCCCCAGGAAGATCCGGCCGCGGGGCGCGGTGTAGCGCACCGCCTGCCGCAGGACGTCCGTCAGGTAGTCGGCGTCCGGGAAGTACTGGACCACCGAGTTGACGACGACGGTGTCGACGGAGCCCGGCTCGACCAGGTCAGGACTGTGCGCCGGGGCGTGGACCAGGGACACCGGGTGTCCGGGTGCGCCCTCCAGCCCCCTGCGGATGGTGTCGAGGCCGGTACGGGAAACGTCCGCGCCGGTATAGCTCTCGACGTGCGGGGCGAGGGGGAAGAGCAGCAGACCGGTCCCGCAGCCGAGTTCCAGGACGCGGCGGGGCCGCAGCGCGCGGATGCGCCGCACGGTGTCGTCGACCCAGCACCGCATATCGGCGGCGGGCAGGGCCTCACCGGTGTAGCTGCTGTTCCAGCCGGACAGATCGAAGTCAGGTTCGCTCCCGGCCTCTGCGGCGCCGCGGTCGTAAGCGCTGTCGAAGACCCCGGCCCATTCGCCGACGTACTCGTCCTCCTCCCGGGGACCGGTTCCGACGGCCCGCCGGGCCCGCGGACCGTCGAGCACGACGTAGGCGATGAGCTGGCGGTCGTCCACCAGGTCCGTGGTGCGGTCCGCCGCCGAGGCCTTGGTGCGCGGCGTCGGGCGGCGGACGACGACCGCGGCGTCCTCGACGACGTCCTCGGCGCGCAGCGCCGACTCGATTTCACCGGGCTCGATGCGCAGGCCGCGCAGCTTGACCTGGTGGTCGCGGCGGCCCAGGAAGTCGACGGTTCCGTCCGGGAGCCGGCGGGCGAGATCGCCGGTGCGGTAGAGCCTGGCGCCCGGCTCCGGAGCGAACGGGTCGGGTGCGAACCGCTCCGCGGTCAGGCCGGGCCTGCCGTGGTAGCCGCGGGCCAGCTGCACGCCGCCGATCCACAGCTCGCCCGGGACTCCCACCGGAACCGGCTCCATGGCGTCGTCCAGGAGGTGGATGCGGGTGTTGGCGATGGGGGCACCGATGGGCACGATGCCCCGCTGGTCGTTCGGGCGGCAGCTCCAGCGGGTGACGTCCACCGCGGCTTCGGTGGGGCCGTAGAGGTTCTCCAGGGCGAGGTGCGGCCAGCGGGCGGCGAACGCCTCCTGGAGCGCGTGGGGCAGGGCTTCGCCGCTGCACACGACCAGGCGCAGGGACGCCGGGTCGGGGATGTCGTCCTCGGCGAGGAACAGGCGGAGCATGGACGGAACGAAGTGGACCACGGTGACGCCATGCTCCGCGACGGTCTCGGCGATGCGGCGGTTGTCGCGGTGCGCGTCCGGATCGGCGAGTACGAGCCGGGCTCCGGTCGCAAGCGGCAGGAAGAACTCCCAGACGGACACGTCGAAGCCGGAGGGGGTCTTCTGCAGCACCCGGTCGGCCGCGGCCAGCCGGTAGGCCTCCTGCATCCACCGAAGCCGGTTGACGATTCCGCGGTGCGTGTTGACGACGCCCTTGGGCAGGCCGGTGGAGCCGGACGTGTAGATGACGTACGCGGCGTTGTCGGGCCGGGCGGCCTCGGTCCGGGGGCCCGGCTCCGGTGCCTCGGCGAGCGCGGAGGCGATGGTCACGGTCTCCCCCGCGAACCGGGGGCCGCCGCCGGGAAGGCCGTCCCCGACGAGCAGGACCGCAGCACCGGAGTCACCGAGCATGAACTCCAGGCGCTCGGCGGGGTACGACGGGTCCAGAGGGAGGTAGGCGCCCCCTGCCTTGAGGACGCCGAGCAGTGCTGCGACGAGGCCGGGGGAGCGTTCGGCCGCGACCGCGACGACGGTCTCGGGCCCGGCGCCGCGGCGGCGCAGGCATGCCGCGATCCGCTCGGCCGCGTCCTCGAGCTCACGGTAGGTGAGGGTGCCGCCGGCACCCGTCACGGCCACGGCGTCCGGGGTGCGGTCGGCCTGCTCCTCGAACAGGACGTGCAGGAGCCGGGTGCCGGGGAACGCCGTCCCGGTCGCGTTCCAGCCGTGGACGAGCTGCACGCGCTCGTCCACCCCCAGGAGCGTGAGCCCCGAGAGCGGCAGGTCGGGGGAGCTGACAACGGATGCCAGCAGGTTCGTGAGATGCCCCACGACGCGTTCGGCGGTCTGCCGGTCGAAGAGGTCGGTCGAGAACTCCAGCACTCCGCGGGCGCCGTCGTCCGTCTCCACCGTGGACAGCCAGAGGTCGAACTTCGCGGAGTTCGTGCTGCCGTGCAGCGGAGCCGCGCTGAGGCCCGTGTCCAGCTCCACTGCGGGCGCGGGGGTGTTGTTGTGGGCGTACATGACCTGGAACACCGGGTTGTGGCTGGTGCTCCGGTGGTCGTGCCCCAGGTCGTCGACGAGCTTCTCGAAGGGGAGCTCCTGGTGGGCGTACGCCTCCGTGGTGACCCTCCGTACCTGGGCGAGGAGTTCCCGGAACGTCGGGTCGCCGGAGAGATCGGTCCGGATGGCCAGGGTGTTGGCGAAGAATCCGAAGACACCTTCGAGGTCCGACCGTCCCCGGTTCGCCACGGGCGTGCCGACGACGAGGTCGGCCTCTCCGTTGTAGCGGTGCAGGAGGGTCTTGAAGGCCGCCAGTACCACCATGAAGAAGGTGGTGTCGGTGGCCCTCGCGAGATCACGCAGGCGGGCCACGAGCTCCGCGGGCAGATGGAACGGGACCCAGTCCCCGCGGAAGCTCTGGACGGCCGGCCGGGGCCGGTCGGTGGGCAGCCCGATGACGGCCGGGGCTCCCGCCAAACGCTCGCGCCAGTGGGCGAGCAGCCGTTCCAGGTGTGCGCCCTGCATCGTCTCGCGCTGGCGCACCGCGTAGTCGGCGTAGGTGAGCGGGAGCGGAGTCAGCGGGCTTGGCCGGCCGGCCGTAAACGCGCGGTACAGGGCGGCCAGTTCGTGTGTGAAGAGGGCCGTCGACCAGCCGTCGGCGACGAGGTGGCTCCAGGTGAGGAGCAGTACGTGGTCCTCGGTGCCCGCCCGGAGCAGCCGGAAGCGGTACAGGGGGCCCGTCGCGAGATCGAACGGGGCCCGGGCCTCGGCGTCGATGACGGCGCCGGCCGCCGCCGGGTCCGGCAGGTCCTCGATCGCGAGGACGGACGACGGGCGTGGCGAGATCCGCTGTACGGGCTCGGCGTCCTCACCGCTCCCGCTCACGGTCATGCGGAGCGCCTCGTGCCGCTCCACCAGCTCGGTGAGCGCCCTTCGGAGGACCGTCGTTTCCAGCGGGCCGGTGAGACGGAGTACCGCCGGAATGTTGTAGGCGGGGCTGCCCGGGACGAGTCGGTCCAGGAACCACAGGCGTAACTGCTGGAAGGTGAGGGGGGCGGGGCCGGCGGGTTTCCGGGACGGCCGTACGGGCGTGGATCCGCTGCCGGGTGCGCGCTTCCAGCGCTTCAGCAGCTCTTGCTTCGCGGGGCTCAGAGCCGTGTGCTCGGATGTCATGACCGGCCTTCCTCGCCCTTCAGCAGTCCGGCTGCTTCCTCGTCCGTCAGGGAGTTCAGTTCGTCCAGCAGCAGCGTGCGGATCACGGTGGCCTGTTCCGCCGGGGTCACCGCCTGGAGGATCCGTTCGAGCGGGAGCGCGACGTCGAACGCGCTGCGCAGCTGTGCGACGACCCGGGTGGCCAGCAGGGAGTGGCCGCCGAGGCTGTAGAAGTTGTCGTCGACGCCCACCTGCTCGTAGCCGAGCAGCGGCTTCCAGACGTCGACCACCATCTGCTCCAGCTCGTCACGGGGCTCGGCATACGGGGTGCTGAGCGTCGGGCGCTCGTGCAGCGCTCCCGTCGTCTGCGCGTCTCTGGGACCTGCGGCCGTGCCGGACGCCGCGGTCGCAGCGCCCGCGGCGGGCGATGCTCCGTAGGGCCCGTCCGGGTCGGTCCCGGGCAGGCTGCCGATCCGGTAGCTCCCGCCTTCGAAGGGGTATCCGGGAAGCGGCACGCGATACCCGCCGTCCCCTCCGCCGGCGGCCCGCCAGTCTACGTCCGCGCCCAGGGCCCACAGGGTGGCGAGGGAGCTCAGGGCGTGCTGGGTGTCGTCCTGCTCGCTGAGGGGATGGCGCAGCGAGGTGACGGTGTGGGCCGGTCCGTCGCCGGTGCGGTGGAGGTCGGCGAGGGAGCTGAGACCCCGGCCGGGGCCCACCTCCAGCAGGACGGGGTCGGAGCCCTGCCGCAGGAGCTCCTGTATGCCGTCGCTGAAGCGGACCGTGCGGCGCAGGTGTGCCGTCCAGTAGGCCGGATCGGTCGCCTCGTCCCCGATCCAGGTGCCGGTGACGTTCGACAGGTACGGGATCTCGGGGGTGTTGAGCGTGATGCCGCGTACGACGTCCTCGAAGCGGCCGAGGACCAGATCGAGGGCGCGTGAGTGCCCGGCCGCCCGCACGTGGAGCGTGCGGGTCTCGATCCCCCGGGCGCGCAGTGCGTCGGCGAGCTCGGCGATGTCGCCGGTCGGGCCGGAGACGACGCAGTGCGCCGGCCCGTTCACCGCGGCCAGGTCGAGGGCGGTGCCGAGGGCGCCGGTGACCTCCGCCTCGGGGAGCGGCACGCTCAACATCGCCCCCTCCGGGACCTCCTCGATCAGCTTGCCGCGTGCGCAGACGAGTGCGAGGGCGTCCTCAAGGGTGAAGACGCCGGCCAGACAGGCGGCGACGTACTCACCGAGACTGTGCCCGATCATCGCCTCGGGGCGGATCCCCCACGACATCCACAGCCTGGCGAGCGCGTACTCGACGCTGAACAGCGTGACGACGATCGGCACCGGGTGCTTGATCCGCTCCGCCGCTTCGGCGGTGTGCTCCGGGTCCGGGTGGAGGATGTCGCGGATGTCGAAGCCGAGGTGCGCCAGCGCGGCCCGGGCGCACTGGTCGAGGTGCTCCCGGTAGACCGGCTCCTTTTCGTACAGACCCCGGCCCATCCCCGCGTACTGCGCGCCGCCGCCCGGGAACAGGAAGACCACAGGGCGGTGGGCGGTCGCGGGCCGGGCCTCGGCGGGTGTGGTGGGGGTGCGGAGTGCGGTGACCGCGTCGGCCGTGGACCGGGCCACGACCGCCCGCCGGTACGGAAACTCCCTGCGGCCCGTCCGCA
>NZ_JBIAUK010000045.1:0-57048 GCF_042892775.1 Streptomyces sp. NPDC001717 | reverse complement strand
GGTACTGCAGGGGGGACCCTGTGGGAGAGTAGGACGCCGCCGAACAATCATTGTGGGAAAGCCCCGCACCTTCTGGTGCGGGGCTTTTCTGCGTTTACGAGCCTTTACGGGCCGGGAAATGGCAGTGAGCCGGTCGTGTGGGCGTGGTTAGGATCCGGGCATGACCGATGACTGCGTGATCAGGGCTGTACGGGGCGACGAGTGGGAGAAGGTCAAGGAGCTGCGGTTGGCCGCGCTGCGGGATCCGGCCGCGGCCGTGGCCTTCCTCGAAACCGAGGAGAACGCGCTGTCCCAGGAGGACGCGTACTGGCAGCAGCGGGCCGCGGGGGCTGCCGAGGGGCGAGGCGCCAGGCAGTTCATAGCCGAGGCCGGCGACGGGCGTTGGGTCGGGTCCGTGACCGTGCTCATCGAGGCGAAGGGCGGGACCGACTTCTTCGGGGAGGTCATCGAGCAGCAGCAGGGCCACGTGGTCGGCGTGTTCGTACGACCCGAGCAGCGCGGTAGCGGGCTCGTGGAGCGGCTGTTCGACGCCGCACTGGAGTGGTCGTGGTCGCTGGAGGAGCCGGTGACCGAGCGGGTGCGGCTGTTCGTGCACGAGGACAACGCCCGCGCCGAGGCCTTCTACCGGCGTTATGGATTCGGGGCGAGCGGCGTGCTGGTGCCGCTGGAGACCGGGGCCAAGGAGCGGGAGTACGTGGTCGTGAGGCCGGCCCGGTAGAGCACTGGACCGTGTCTTTCGGATCCTGCCGGGCGACGCGGGCCAGGCAGGATCCGGAAGGGACGGCCTAGGGGAGGGGCGCTTCCGGCCAGTGGGAGCGGGCCTGTTCGCGGCTGCGGCACAGGGCGACGAGGGGGAGTGCGTCGTCCGTCAGGAGTTCCGGGAGCTGGGGGATGGGGGCGACGGCCGCCACGTCCTCCAGGACCAGGGTGAGTGGTGGGTCGAGCCGACCGTGGGATGACCGTGCGGCCATGCGGCGGCCGTGCTCGACCACGTGAGCGGCGAGTGCGGTGAGCAAAGGCATCGCACCCGGGTGGGTGCGGGGGTCTTCCAGGGATTCGCCCACCACGTAGAGGGTGCCCCCCTCGGCCACGAATGAAGCCAGGGTCAGGGAATCGGTTCGGTTCGGGTTGCAGGCCTCGCGGATGTGGATCGAGGTCAGGGAGCTCAGGGCGCGGGCTGTGAGGTGGAGGGCCTGTTCGCGGCGTTCGGGGTGGGCCGTCAGGGCGCTCTCCAGTTCACCGGCCGCACCCGGGGTCGCCTGGGGGTGGGTGCGGAGGATGCGGACGGGGTCCTGGGCGCCGTTCCCCTGGCTCCAGCGGTGGAGCTGTTTGAAGGGGCGGTCGTCCAGGGCGGCTGCCTGGAGCCAGCTGCGCAGGAGCGTTTCCGCCGTGTGGGTGAGGGCGGCGTCGATGCGGGCCTGCGGGCGGACGGGGGCCAGGAGGGCGATCGCCCGGGCGGCGGCGGTGTCACGGTCGGCGCAGCCATCGGCCGGGTTCCAGTGCATGCGGGCCGGCGTGTCGCACAGGTGGGAGGGGTCGTAGAGGAGGACCGGGCCCATCTTGGCGCGGGCGTCCTTGGTCTGTGACCAGAGGGCGGGGGAGGAGGTGACGACGAGTGCCGCGCCTTCCGCCGCTGAGATGCTCTGCGCTGCCAGGTCGTGGCGTTGGGCGGGGGGTGCGTAGGTCAGGCGGTGTGGGGGAGTGGGCGTCCCCGTTGGTCCGGGGGTTCCCGTCGGTCCGGTTCTCGTGGTTGTGGTCGTGGTCGTGGGGGCGGGCGTCGGGGCGTAGCCGAAGCCGTAGCGGTAGGCCTCGTCCGTCGGGGGAGTTCTCGGGGCGCCGTTGGGTTCGGCCGTGGAGGGGCGCGGGTCGTGCGGGTCCGGTGTCGGGACGGCCGTCTGGCGGGCCAGGGTGCGGCGGGCCTTCGTGCGGGCGATGACGCCCATCGTGAAGATCGTCAGGACCAGCAGGACGAGCAGCTGGCTGATGAACAGGCCCCAGAAGAGGCCCCAGCCGGAGAGGGCCTCCGGGCTGGTGTCCGGCCAGGCGGCCGGGATGTCGTGGGGCTGCGCTATCAGGGCGCGGACGGCTCCCGGGGTGCGGGTGAAGGTGACCGTGGCCGGCCAGGTGCCCTTGGCGAAGAGGGCCGAGAGGCCGGTGGCCGACCAGACCAGGACGGCGAGGCCGAGGAGGAAGGCCAGCAGGCCGACGAGGACCCCGTCGGGGATTCCGCCGGCCCGGGCCGTGGGCTCCGTACCTCTGGCGTTGGACATGGTCAGGCCACCGTGGTCGCCGAGCCGGAGCCGTTGTTGCGGTGCCGTTCCATCGACAGGGCCCGTTCCTCCGCTTCGAGTTCCGCGGCCAGCATGTCGGCGGGGAGCGCGGGGACCGAGGATTCCGTCATCGCGCGGTCGGTGTAGACGAGGGGGCGTTCGGCTTCGGTGATCAGGTGTTTGACCACCTGGACGTTGCCGTTGACGTCCCAGACGGCGATGCCCGGGGTGAGGGTGGGGATGATCTCGACCGCCCAGCGGGGCAGGCCGAGGACGCGGCCCGTGGCGCGGGCCTCGTCTGCCTTTTGGGCGTAGATGGTACGGGTCGAGGCCATCTTGAGGATGGCCGCGGCCTCGCGGGCGGCGGCGCCGTCGACGACGTCGGAGAGGTGGTGGACGACGGCGACGAAGGACAGGCCGAGGCGGCGGCCGAACTTGAGGAGGCGCTGGAACAGCTGGGCCACGAACGGGCTGTTGATGATGTGCCAGGCCTCTTCGACGAGGAAGATGCGCTTCTTGCGGTCGGGGCGGATCCAGGTGTGTTCGAGCCAGACACCGACGATCGCCATGAGGATGGGCATGGCGATGGAGTTGCGGTCGATGTGGGACAGGTCGAAGACGATGAGGGGCGCGTCGAGGTCGATGCCGACGGTCGTGGGGCCGTCGAACATGCCGCGGAGGTCGCCGTCGACGAGGCGGTCGAGGACGAGCGCGACGTCGAGGCCCCAGGCGCGGACATCGTCTATGTCGACGTTCATCGCGAGGGCCGATTCGGCTTCGGGGTGGCGCAGTTGTTCCACGATGTCGGTGAGGACGGGCTGGCGGTCGCGGATGTTGTCGACCACGTAGGCGTGGGCGACCTTCAGGGCGAAGCCGGAGCGTTCGTCGAGGCCGTGGCCCATGGCGACTTCGATGATGGTGCGGAGCAGGGCGAGCTGGCCGGTCGTGGTGATCGCCGGGTCGAGGGGGTTGAGGCGGATGCCCGAGTCGTTGGCGGCGATCGGGTCCAGGCGGATGGGGGTTATTCCCAGCTGCTGGGCGATCAGGTTCCATTCGCCGACGCCGTCCTCGCCCTGGGCGTCGAGGACGACGACCTGGCGGTCCCGGAAGCGGAGCTGGCGCAGGACGTAGGTCTTCTCCAGGGCCGATTTGCCGTTGCCGGACTCGCCGAGGACGAGCCAGTGGGGGGCGGGCAGTTGTTGGCCGTACAGCTGGAAGGGGTCGTAGATGTAGCCCTTGCCGCTGTAGACCTCGCGGCCGATGATGACTCCGGAGTCGCCGAGTCCGGGGGCGGCGGTGGGCAGGTACACGGCCTGCGCCTGCCCGGTGGAGGTGCGTACGGGCAGGCGCGTGGTTTCGACCTTGCCGAACAGGAAGCTGGTGAAGGCGTCCGTCAGCGCGGACATGGGATCTCGCATGTGCGGAACTTCCCTCCAGCTAGCGTCGGATGCCGGTGGCGAACGGCAAGGTGTTGACGAAGGCGCGGTGGTGCTCGCGGTCGCACCATTCGAGTTTCAGGTAGGACTTGCCGGCGGAGGCGCGGATGGTGCGCTTGTCGCGGGCGAGGGCTTCGGGTGATCGCGAGGACACCGTGATGTACCCGACCAGGTTGACTCCCGCAGCGCCGCTGGCGAGATCTTCACCCCTCTGGTCGAGCCGTCCGTGGGCGGCGATGTCGCGGGGGTCGACGGTGCGGTTCATCTTGGCGGCGCGGCTGGCGTCGGCCTCGTCGTTCGTCTTCTCCGTGAGCATGCGCTCGATGGCGATCTCGGTGGGTTCCAGGTCCATGGTGACGGCGACGGTGCGGATCACGTCGGGGGTGTGGACGAGGAGCGGGGCGAGGAAGTTGACGCCGACCGGGGTCATCGGCCATTCCTTCACCCAGGCGGTGGCGTGGCACCAGGGGGCGCGGGTGGAGGACTCGCGGGTCTTGGCCTGGAGGTAGGTGGGTTCGACCGCGTCGAGTTCGGCGGGCCAGGCGTTGCGCTTGGTCATGGCCTGGATGTGGTCGATGGGGTGGTCCGGGTCGTACATGGAGTGCACGAGGGAGGCGAGGCGGCCCTGGCCGAGCGGCTGGCGGACGCGGATGTCGGCTTCGGCGAGGCGGGCGCAGATGTCGGTGAGCTCGCGGGCCATGACGATGGCGAGGCCGGCGTCGCGGTCGAGCTTGCGGCCCTTGGGGGTGCCGGCGCGGGCGATGGTGTGGGCCTCGGCCGCGAGTTCGCGCGAGTAGTGCATGCAGGCGACGAGGTAGGCGCGGTGCTGCTCGGAGGAGGTGGAGACCATCGACTGGAGCTGGTCGTACGAGTCGCGCAGCCAGCCGGGGGCGTTGGTGTCGCCGCGCTGGAGCACGTCCTTGGCGTGGGCGTCGGGGTCCGCGGGGAGGGTGCGGGCGAGCATCTGGAGGCGGGTGACGAAGCCGTCGCCGTTGGCGACGTGCTTGAGGAGGGTGCCGAAGCGGTCGACGAGGGCTTCCTGGTCCTCGCTGTCGCGCAGGCCGACGCCGGGGCCCTCGATCTCGATGGCGGCGGTGACGGTGCGGCGGTCCGCGTGGAGGAGTACGGCGATCTCGTCGGGGCCGAAGGGGGCGGCGAGCCAGCTGATGCGGCCGATGCCCGGGGGCGGGCCGATCTCGACCTCGCGGCCGTCGGCGGCGCGGGTGCCCGCTTCCATGGCGGTGGAGCGGTACGTGGTGCCGCGGCGCAGGGTGCGCTTGTAGCTGCGGTTGATCTCGAACCACTTGTAGAAGGTGCGGCCGCGGTAGGGGACGTACACGGCGGCGAGCGAGAGCATGGGGAACCCGGCGAGGCTCACGATGCGCAGGGTGAGGTCGGGGACGAGCAGTCCGCTCATCATGCCGAGGAACGCCCCCGCGATGATCAGGGCGATCTCGCCGGTCTCGCGGTTCTTGCCGACGATCGCGTTCGGCCGGGCGCGGCCGATGAGATACGTGCGGCGGGGCGCGACCGGGTGCAGCTGGTGGGACTGGGTCGTCAACGCCCGTCACCTCCTGTGTTCCTCGTGCTCGAACCTGTGCGGGGCGGGGGTGTGGCGGAGGGGACTGATCCGCCGCCGGCTCCGCCGCCGGTGGGGCGGCTGCTGTGGGCGGCCACGCCTCCGGAGATGGGGTTGGCGGGACGGGCGGCGTTGGCCGCCCCGCCGTCGCCGCCGCGGTGGGCGCCGCGGCTGCTGTGGGTCTTGATGCCCTGGGAGACGAGGGAGGCCGGGGAGCTGATGACGGCGGCGGCCTGGGCGCCGTCGGTGGCCTTGCTGCGGCCGGCGCGGGCGGAGGCGATCTCGTCGCCGAAGCCGGGGACGAAGCGGTAGATCATCGCGGAGGCGAAGATCGCCAGGAGGATGATGGCGAGGCCGGTGACGACGGCGGAGAAGGCGTTGGGGCCCTTTTCGCCGGTCAGTGCGCCGGCGAGGCCGAGGACGATGACGATGACCGGCTTCACGAGGATGACGGCGATCATGATGCCCGCCCAGCGGCGGACGTGGCCCCAGAGGTTGCGGTCGACGAGGCCGGAGTAGACGACGACGCCGAGGAGGGCGCCCACGTAGAGGAGGGCGGCCCGGATGAAGAGCTCCAGGAACAGGACGCCGGCGGCGAGGACGGTGACGAGGGAGACGACGATCAGCATGATCGGGCCGCCGCCGATGTCGTCGCCCTTCTTGAGGGCTTCGGAGAAGGAGCCGAAGAAGACGTCGGTCTGGCCGCCGGTGGCGGAGGCGATGACCTCGGTGACGCCGTCGGTGGCGGAGACGACGGTGTAGAGGATGAGGGGGGTGAAGGCGGAGGCGAGGACCGTGAGCCAGAGGAAGCCGATGGCTTCGGAGAGGGCGGTGGTCAGGGGGACGCCTCGGACGGCTCGTTTGGCCACGGCGAAGAGCCAGAGGACGAGGGTGAGGATGGTGGAGGCGGCGAAGACGACCGCGTACTGCTTGAGGAAGGCGGGGTTGGTGAAGTCGACGTTGGCGCTGCCCTTTACCGCTTCGCTGAGCTTGGCGACGATCCAGGAGGCGGCGTCGGCGCAGCCCTTGGCGAGGGAGGCGAGGGGGTTGAGGGCGTCGGTGGGGTCGCTCGGGGTGAGGCCCGGGCGGGGGGCGGCTCCGGAGCCCTTCTCGCAGTACTCCTTGGCCGAGCCGACGAGGAGTTCGCAGTCCTTGTTGGCCGACGGGGTCGGTGTGGGCGTCGGGGTCGGGGTGGGGGCCGCGTAGGCGTGGGTGGCCAGGGCGGCGAGGGCCAGGTGGGCAGAGGCGATCACGCCCAGCCGGGCGGGGAGCCGTCGGCTAGCGGGCATAGGTGAATCCTCCGAATTCCTTGATGGCCTTGCTCATGTCGTCGGACGTCGACACGGGGACATCGCCGGGAACCGGTGCGGGCCCGTCCTGCTGGGTGTCGTCGACGACCTTCCAGTCCTCGCCGATCCAGCTCAGTTCGAAGGTCCAGGTCTTCCAGAGGGTGCGGACCGGGTCGGTGGACTTGGCGCCGGACATGCCGATCAGGCCCGTGTACCAGACCGCGACCTTGGCGCCGGTCGGGGTGTAGCTCTCGACGCGGGTGCCGATGGGGACGGCCCGGGTGACGAAGGTGCTGCCCTGCGGGGGGTTCCCGTTCGCGTCGAGTCCGAGTTTGGCGAGGAACTCGGTCGAGTACGCCTCGTCCTGAGGACCCTTCAGGCGGGCCGCCGTCTCGGGTGCGTAGATCCCGTCGACGAGGGCGTGCCGGGTGTTCTTCTTGAACATGCCGTCGGAGCCCAGTGCCACCGCGTAGTTGGCGGCTGCGGACTGGGCGCCCTGTTCGTCGTGGGCGAAGCCGCGGGGGATGCCGGCGGTCTTGCCGGTGACGGGGTTGGTGCCCGTGGCCGCGGTGGAGGAGGTGGCCGGGGCGTTGTCCGCGGGTTTGTCCTCGGTGCCGTCCGGGGCCTGGTTCGCGAACGCGATGGCGGCGATCAGGAGGACCACGACACCGACCACCGTGATCAGGCTGCGGGATGCGCGGGGGGCGCGGCGGGTGGGGCCGTACGGGTCGGCGGGGGCGTCCGGGAGGCGGGTGCGGGTCTGGCCCGTGCCGCCGACCTCGCCGTAGCCGCCGCCGTAGTGGTCGTCGTTGCTCATTCCGTGTCGGCCCCCTCCGCGTCGTACGACGGCAGTGCTGGTTCCCGCTCAGGCGCGGTGTGGTGATTCCTCATCAGGTGCTGCCGCCGTGGTCCACGGCGCGGTCAGACGGCCATCCCGTAGACGATCGTGAAGAGCGTCCCGAGGGAGCCGATGATGAAGACTCCGGTCAGGCCGGCCACGATGAGGCCCTTGCCCTGTTCCGCGCTGAACGTGTCGCGCAGCGCGGTCGCGCCGATGCGCTGCTTGGCCGCGCCCCAGATGGCGATGCCGAGGCAGAGGAGGATCGCCACGGCCATGACCACTTCGATCATGACCTTCGCTTCGTTGCCGAGACTGCCGAACGGCCCCCAGTTCGGGGCGATTCCGCCGATGATGGTGGTGATGTCGCCCTTTTCGGCTGCCAGGATCATGTAACTCACCGCCCCTGTATGGGTAGTTCCGGTAGCCCGTGCCCGACGGCAGGGGTCACTCACTATCTTCGCTGATGAAACCGCCGTCGTCGTCGACTTGACGGCTCTCTTTACCCGATGTCCCAGCCTGTGACCCGACCGTGCGCTCTGACCTGGGCACGGGTGGCGGGTATGCGAATGTGCGTGTGGTCACTGTGTGTATCACGGGGGGTGACGTCGGGCAATGATCGCCGTCTCGGCGTGCGGGGGGTGGGGTGAGGGGCCGCCGTTCGGCCGAGTGCGGGGGCGTGTCGTTGGTCCGTCTCGCTGACATTTGTCCGACATTCCGTCAGTCATTCCATCCGTACGCGCTAGTGCGGGTGATGCTCCGGTCGTTCGGAAGGGCGACACGAGGAGTGGACGGATGGGTTCGGCGATGAGGGCAGGTCGGCGTCGCGCGTGGCTGGCCTGTGGTCTGGCGGTGCCGTTGGCGCTCGGGCTCACGGGTGTTCCGGCGTCGGCTTCGGGTTCTGCCGCTGCCGCGGCGGCGGAGGCCTCGGACGGCTGGGAGTGTGACGACGGCTCGAGAGCGAGCGGGAAGGAGGAGGTGAGGGTCACGCCGGAGGTCGCCGGTGACGGCTGTGTGGGGTCGCGGGGGGCGCGGGGTCCGAAGGGGCCGCCGGGACCGAAGGGGCCGCCGGGACCGAAGGGGCCCAAGGGCGACCGGGGTCCGGCCGGGCCTCCCGGGCGGCCCGGTGCACCGGGGCCGTGCTCGGACATCGACACCGTCCGGGGTACGGCGAACCTGGAGTTCACCGCGGCCCTGGACCGGGGGCGGACCTTCATCGGGCGGCGGACGGTGAACCCCGTCCCGGGGGCCTACTCCTGGAAGAACCTCACCACGGCGGCGAACCCGGGCCACCCGCGCAACGCCTGCAGCGTGTCCATCGCGAGCGAGGGCAACACGGTGCGGATCAAGGTGCTCACGACCACGGGTGACATCTACGAGAACTTCTGCACGCACACGGCGGGTGTCGTGACGTGTCCTTCGGGGTGGACTGCCATCGTCCGGCCCTGAGTCCCTGAGGCCCTGAGTCCTGAGGGTTGAGTGCTGAGCCCCGAGGCCTTGGCGTACGGGGCTCAGCCGGTCGTCCTCAGGCCCAGTGGGCGGGGCGGGCGAGGGTGGCGGGGATGCGGGTCCCGGCGTTGCCGCGAGCGGCGTTCAGCTGGGCCTGGGTGAGGAAGACGGCCCCGCGCAGGTCCGCGTCGCGCAGGTCGGCGTCCCGGAGGTCGGCGCCGATCACGTCCGCGGTGCGGAGGTCGGCACGGCTGAGGTCGGCGGCGATGAGGTAGGCACCGCGCAGGTTCGCGCCGCGCAGGTCGGCGCCGGAGAGGCGGGCTCCCATCAGGTCGGCGCCGCGGTGGTTCTTCCTGCGGCCCGGCACCTTGGCCCGTACGAGCTCGCTGGTCTTGAGCAGCAGCGTGTTCGCGTCCTGGCGGAGGGCGGACACGTCCAGGGCCGCGAGGGCGGCCGCGTCGGCGCGCGTCCACTCCTCCGTGGTGGCGAGGACGCGGCGCAGGTCCGGGTGGACCGGGGCGGCGGCGGGGAGGGTGAGGGCCTCGGCGAGGTAGAAGAGCAGCTCGTGCAGCTGCCGCATCACCGGGAAGACCTCGAACATCGGGCGGGCCGTGTCGGGGCCGGTGCGCCAGTCGCGGCCGCCGAAGGTGACCTGGGAGACCTGCTGGCCCGCGCCGAAGCAGTCGAAGACCGTGCAGCCCTGGAACCCCTCGTCGCGGAGCCGGGTGTGGATGCCGCAGCGGAAGTCCTGCCGGAGGTTCTTGCAGGGGGTTCCGGCGGCCTTGTTCACGGCGAAGTCGTTCGACTTGGCGAAGGGCAGGGCGACGCAGCAGAGCGCGAAGCACTGGGAGCAGTCGGCCTGCAGGACGGGGAGGGGAGGGAGGGGAGCGTGGGCCACCCGTTCATTGTGACCGGTCGGGGGCGGGCAGCCGCATCTGGACGGCCGACCAGGGGGTGCCGTCGACCTGCTCGACGTCCTTGATCACCTGCTGCGTGCGGAATCCGAGCTTCTCGTAGATCCGCAGCGCGGCCGTGTTGTGGGCCCAGACGCCCAGGGTGATCTCCGGGAGGCGCAGCTCGTCGAAGCAGAGCTCCACGGCCCGGGAGACCAGGGCCGAGCCGAGGCCGTGGGCGCGGGCCCCGGGGGCGATCAGCACCCGGCCGAGGCGGGTGCCGGAGAGGGAGACGTGCCCGACGGGCTCGCCGGTCGGGGACAGGGCGGTCCAGATGCGGCGGTCGGGCTCGGCGGCGTAGGCGGTGAGCTGGGCCTCGTCGAGGGGCCAGGAGAAGCTGGGGCCGGCCCAGGTCATCAGCTCGGCGCGGGTGGTGACCCACGTGCGGAGCAGGGGGCCGTCGGTGGCGGGCCGGTACGGGATCAGGGAGAGCGGCGGCTGTGTGGGCATGCTGTCAAGTATGCGTACGGCAAAAGGGGGTTGAGCGGGAGTGGGCCGGGGGTCGAGCATCGGCGCATGACAGAAGTGATCGCAGTCGCAGTCATCACCCTCCTCGCCGTGATCAGTCCCGGCGCCGATTTCGCCATGGTGGTCCGCAACAGCTACCTCTACGGGCGGCCCACCGGGTTGTTCGCCGCCGCCGGTGTCGCCGCCGGTGTGCTGGTCCACGTCACGTACACGATGCTCGGGGTGGGGCTGCTGATCGCCTCCTCGACCGCGCTGTTCACGGCGATCAAGCTGGCGGGCGCGGCGTATCTGGTGTGGATCGGGATACGGACCTTCCGCGCGCGGGACGGGGTGACCGTGGACCTGGAGACGAAGGCGGAGCTGACGCGCGCCGGGGCGCTCAGGTCGGGGTTCTTGACCAATGTGCTGAACCCGAAGACGACGCTGTTCGTGGTGTCGACGTTCACGCAGGTGGTGGGGCCGCAGACGCCGGTGTGGCAGCAGGCGGGGTACGGGCTGTTCATGTCGGCGGCGCACCTGGTGTGGTTCGGGGCGGTGGCGTTGTTCTTCTCCGACTCCCGGCTGCGCGAGCGGATGTTGAAGGCGCAGAAGACGCTGAACCGGGCCATCGGGTCGGTGCTGGTGGGGCTGGGAGTGGGGCTGGGGTTCGCCCGCTGAGCCCACTGCGCTCGTGGGGCCCACTGGGCCCGATGGGTCCGTCGAGCCCGCCGGGCGGGGCTGGTGCCGGTGGTTACCAGTCGGTAGCGTGAGGCGCATGGGCGCTGTCGAGGGGTTCTACGAACGGGTCGACACCGGGCGGTTCGCCGCCGGCGAGTACACGAGGGGCCCCTGGGACCCCGGGTCGCAGCACGCGGGGCCGCCGGCCGCCCTGCTCGGGCGGGCGGTCGAGGAGCGGCCTGGCGCGCGGGCGGACATGCGGATCGCGCGGATCACGTACGAGATCCTGCGCCCGGTGCCGATCGGCGCCCTGGAGGTCACCACGAGCGTGCTCCGGGCCGGACGCGGTACCGAGGTGGTCGAGGCCGCCCTCACCCCGGAGGGCGCCTCGGCTCCGGTGATGCTCGCGCGGGCCCTGCGGATCAGGGTCGCCGAGGAGGTCGTTCCGGCGGTGGTGCCGGGGCCGGTCGTGCCCTCGCCGGGGGAAGTGGCGCAGACCCCGTTCTTCCCGGTGCCGTGGGACGTGGGCTACCACACGGCGATGGAGAGCCGGTTCACCGAGGGCGCGTTCGTCGAGCCGGGTCCGGGCACCTGCTGGATGCGGATGAGGGTGCCGCTGCTGGCGGGCGAGGAGCCCAGGGCGTTGGACCGGGTGCTGGTCGCCGCCGATTCGGGGAACGGCATCGGCTCGGTGATGGACTTCCGGCGGTTCGTCTTCGTCAACGGTGATCTGACGGTCCACCTGCACCGGCATCCGGTGGGCGAGTGGGTCTGCGTGGAGGCCGCCACCAGCGTGGACGGGGCCGGGATCGGGCTGGCCGACGCGCGGCTGCACGACGAGAAGGGGCCGGTCGGGCGGAGCGCGCAGAGCCTCTTCGTCGCCCCCAGGTAGCCGTGCGCCCCGTCCGTGCCCCGAGAGGGACTGGACGGCCGTCCGCCGTCCGTCAAAGATGGCAAGTGGGGTAGTAGGACAGGCGACACGGTCGAATCGCGTCCGAAAGGGGCTGCGATGGGGGAGGGTTGACGGGTGCGCAGATTCTGGATGGCCGGCGGGATCGGGATCGGGCTGTGCCTGGGCTTCCTCGTGCTGATCGTCGTGGGCACCTACTCCGCGGCGGCGGGACTGGGGCGCGCGGGCGGGGCCGGCGGCACGGTGGGCCTGGCCAAGGGGGCCGTGCCGGCGAAGTACCAGGCGCTGGTGGAGAAGTGGGGCAACCTCTGCCCGGCGGTCAACCCGGCGCTGCTCGCGGCGCAGCTGTACTCGGAGAGCGGCTGGAACCCCAGCGCGGTCAGCCCGGCGGACGCGCGGGGCATCGCGCAGTTCATCCCCGGCACCTGGGCGGGCCACGGCATCGACGGCGACGGCGACGGGGACCGGGACATCTGGGACCCGAACGACGCGATCCCGTCGGCGGCCTCGTACGACTGCGAGCTGGCCAAGGACGTGGCGAGCGTGCCCGGTGACCCGGCGTCGAACATGCTCGCCGCCTACAACGCCGGGGCGTACGCGGTCATCAAGTACGGCGGGGTGCCCCCGTACAAGGAGACCCAGGGGTACGTGAAGGCGATCACCAGCCTGGCGAAGAGCTTCGCCCGGCCCGTCGGCCGGGTGGCGCCCTCGCAACAGGCCGCCGGGGCGATCTACTTCGCGCAGAAGCAGCTCGGAACCCCGTACCTGTGGGGCGGCAACGGAACGCCCGACCAGAACGGCCGGTTCGACTGCTCGGGGCTGACGAAGGCCGCGTACGAGACGGTGGGGATCCAGCTGCCGCGCGTCGCGAACGACCAGTACAACGCCGGTGCGCACCCTTCGCGGGACCAACTGCTCCCCGGCGACCTCGTGTTCTTCTCCGATGACCTGACGAACTCTCGGGACATTCGGCACGTCGGGATCTACGTGGGTGGCGGCTATATGATCAACGCCCCCTATACGGGCGCTGTCATCCGCTTCGACAAGATCGACACTCCCGACTACTTCGGTGCCACCCGCGTCACGAAGGACGGCGCGGAGGCGCTTCCGGAGCGGGTCGGCGCGAACGCGGCCCCTGGCAACTCTCCGTAAACCAAAGGCCCTGAGCTGCGACGATGAGTCACTCTTCGATAACGTTGGAGTGATCATTCGGTGGAGAGTGGAACGTACTTGCCAGAACGGGCGTTCCATGGTCACGGGGCTTGATCAAAACGGGGGCGAAGGGGCGCACACCGGCGTGCGTCCGCAGGGGAACCACGGCAAGAGCAAGGGGCCGCATCACCATGGCTGGACTCACGAGCAGTGGGCCGAACGTGGATGTCAGCCTGCTGTACCGGATCAACGGCGCGGCCCGGCACGCCCCGAGCTGGCTCGACCGGATCGTCGCCGTCGTCGGTGAGTACGGGATCCTGCTGGCCCTGGTGCTCCTGGTCCTGTGGTGCTGGCGCGGTGCCCGCCGCCAGGACGAGGCCACGGCCGTCGAGTCCTTCACCGCGCTGGTGTGGGCGCCGCTGGCCGCGGGGCTGGCCCTGTGCGTGAACGTTCCGCTGCGCGAATTCGTCGGGCGGCCGCGGCCGTTCGCCCAGCACGAGGGGCTCCAGGTGCTCGACCCCGGTCTCGGGGCGCGCCTCGGCGCCGAGTTCGGCGACGCCCGGTTCTCCTTCGTCAGCGACCACGCCGCCCTCGCGATGGCCTTGGGCATCGGCCTGTTCGTGGCCAACCGGCGGCTCGGACTGCTCGGGATCGCGCTGGCCCTCGCCGAGGGCGTGTGCCGCGTGTACATGGGCGTCCACTATCCGACCGACGTCATCGGCGGGTTCGCGCTCGGCGCCGCCGTCGTCCTCGTCCTCGCCCCGCTCGCGATGGCCCTGCTGAACCCGGTCGTGCGGGCCGTGGCCCGCTCCCCGCGTCTGGGACGGCTCGTACGGGCCAAGGAGCGGATGCTGCCGAAGCCGGTCGGGCTGGCGCAGCCGCAGAACCCGGCGGCGGGGCGGCGCACGCAGGAGAAGGACCTCGCGGCCTGAGCGGAGGCCGCGGTGCCGGATGTACCGGGTGTGCCGGGCGTACTAGGCGTACAGCCTCCATATGCCGAGCAGTGCGGCCGCCAGCAGGCACAGTCCCGCCGCGCCGAAGCACATCCGTACCGCCGTCGGGCGGGGGCGTGGGGTCACGGGTCGCCGCCGTCGGCATCGGCGTCGGCATCGCCGTCGCGGCGGTAGCGGGAGCGCAACCACAGTCCGGTCGCCAGGGCCGCCAGGACGGTGAGTCCCACGGCCAGGGCCACGTCGCCCGGCCCCTCCGCCGAGCCGACGGGTCCGGCCCGGGCCGTGGCCGCCGGGGCGGACACGATGAGCAGGGCCCAGAGGAGGGCGGCGAGGCGGGCTGCGGGTCCTGGCATGAGTCCAGGGCATCGGCTGCGGTGCGACCCGGCCAGCCGAGTCGTCCGAACGGGCGACGTCCCCCCCGTGCCGTGGCCCTAGGACGCCGTGTGCCGGGAGGCGTCCTTGCGGGCCAGGTCGCGGGAGCGGCGGGCCGGGCCGGTCCAGCCGCAGCTGCACACCGCCAGGCAGAACGAGCCCCGCTCGGCGGTGGAGGTGATGTGCGGGGCCGGCGGCCGCGACTGCGCGGGCTGGAGCGGCAGGGAGACAAGCGGAGGGACCAACGGCGCGTCTGTATGCGGTTCCACGCTCCAACGGTACCCGGGCGGGGCGAGGTTCCGGGAGGGCCGGGGGCCGTGACGGGAAACCCCGGACCTCGTTAACCGGAGCGGGTGGGGGCCTCGGGCAGACAGCGGTCACGCGTTGGGGGTTGGCAGGCGATGGTGGTGCACCAGCACAGGCGGCTGCGCGGTCGTGCGGGCGAGGCGGTGCTCGCGGCCGGCGTCACCCTGGCCGTCACGGCGCTGGCCGGATGCGCGGCCGACGGCGGCGGTGACGACAGGCCCCCCGGGGACCCGGCCGCGGTGGTCCGCGGGGCGGCGGACGCGCTGACGAGGACGGGCAGCGCACGGGCCCGTACGGCCATGGAGATGGCCACGGGCGGGACCCGGGTCACGATCCGCGGCGAGGGCGGGGTCGACTTCAAGAACCGGATGGGACAGCTGCTGGTCATGCTCCCGGCGGACGTGAAGGGACAGGCCGAGCACCGGCCCATCACCGAACTGCTCGTGCCCGGGGCGCTGTACATGAAGAACCGGGGCGCGGGCGTCCCCGACGACAAGTGGGTGCGGGTCGACACGACGACCCTCGCCGACGGGAACCTGGTCACGGGCGGGGCGACCGATCCGCTGGTCGCGGCGGAACTGCTGCGGGGCGCGCAGGAAGTGACGTACGTCGGGGAGACGGAGGTCGCGGGCACCAAGGTGCGGCACTACCGGGGGACGACGGACATCGGGCGGGCCGCGCGGATCGCCTCTCCGGAGGTGCGGGGGGCGCTGGAGGCGGCGGCGAAAGGGTTCGGCAAGGACACGGTGCCGTTCGACGCGTACCTGGACGAGGAGGGGCGGCTGCGGAAGGTCCGGCACCGGTTCACGTACGTCAACGATGGCGTGATCGATGTCTCGTCCACGACGTTGCTGTACGGCTTCGGGACGCCGGTGACCGTCGTGCTGCCGGCCGGCGGGGACATCTACGCAGGGAAGATCGCCGAGTAGTGGGAACGGGCGGCCGGTGCCGGCGGGCGGGTCGGGGTGGGTGGGCCGAGCGGGTCGGGCCATGGGGCGGTGCCCGGAAATGGTCCTTCCGTGCCATGGGCGTCGCCGGGCGCTCTCCCTACGCTGATGAACCGGGCGCCGGCGAGTGATGCGGCATGACCGATGACGGCCGGTGGCCGGTGGCAGATTGAGGTGACACGCGTGACTCCCGCAGGCGGTACGACGGTGCAGGACCACGTGGCGCTGGCCGAGATCGAACTGTGCGGCGAGCTGATCATCGCGGCGTCGGCGGCGGCCGAGGAGCGGCTGAGCCAGGACCGGATCGACGAGGTCCTGATGGGGATCTGGTCCGGCTGACGCGCCGCCGTTGCGGCTCCGCCGGAGGCACTGAGGCTGGGCTGCGTTCGCGCGGCGGGGCCGGAAAGACCCGGGGGCTCCGCCCCCGGACCCCCGCGCCTCGATCTCCCCCGGCTACCGCTGGGAGGTGCCACCTGGCGGGGCTCGATGTCCCCCGGCGGAGGTGGGAACCGGGCCTGCGCTACGTGCGCAGCAGGCGGGCGATGGCCTTGGTGGCCTCTTCCACCTTGGCGTCGATCTCGGTGCCCCCCTTGACCGCCGCGTCCGCCACGCAGTGGCGCAGGTGCTCCTCCAGGAGCTGGAGCGCGAAGGACTGGAGGGCCTTCGTGCTCGCGGAGACCTGGGTGAGTATGTCGATGCAGTACACGTCCTCGTCGACGAGCCGCTGGAGGCCGCGGATCTGGCCCTCGATCCGGCGCAGCCGCTTGAGGTGCTCGGCCTTCTGGTGGTGGTAGCCGTGGACGGCTCCCGCGCCCTCCGAACCCTCTGTCTCGATGGTCGTCATGACTTCTCCCGTGTGGTCCGCGCATACCCCTCGTGGGTATAGGATACCGGGCTCCCGTCCAAGGGACAGGGGTCCGTGGTCCTCACTCTGCCTGATGGAGGACACTGGGGAACCGCCGGTTAGCCGTGGCCGGGGGATGCGCCTAGCATCAGCCTGACCGAATCCATCACCCCGAGGACCTCACGTGCGATTTCGTCTGACCCCCAGGGAGACGAGCTTCTACGACATGTTCGCCGCATCCGCGGACAACATCGTCACGGGCTCCAAGCTCCTGATGGAACTGCTCGGAGCGGACTCTTCCGCCCGGGCCGAGATCGCGGAACGGATGCGGGCAGCGGAACACGCGGGGGACGACGCGACCCACGCGATCTTCCACCAGCTGAACTCCTCCTTCATCACGCCGTTCGACCGCGAGGACATCTACAGCCTGGCCTCGTCGCTCGACGACATCATGGACTTCATGGAGGAGGCGGTCGACCTGGTCGTCCTCTACAACGTGGAGGAGCTCCCCAAGGGTGTCGAGCAGCAGATCGAGGTGCTGGCGCGGGCGGCGGAGCTGACCGCGGAGGCGATGCCGCACCTGCGGACGATGGACAACCTCACCGAGTACTGGATCGAGGTCAACCGACTTGAGAACCAGGCCGACCAGATCCACCGCAAGCTGCTCGCCCAGCTCTTCAACGGCAAGTACGACGCCATCGAGGTGCTGAAGCTCAAGCAGATCGTCGACGTGCTCGAAGAGGCGGCCGACGCGTTCGAGCACGTCGCGAACACGGTGGAGACCATCGCGGTCAAGGAGTCCTGAACCTCGTGGACACCTTTGCTCTGGTCGTGACCATCGGTGTCGCGCTCGGTTTCACGTATACGAACGGCTTCCACGACTCCGCGAACGCCATCGCGACGTCGGTCTCCACGCGGGCGCTCACCCCGCGCGCGGCCCTGGCCATGGCCGCGGTGATGAACCTCGCCGGTGCCTTCCTGGGCAGCGGGGTGGCCAAGACGGTCAGCGAGGGCCTGATCGAGACGCCCACGGGCGCCACGGGCATGTGGATCCTCTTCGCGGCCCTCGTCGGCGCGATCATCTGGAACCTGATCACCTGGTACTTCGGTCTTCCCTCGTCCTCGTCGCACGCGCTGTTCGGCGGCATGGTGGGTGCGGCGCTGGCGGGCGGTACGGGGGTCATCTGGTCGGGCGTGCTCGACAAGGTCGTCATCCCGATGTTCCTCTCGCCCGTCGTCGGTCTGATCGCCGGTTACCTGGTGATGGTGGTCATCCTGTGGATGTTCCGCCGCTCCAACCCGCACAAGGCCAAGCACGGGTTCCGCATCGCGCAGACCGTGTCCGCGGCCGCGATGGCGCTGGGCCACGGCCTCCAGGACGCGCAGAAGACGATGGGCATCGTGGTGATGGCCCTGGTCATCGCCGACGTGCAGACGGCCGACGACCCCATCCCGGTGTGGGTCAAGATCGTGTGCGCGGTGATGCTGTCGCTGGGTACGTACGCGGGCGGCTGGCGCATCATGCGCACGCTCGGCCGGAAGATCATCGAGCTGGACCCGCCGCAGGGCTTCGCGGCGGAGACCACGGGTGCCTCGATCATGTTCGGTTCGGCGTACCTCTTCCACGCGCCGATCTCCACCACCCACGTGATCACCTCGGCGATCATGGGCGTGGGCGCGACGAAGCGGGTGAACGCGGTCCGCTGGGGCGTCGCCAAGAACATCGTGCTCGGCTGGTTCATCACCATGCCGGCGGCGGCGCTCGTGGCCGCGCTGTGCTTCTGGGTCGTGGATCTCGCGTTCGTCTAGCGGCGCGGCCCCGGTGACGAAAGCGGGCCGGCTCCCCCCACCCAGGGGGAGCCGGCCCTTTTTCTTTCTTTCGCCTTGCGGTGGCACCGCCATGCAGCACCGCAGGACGTCTGTGACCTCGGGGTTTAGCCGAAGCGGCCCGAGATGTAGTCCTCGGTGGCCTGGACGGACGGGTTCGAGAAGATCCGGTCCGTGTCGTCGAGCTCGATGAGCTTGCCCGGCTGGCCGACGGCGGCGAGGTTGAAGAAGGCGGTGCGGTCCGAGACGCGGGCCGCCTGCTGCATGTTGTGCGTCACGATGACGATCGTGAAGCGCTCCTTGAGCTCGCCGATCAGGTCCTCGATCGCGAGGGTGGAGATCGGGTCGAGGGCCGAGCAGGGCTCGTCCATCAGCAGGACCTGCGGCTCGACCGCGATCGCGCGGGCGATGCACAGGCGCTGCTGCTGACCGCCGGAGAGGCCGGAGCCCGGCTTGTTCAGGCGGTCCTTGACCTCGTTCCAGAGGTTGGCGCCCTTGAGGGAGCGTTCCACGATGTCCGTGAGCTCGGACTTCTTGTACTTGCCGTTCAGGCGCAGGCCCGCCGCCACGTTGTCGAAGATCGACATGGTGGGGAAGGGGTTGGGGCGCTGGAAGACCATGCCGACGGTGCGGCGGACCGCGACCGGGTCCACGCCCGTGCCGTACAGGTTCTCGTCGTCCAGGAGGACCTTGCCCTCGACGCGGCCGCCGGGGGTGACCTCGTGCATGCGGTTGAGGGTGCGCAGGAAGGTGGACTTGCCGCAGCCGGACGGGCCGATGAAGGCGGTCACGGAGCGGGGCTCCACGGTCATCGAGATGTCGTCGATGGCCTTGTGGGCGCCGTAGAAGGCGGACAGTCCGCTGACGTCGATTCGCTTAGCCATGAGGGGTCACTTCGCTTTCAAAGAGTCGCGTCAGCGACCGGTCTTCGGGGCCTTCCAGCGGGCGATGCCGCGGGCCACCAGATTGAGGATCATGACGAAGGCGATCAGGACGAGCGCTCCGGCCCATGCCCGGTCGTAGGAGGCTTCACTGCCGACCTTGTACTGCTCCCAGATGTAGAGGGGGAGCGAGGACTGGGCGCCTTCGAAGGGGTTGCCGTTGATCAGCTGGGTACCGAAGACCAGCAGCATGATCGGGGCGGTCTCGCCCGCGATGCGTGCCACTGCCAGCATGACGCCGGTGGCGATGCCGCCGATGGCGGTGGGGAGCACGACCTTGAGGATCACGCGCCACTTCGGCACACCGAGGGCCAGGGCGGCCTCGCGCAGCTCGTTCGGGACGAGCTTGAGCATCTCCTCGGTGGAGCGGACCACGACGGGCATCATCAGGATCGACAGGGCCATGGCGCCGGCGAAGCCGGACGGGCCGAAGCCGAGCATCAGGTTCCAGGTCGTCAGGATGAACAGACCCGCGACGATGGAGGGGATGCCGGTCATGACGTCGACGAAGAAGGTGACGGCCCTGGCGAGCGAGCCCTTGCCGTACTCGACCAGGTAGACGGCGGTCAGCAGGCCGATCGGCGCGGCGATCAGGGTGGCCAGGGCGACCTGCTCGATGGTGCCGAGCAGCGCGTGGTAGACGCCGCCGCCCTCGTCGAAGCTGGTCACGCCGTTCATGGAGTGCGTGAGGAAGTTCGCGCTGAGCAGCTTGAGGCCGCGGCTGACGGTGGTCCACATCAGCGAGAGCAGCGGGATCACGGCGAGGACGAAGCAGACCCACATCACGGAGGTCGCGACGCGGTCCTTGGCCTGGCGGCCGTTCTCGATCACCGCGCTCGCGGTGTACGTGATGACGACGAAGAGCAGGGCCGCGAGCAGACCCCACTGGATCTTGCTGCTGAGGTCGAAGGCGATGCCGATGCCGCAGCCGAGCGCGATCGAGAGGGCCGCGATGCCGGCCGGGGCCCAGCGGGGCAGGCCGCCGCGGGTGAGGCTGGTGCGGGCGCCGGACCGGGTGGCCCCGGTGGGGCGGTGGTCCTGGATTGCGTGGCTCATCAGGCGTTCGCCCCCGAGAAGTCCTTGCGGCGAGCGATGATCAGGCGAGCTGCACCGTTGACCAGCAGGGTGAGCAGGAAGAGGACCAGACCCGAGGCGATCAGCGCGTCACGGCCGAACTCGTTGGCCTCGTCGAACTTGGCGGCGATGTTCTGCGCGAAGGTACCGCCGCCGGGGTTCAGGACGTGGAACGAGATGAGGAAGCTCGGGGAGAGGACGGTCGCGACGGCCATGGTCTCGCCGAGCGCGCGGCCGAGGCCGAGCATCGAGGCGGAGATGACACCGGAGCGGCCGAAGGGCAGCACCGACATGCGGATGACCTCCCAGCGGGTCGCGCCGAGGGCCAGGGCGGCCTCCTCGTTCATGCGCGGGACCTGGAGGAAGACTTCGCGGCTGACGCTGGTCACGATCGGCAGGATCATGATCGCGAGCAGGATGCCGACGGTGAAGAGGGAGCGGGCGACGCCGACCTGGGTCTTGTCGAAGACGTAGGTCCAGCCGAAGAACTCGTCGAGCCAGAGGTTCAGGCCGTTCAGCTGCGGCACCAGGAAGAGGGCGCCCCAGATGCCGTAGATGATCGACGGCACGGCGGCCAGCAGGTCGACCACGTACGCGAGGGGCGCGGCCAGCTTGCGCGGCGCGTAGTGCGAGATGAACAGGGCGATGCCGACGGCGACCGGGACCGCGATGGCCATCGCGATGATCGAGCTGACGACGGTGCCGAAGAGCAGGACGGCGATGCCGAAGACGGGCGGGTTGGCCGACGCGTTCCAGTCGAAGGTGGTGAGGAAGTTCCCCTCGTTCTTCGACAGTGCGATCGAGGCGCGGTAGGTGAGGAAGGCGGCGATCGACGCCATGATCACCAGGAGCAGGATGCCGGAGCCCTTGGAGAGCCCGGCGAAGATCTTGTCACCGGCGCGGCCGGTGGACTTGCTCTTGGAGATGACGGGCGGAGCCGTGTCTATCTGGGTGGGTGTGAAAGCCATGGTCTTTCCGGTCTGTGTGGGGGGCAGGCCCCCTGGCGGCGGTGCACCGGATTTCCCCCGGGTGAAGGGGAGGGTCCCGGAGTCCGGCCCACCCCGGACGGGGGGCGGGCCGGACCTCGGGGTCAGGAATTAGCCGAGGCTGTTGATGACTTCGCGGACCTTGGCGTTGATCTCGGCCGGGATCGGCGCGTAGCCGTTCTCGAGGAGGACCTTCTGGCCCGCGTCCGAGGCGGTGTAGTTCAGGAAGGACTTCACGGTCGGCAGGGTCTCCGCCTTGTTGCCCTTGTCGCAGACGACCTCGTAGGTGACCAGGGTCAGCGGGTAGGCGCCCTCGGCCTTGGTGGTGTAGTCGAGCTTCAGGGCCAGGTCGGAACCGGTGCCGGCGATCTTGGCGGCGGCGATGGCCTTGGAGGCGTTCTCACCGGAGGCCTTGACCGGGGCGGAGGCGCCGGTGTTCAGGTCGACGGTCTTGATGCCCTGGGCGCTCGCGAAGGAGAGCTCGAAGTAGCCGATCGCGCCGTCGACCTGCTTGACCTGGGCGGCGACACCGGCGGAGCCGGAGGCGGCCTGGCCGCCCGGAGCGGCCCACTTCTTCGCCGGCTCGGTGGTCCAGGCGTCGGGGGCGGCGGCCTTCAGGTACTTGGTGAGGTTCTCGGTGGTGCCCGAGTCGTCGGAGCGGTGGAAGGCCTGGATGGCGGTGGAGGGAAGCGTGACGCCGGGGTTCAGCTTCTTGATCGCCTCGTCGTCCCACTTCTTGATCTTGTCGTTGAAGATGTTGGCGATCGTGGCGGCGTCGAGGTTCAGCTTGTCCACGCCGGCGACGTTGAAGCCGAGGGCGATCGGACCGCCGACCATCGGGAGGTCGATGCCCTGACCACCGGTGCAGACCTTCTTGGACTCCTCGACCTGCTCCGGCTTCAGCGCCGAGTCGGAGCCGGCGAAGCCGACGGTGCCCTGGTTGAACGCGACGATGCCCTCACCGGAGGAGGAGGACTTGTAGTTCACCTCGACGCCCGAGCAGGCGGCCATGTAGTTCTTGATCCACAGCTCGACCGCGTTCTTCTGGGCGGAGGAACCGGAGGCCAGCAGCTTGCCCTTGGCGTCGGCGCACTTGATGTCGCCGGCGGCGGGGGCGGAGGCCTTCGGGCTGCCTTCGGCCGTCTTGGTGTTGTCGTCCGAGCCGCACGCCGTGAGGACCAGGGCGCCGGACACGACGAGCGCTCCGAGAGCAGAGGCACGAAGCATGTTCTTGCGCTGAAGCTTCACTTTCGGGTGTTCCTTCCAGAAGCCGCCGGCCGCTTTCTGTATCGGGGCGGCGTGCGAAGAGGACTACGTCGGTTGCGCGGAGAGCCGCTGGTCCGACCTGCGACTCGCTCCTCGCATCACCGAAATTAGGCAGAACAGGTGAAGCAGCCGACCGAGGAGAGTGAACGGACGGTGAACCGTGGCGGACGGCCCGGTGCGTGCCGAGCGGTATGTATACGGACGTAAGTATCCGTTATCCCTCCGTTACCGTGGCGTGATGGCGACGGGTTCCGGGAGCCAGATGGCCTGAAACGCCGCCCGGGCCGCTTCGACCTCGTGGCGCTGGTCCGCGTGCAGCACGCCCAGCGCGTACGCCGTCGCCGGGGCGATGCGCGGGGTGCGGGCCGCCGTCGCCGAGGCCGCCGCGGCCTCGGCCGCGTCGCGGTGCCGGTCCAGGGCCTCGCCCGCCGCGGCCAGCCGGGCCACGTCGCCGCCGAGCGCCTCCCGTGCGTACCGGTGGGCGCGCAGCAGTCGGCGGACCTCGTGCCAGAGCCCGTCGTGGTCGCAGTCGTACGGGTGCGTGTGGTCGGCCGGGGGGAGCGCCGCGACCGCCGCGGCCAGGCGGCTTTCGGCCACCTCCGCCAGCGGGGCGAGGACCTCGGACACCCGGCCGCGGGCCGCGACCAGGTTCAGCGGGACCTCCGAGGCCAGCACCGCCACCGCGTCCGCCACCGCGTGGAAGCGGGCCGAGCCGAGGGCCTGCAGGGTGGCCGAGTGGGCGCGCGTACGGGCCAGGGTGAGCTGCCGCTCCAGCAGCGCGCCCGCCCGGGCCGAGCCCACCGTGAGGGCGCCCCCGCCGGTGCGGGGGGCCGGTACGTCCGCGGACGAGGACCCCGAGAGCCGGTGCAGCGCGTCCATCAGCCGGGTCAGCCGGGCCGCGTACGCGTGCTCGTCGGCCAGCGTCGTGGACAGCCACACCAGCTCGGTGCGCAGCCCGTCCGCCCACGAGGACTCCGTCACCCCCCGGAAAGTGGCCAGCGAACCGCTGATCCGGCGCGCGGCCCCCCGCAGGCCGCGCGCCGCCTCACTGCTCTCGGCGGCGTCCGACATCCCCGCCGCGCCCGCGTCGTGCAGGCGCAGCGCGCGCAGGAACGCGGTCGCTTGGGATGTCAGATAGACGCCGAGAACGTCACCTGCGGTCGGGTCATGGTTTGGCTGAGCCACGCCGGCGCCTCCGGGCGTCTATGAGCATCTCCTGTACGTGCCGCAGCGGCTGGCCCTCGGAGTCCGTGCTGTGCCGGGTCCATTCGCCGTCCGGGCCCAGGTGCCAGGAGGAGGTGAGGTCGGACATGCCGGTCTCCAGCATCCGGTCCAGTGCCGCGCGGTGGGCCGGGTCGGCGACCCTGACCAGTGCCTCGATTCGGCGGTCGAGATTGCGGTGCATCATGTCGGCGCTGCCGATCCACACCTCGGGCTCGCCGCCGTTGCCGAAGGCGAAGACCCGGGAGTGCTCAAGGAAGCGGCCGAGGATCGAGCGGACCCGGATGTTCTCCGAGAGCCCGGGGACCCCTGGGCGCACGGCGCAGATGCCGCGGACCCAGATGTCGACGGGCACGCCCGCCTGCGAGGCGCGGTAGAGCGAGTCGATGAGCGCCTCGTCGACGATCGAGTTCATCTTCATGCGCACGTACGCGGGGCGGCCGAGCCGGTGGTGGGCCGCCTCCTTGTCGATGCGTGCTATCAGCCCGTCGCGCAGCGAGCGCGGGGCGACCATCAGACGGCGGTAGGTCTCGCGCCGCGAGTAGCCCGACAGCCGGTTGAACAGGTCGGAGAGGTCCGCGCCGACCTGCGGGTCGGCGGTGAGCAGGCCGAGGTCCTCGTAGAGCCGGGCGGTCTTGGGGTGGTAGTTGCCGGTGCCCACGTGCGAGTAGCGGCGCAGCGTCTCGCCCTCCTGGCGGACGACGAGCGAGAGCTTGCAGTGGGTCTTGAGGCCGACCAGCCCGTAGACGACGTGGCAGCCGGACTCCTCCAGCTTGCGGGCCCACTTGATGTTGGCCTGCTCGTCGAAGCGGGCCTTGATCTCGACGAGTACGAGGACCTGCTTGCCGGCGTCCGCGGCGTCGATCAGCGCGTCCACGATCGGCGAGTCACCGGAGGTGCGGTAGAGCGTCTGCTTGATCGCGAGGACGTCCGGGTCGGCGGCGGCCTGCTCCAGGAAGGCCTGCACCGAGGTGGAGAACGAGTCGTACGGGTGGTGCAGCAGGACGTCCCGCTCGCGCAGCGCGGCGAAGATGTCGGGCGCGGACGCGGACTCGACCTCGGCGAGGTCCCGGTGGGTGCCGGCGACGAACTTCGGGAACTTCAGCTCCGGGATGTCCAACGAGGCGATCCCGAAGAGGGCGGTCAGGTCCAGCGGCCCGGGCAGCGGGTACACCTCGGAGGCGTTGACCTTCAGCTCCTGCACCAGGAGGTCCAGGACGCCCGGGTCGATGGACTCCTCGACCTCCAGGCGCACGGGCGGGCCGAAGCGGCGCCGCATGAGCTCCTTCTCCAGGGCCTGGAGCAGGTTCTCCGCGTCGTCCTCCTCGACTTCGAGGTCCTCGTTGCGGGTCACCCGGAACATGTGGTGCGCGAGCACCTCCATGCCGGGGAAGAGCTCCTCCAGGTGCGCGGCGATGACGTCCTCCAGCGGGACGTAGCGCTGCGGGGAGGCCTCCAGGAAGCGGGAGAGGATCGGCGGGACCTTGACCCGGGCGAAGTGGCGGTGGCCGCTGACCGGGTTGCGCACGACGACGGCCAGGTTCAGGGAGAGGCCGGAGATGTACGGGAACGGGTGCGCGGGGTCCACGGCCAGCGGGGTGAGCACCGGGAAGATCTGGTTCCGGAACAGCGTGAAGAGCCGGGCCTGCTCCTTCTCCGTGAGGTCCGGCCAGCGGATGAGGTGCACGCCCTCCTCGGCGAGGGCCGGGGCGATGTCCTGCTGGAAGCAGGCGGCGTGCCGGGCCATGAGCTCGCGCGAGCGCGTCCAGATCAGGTCCAGCACCTCGCGGGGTTGCAGACCGGAGGCCGAACGGGTGGCGACACCGGTCGCGATGCGACGCTTGAGGCCGGCGACGCGGACCATGAAGAACTCGTCGAGGTTGCTCGCGAAGATCGCCAGGAAGTTCGCCCGCTCCAGGAGCGGCGTCGTGGGGTCTTCCGCGAGTTCGAGCACGCGCTCGTTGAAGGCGAGCCAGCTGCGCTCCCGGTCGAGGAACCGGCCAGGGGGGAGCTCGTTGCCGTCCTTGTCCTCGTACGCGTCCAGATCGGCGTCGAGGTCCGGATCGAGGCCCACGTGGGGCCGGTGCGCGGCTATGGACCCCAGGCGCGGCGGCGCGCTGAACTGCGCCGCGGCGGTGGTGGGAGTGGCGGTCTGAGACGGGTGCTGGGCGGGGACCTCGGTGGGGCCTGCGCTGGGCTTGTGGCTCATGACTCCATTCTTCCGCGCACGCGGTAGGACAGGCGCGTCGGAAGTGTCGGCCGTCAGTCGGAGTCGGGGCTGCCGGGGCTGCATTCACGGAGCGTCGCAAGCGCGTCTGAATGCGCGGTTAATGGCGTGTGGCTTCCCGGGTCCGTCCGGCTGTCGCACGGACGGGTGCGGGGCGGGCCCCGCGCCCCGGCGGGGTCGGACCGTTGCCGTGCCGGTGCGGCGCCGTCGCGCGAGCGACCCCGGGCTGCGCCCGGGCTTTCGGGGCTCTGACCCGGACCCCGCGCCTCAAACGCCGGCGGGGCTGGTTTTGCCCCGCCGGCGTAGGGGGTCAGCTTTCCGTGCGGTACATCAGGTCGACCTCGTGGGTGGTGAAGCCCATGCCCTCGTAGACGCGCAGGGCCGCCGGGTTGTCGGCGTCCACGTAGAGCATCGCCGTCGGGAGGCCCTGGGCCGCCAGGTGTCGCAGGCCGATCGCGGTGAGGGCCTTGCCGAGGCCGCCGCCCTGGGCGCCCGGGCGGACGCCCAGTACGTAGACCTCGCCGAGCTTGTCCGCCGCGTGGACCTTCGTCCAGTGGAAGCCGACGAGCTCGCCCTCGCGCTCGGCGAGGAAGAAGCCGTCCGCGTCGAACCACGGCTGGGCGATCCGGTCGTTCAGGTCGCGCTGGGTCAGCGAGCCCTGCTCGGGGTGGTGGGCGAAGGCGGCCGCGTTCACCGCGAGCCAGGCGGCGTCGTCGGCGCCGGGTACGAAGGTCCGCACCGTCACCCCGGCCGGCAGGACCGGCTCGGGCAGCGGGTCGCCCTCGGCGAGCGGTCGGCGCAGCTGACGCAGCTCGCGGAAGAGGGTCAGACCGAGCACCTGCGCCAGGTGGCGGGCGGCCGACTTGCCGCCGTGGGCCCACACCCGGATCCGCTTGCCGGAGGCGGCCAGCAGGGCCGAGCCCAGGGCCCGCCCGTGGCCGCGGCCGCGCAGCGCGGGGTGGACGACGAGCTCGGCGGCCGGGGCCTCCACCGGGTCGGTGTCCTCCAGTTGCCCGTATCCGGCGAGCCGCCCGCCATCGGTGAGGAGGAAGTGCCGGATCCCCTCGCGCGGACCGCCGCGCAGCTGGAGCCGACCCTGCTCGGAGACGGCGGTGGTGCCGTCCGACCGGGCCGCTTCCTCGATCAGGGCGAGGACGGATTCGGCCTGTTCCTCCGTCAGTTCGTCGAGGGTCTCGATCTGCCGTCCCGGCTCCAGGGCCGCTGTTGCGTCAGTCATGGGACGAGCCTAGGCCGTCTCGTTCGAGTCGGGGAGGATCAGCCCGCGTTGTCCGGCTCCGTACCGTCGGGGGGCCGTCCTTCTTCTGCATGTAACCAGCTCGATACCGGTTACCCCCTGTTGTGCTACGCGCGTTGACAATAGGCTGCGGCGGACCTCCCAAGCAGTATCGCTGTCCACAAAGGGGATTAGATGTCAGCGACGCCACAACGGCACCGCCGAGCCCGCCGGTTGACCTTCACCGCCCTGGCCGTGACCGCCGGCGCCGGGGCCATGGTCGCCGCCGCCCTTCCGGCCGGAGCCGCGAGTGGTGGCGGTAAGTCCGCCCAGGCCCGCACCGTCGACGTGCAGATGCTGTCGTTCAACGACTTCCACGGCACGCTGGAGCCCCCGCAGGGCTCCTCCGGCAACGTGACCGAGCGTCAGGCCGACGGCACCACCAAAGCCATACCCGCGGGCGGGGTCGAGTACCTCGCGACCAGCCTGCGCGAGGCCCGCAAGGGCCACGAGTACTCCGTCACGGCCGCGGCCGGTGACATGATCGGCGGCAGCCCGATGCTGTCGGGCATCTTCCACGACGAGCCGACCGTCGAGGCGCTCAACAAGCTGAAGCTGGACGTCAGCAGCGTCGGCAACCACGAGTTCGACGAGGGCAAGACCGAGCTGCGCCGCATGGTGTACGGCGGCTGCCACCCGGTCGAGGGCTGCTTCGAGTACGGCAAGGAGTTCACGGGCTCCGAGTTCAAGTACCTCGCCGCGAACGTCACGGACGAGAAGACCAAGCGTCCGCTGCTGTCGCCCACCTTCATCTGGAAGAAGGGGGACGTGAAGATCGGCTTCATCGGCGTCACCCTGGAGGGCACTCCGGACGTCGTCACCGCCGACGGCGTGAAGGGCCTGAAGTTCGGCGACGAGGTCGAGACGATCAACAAGTACGCCGCCGAGCTGGACAAGCAGGGCGTGAAGTCGATCGTCGCGCTGATCCACGAGGGCGGTCTGCCCGCGAGCGGCGCGTACAACTACGACTGCGACTCCCCGGGCGCCGGCGCCGGCATCTCGGGCGCGATCGTGGACATCGCCAAGAACGTGGACCCGAAGGTCGACGCGCTGGTGACCGGCCACACGCACCAGGCCTACAGCTGCAACATCCCCGACCCGGCGGGCAACCCGCGCACGGTGACCTCGGCGGCCTCCTACGGCCGGCTGTTCACGGACACCAACCTCACCTACGACCGGGCGACCAAGGACATCGTCCGCACCCCGGTCAAGGCGCCCAAGCCGGTCAACAAGATCGTCTCCCGGGACCAGCCCAAGGCCCCGGACATGACCGAGCTGGTCGACCGCTGGAAGGCCCTGGCGGCCCCGATCGCCAACCGCCCGCAGGGCTTCATCTCCGCCGACATCCCGGGCCGCGGCTCGGAGGCGCCGGAGAAGCCGCTGGGCGACCTGATCGCCGACGCGCAGCTGGAGGCCCTGGCCCCGGCCGACAAGGGCGGCGCGCAGCTGGCCATCATGAACCCGGGTGGCATCCGCGCCGACCTCGCCTACAAGGCGGCGGGCGCCGAGGGCGACGGCGTGGTGACGTACGGCGAGTCGTACACGGTCCAGCCGTTCAACAACATGATGAACATCGTCGACCTGACCGGCGCGCAGCTGATCACCGCGCTCCAGCAGCAGGTCACCGGCCCGGTCAACGGGGCCAACCCGAAGATCCTGCAGGTGTCGAAGGGCTTCACGTACACCCTCGACATGACGAAGACCGGCGCGGACCGGATCGTCGTCGACTCGGTCAAGCTGAACGGCGCGGCGATCGACCCCGCCAAGACCTACCGCGTCGCGATGAACGAGTTCCTCGCGGGCGGCGGTGACGGCTTCACCGTCCTGAAGGAGCACAAGAACAAGCTGAACGGTCCGTCCGACCTGGACTGCTTCAACGCCTACCTGATGAAGTCGACGGCCGCGACCCCGATCGCGCCGCCGGCGGCCGACCGGATCACGGTCGTCAAGTAGTACGAACGGCAGGACGTCCCGAGGGGCGGTGGGCTTCGGCCCGCCGCCCCTCGGCCGTTCTCACCCGCGCCGGAACGGTCTCACCTGCGCCGGAACAGTCCTACCTGCGCCAGAACAGGTGGTGCGTCACTCCTCCGCCCGGGCTGGGCACCACGTCGAGGTGGTAGCGGTCCAGCAGTTCCTCGGGGGACTCCCACAGCCTGACCCCCGAGCCGAGCCGGACCTCGTCGGCGACCGCGACGTGGAGGGTGTCGACGAGGCCGGCGTCGAGGAACTCCCGGACGGTGGTGGCCCCGCCGCCGAGCCGGACGTCCTTGCCCCCCGCCGCCTCCCGCGCCCGTTCCAGGACGGTGGCCGGGTCGGCGTCGACGAAGTGGAACGTGGTGTCGGAGAGGGTGAACGAGGGGCGCACGTGGTGGGTCATGACGAACACCGGGGTGTGGAAGGGGGGCTCGTCGCCCCACCAGCCCTGCCAGTCGAGGTCCTCCCAGGGGCCGCGCTGCGGACCGAACTTGTTGCGGCCCATGATCTCGGCGCCGATGTTGTTCCGGAAGTCCCGGGTGAAGTAGTCGTCGAGGCCGCGGCTGCCGCCGGGGTCGGTGCGGTTCGGCCAGCTCGCGGTGGCGCCGGCCCACGCGAACATCTTCCCGGGGTCGGCGTGGCCGAACGGCCTCTCCAGGCTCTGGCCCTCACCAGTGCCGAACCCGTCGGCGGAGACCATGAAGTTCTGGACCCTCAGCAGTTGGCTCATGCGTTTCCTCCATCGCTGTCGACGTCGACAACGATGGAGACTGCCCGCAGCGACCGGACTCATCGGTCGGGACGCGCCCGGTCGACGATCCGGTCGGCGCGGACGGCCTACAGCCCGGCCAGGAACTTGCGCACCGCCTCGTAGAAGCCCTCCGGGTCCTGGAACGGCACGAAGTGGTCGCCCTCCAGGGGCGCGTACGAGGTCCTCGGCCGTCGGGTGACCATCGCGGTGGCCACCTCCTGGGGGAGGGCCGCGCTGCGGGTGCCGTGGACGAGCAGCGCGGGGCAGTCGCTGCCGAGCCAGGCGTCCCAGTGGTCGCCGCGGCAGCCCTCGATCGAGTCGAGCTGGTCCTGCGGGTGGAACGGGAGCCGCCAGCCCGAGCCGTCGGGGAGCGGGCGCAGCGCCTGCCCGACGATCTGGGCGCCCATCGGCCCCGCGGCCTCCAGCAGCTCCTCGCGGGTGGGGGCGGTGTAGATCAGCCCGCGGAGGAAGCCGAACCAGTCGGACGACCCGTCGGGGTGGATCTGCACCGTGGCGTCCACGTCGATCAGCGCGCCGACCCGGTCGGGGTGGGCGGAGGCCAGGTGGACGGCGTTGAGCCCGCCCAGGCTGTAGCCGAGGACGGCCACCGGCTCCCGGAGGTCGAGGTGGTCGAGCAGGGCGACGGCGTCGGCCACGTATCCCTCCCGGCGGTAGTCGGGGGCCCGGTCGGAGTCGCCGTGGCCGCGCTGGTCGGGGGCGATGACCCGCCACTCCTCGCCGAGGGCGGCGGCCATCCCGGTGAAGGCGGCGCCTTCGGACATTCCGCCGTGCAGGGCGAGCAGCGGGCGGCCGGCGCCGCCGAAGTCGGTGTAGGCGAGGGTGCGGCCGTCGATCTTCAGCTCGTTGCGCATGGTTCTTGCCTCCCGTTGACCGGTGATCCTTCCGATGCCTGAAGCCTGCCAGGATTTGGGCAAGCGCGCAATACGCTCGTCTTGCGCGCTTGCCCAAGAGGGATGGGGGCGCGGATACGATCCCTGCATGGGAAATCGCGAGGACCTGCTGGCCGGAGCCCGCCGCTGCCTGGAGGAGAAGGGGTACCTGCGCACGACCGTGCGCGACATCGCCACGGCCTCGAACGTGAGCATGGCCGCGATCGGCTACCACTTCGGATCGCGCGACGCCCTGCTCAACCAGGCGCTCTTCGACGCCATGGAGGAGTGGGCCGCAGGGTCCGGGCGGCTCACCGGCCAGGGCGACACGGCCGAGGAGCGCTACGCCGACACCTGGGACCGCAAGATCCGGGACTTCGGCGAGATGCGCTGGCTGTGGACCGCCTCCGTCGAGGCCTTCGTGCACGCGCAGGCCCATCCGGAGCTGCTCGCGATCCTGGCCGAGGGGCAGCGCCGCAACCGGCGCATGGTGGCCGCCGTGCTGGCGGGCGTGCCCGAGGCGGAGGTCGCGGAGGAGGACGTGCGCTCCCTCGGCTCGCTGCACATCGCGCTGCTCAGCGGGGTCATGGTGCAGTGCCTGACCGACCCGGAGCAGGCTCCGAACGGTCACGAGCTCGCCCAGGGGCTGCGCCGCATGGCGGAGTTGCTGGAGGGGTAGCCCCTCCCGCGTGGTGCGCGAGTTCCGTACTCATGGGTAGTGGAATTGACGTGCGCACGCCATAATCGCCCCCACCACTGGGTCGGCGAAGGGGCGGGCATGGGCAGGGGACTGGACCGGCGGGCGTTTTTGGCCGGCGCACTCGCGACCGGCGCCGCCATCGGACTCGGCGCACCACCCGCCGCCGCGGCGGCCCTCGGCACCCAGGACTGGATGGCGGGCCTGGCCGACTCCACCGCCCTCCAGCGGATGACCATCCCCGGCACGCACGACTCCGGCGCCACCAAGGGCGGCCTCTACGTCGCCTGCCAGAACACCTCGATCGCCCAGCAGCTCGACTCCGGCATCCGCTTCCTCGACGTCCGCTGCCGGGTCACGGGCGGCTCCTTCGCCATCCACCACGCGGCCTTCTTCCAGGACCTGATGTTCGGGGACGTCCTCGTCGCCTGCTGGAACTTCCTCGCCGCCCACCCGTCCGAGACCGTCCTGATGCGCCTCAAGCAGGAGTACTCGACGGACAGCGACGCGACGTTCCGGGCGGTCTTCGACGACTACCTCGACAACCGCGGCTGGCGTCCCCTGTTCCGCATCGCCGACACCCTGCCCACCCTCGGACAGGCCCGCGGCAAGGTCGTCCTGCTCGCCGACAACGCCGGCCTGCCGGGCCTGCGCTACGGCGACGGCAACGTCTTCGACATCCAGGACGACTACAACACCGAGCCCTTCGCCAAACGCGGCCGGATCGAGAACCACTTCCGCAAGGCGGTCCAGCAGCCCGGCAAGCTCTTCGTGAACTACGTCAGCACCGCGGCCTACATGCCGCCGCGCTGGAACTCCGACCGCCTCAATCCGCAGGTGCACGCCTTCGTCGACGGCGCGGAGATGGCCGGCCGCACCGGGCTCGGGATCGTCCCGATGGACTTCCCCAACACCCGGTCCGGCCTGGTCGCCTCACTGATCCGGCACAACTGACGGTTCCGACGACGGCGGCGGCGTCGGCGCCCCCGGGATGCGGAGCACCGCCTCCGTGCCCGGGCCCCCGTCCGCCGCCGCCCGCAGTTCCGCGCTGCCACCCGCGCGGGCCGCCGTACGGGCCACGATCGACAGGCCGAGCCCGCTCCCGGGCAGGGCCCGGGCCGACTCGGAACGCCAGAACCGCTCGAAGACGTACGGGAGGTCCTCGGCCGGGATGCCCGGCCCGTGGTCCCGTACGGTCAGCTCGCCCGCCCGCAGCGACACCTCGACCGAGCCGCCCGGCGGGCTGAACTTCACCGCGTTGTCCAGCAGGTTGACCACCGCACGCTCCAGCGCGGGCGCCTCGCCCCGTACGTACCAGGGCTCCAGCGCGGAGGCGAACTCCAGCTCCGGGCCGCGCAGCCGGGCCCGGGACAGCGCCGCCCCCGCGATCTCGTGCAGGGCCACGACCTGGAGCGGGCCGTGGGAGACGGCGTCCGGCCGGGACAGCTCCTGGAGGTCGCCGATCAGCGAGGCCAGCTCCGTCATCTGCGCCTTGACCGAGGCCAGCAGCTCCTTGCGGTCCTCGGGCGGGATCGCCCGACCGGTCTCCTCGCTGCGCGCGAGGAGCTCGATGTTGGTGCGCAGCGAGGTGAGCGGGGTGCGCAGCTCGTGCCCGGCGTCCGCGATCAGCTGGGCCTGGCGCTCCTGGGAGGAGGCGAGGGCCGCCGTCATGGAGTTGAAGGACCGCGACAGGCGGGCGATCTCGTCGTCGCCCTCGTGGGGGATGCGGACGGTGAGGTCCTCGGTACGGGCGATGTGCTCGACGGCGCCGGTCAGTTCGTCGACGGGCCGCAGGCCGGTGCGGGCCACCCACAGGCCGGCGGCGCCCGCGCCGACGACTCCGACACCGGCGACCAGGACCAGCACCCAGGCCAGGGTGGAGAGCGGCTTCTCGATGTCCGCGACGGGTTTGGCGATGGAGATGCCGAAGACCGCGGATCCGGGCTGGGTCCGCGCGGTGCGGGTGTAGACGCGCATCTCGATGCCGTCGGCGGTCGTGACGTCGTGCAGGGCGCTGCCGCGCTCGCCCCGGGCGATCTGCTTGTCCAGGCCGGTGACCGGCAGCGTCGCCGGACCGCTCACCCAGCAGTGCCCGCCGTCGGCCGTCACGATCTGCACGGTGGCGTTGAGGTTCCCGGCGATGTCCTGGCCGTTCTGCGGGGCGGGCGGCCGGACCACGCAGGCGCCGTCGCTGATGGCCCGCAGCACCTGGGCGTTCGCCGACTCGTTCGCGGTCGTCAGGGAGTTGTCGAGCTGGTCGCGCAGCTGGGTGCGGACCATCACCCACGACACCGCGGCGACCGCCGCGACGGCCAGTGCCACCGCGACCGCCACCAGCAGGGCCAGCCGCGAGCGCAGCGGCAGCCCGCGGAATCTGGCGGCCGGACTCACTCGGGCCCGCTCTCGCCGGCGCGCAGTACGTAGCCCACCCCGCGCACGGTGTGGACCAGGCGGGGCTCGCCGCCGGCCTCGGTCTTGCGGCGCAGGTACATCACGTACACGTCCAGGGAATTGGAGCTGGGCTCGAAGTCGAAGCCCCACACGGTCTTGAGGATCTGCTCGCGGGTCAGGACCTGGCGCGGGTGCGCCAGGAACATCTCCAGCAGGGTGAACTCGGTGCGCGTCAGTTCCACCGGCCGCCCGGCCCGGGTGACCTCTCGGGTCGCGAGGTCCATGCGCAGGTCGCCGAAGGTCAGGGCGTCCTCGTGGGTCTCGGCGCCGGGGCGCGGGGTGGCGTAGGAGCTGCGGCGCAGCAGGGCGCGGACGCGGGCGAAGAGCTCGTCGAGCTCGAACGGCTTGACGAGGTAGTCGTCGGCGCCCGCGTCGAGTCCGGTGACGCGGTCGCCGACGGTGTCACGGGCGGTGAGCATCAGGATCGGGGTGACGCTGCCCGAGGAGCGCAGCCGGCGGGCGGCCGTCAGGCCGTCCATGCGGGGCATCTGGATGTCCAGGACGATCAGGCCGGGGTCGTACGAGGCCGCCTTGTCGAGGGCGTCGAGCCCGTCGACCGCGGTCTGTACGGCGTACCCCTCGAAGGCGAGGCTGCGGCGCAGGGCCTCGCGTACGGCCGGTTCGTCGTCGACGACGAGGATCCGAGCTTCGCCTTCGGCGGGATTCATCTGGCTGTCCCCCTGGGTGGTGGTGTCCGGTGGGTGTGCGGGCGGGCGCCTCCCAGCCTCGCACGACGGGCTAATAGGAGGTGCCGAAGCCGTTGGTGGGGGAGTTCCCGGTGTCGGAGGTGCCACTGCCGCCCGGGCCGCCCTTGCGCAGGGAGTCCAGGTCGGCCTTGATCGTGTTGACCGGGATGGCGAAGCCGAGGCCGACGCTGCCCGCGCTGGACTTGCTGTTGGTGGGGGAGTAGATCGCGGAGGGCATGCCCACGATCTGGCCGTTCATGTCGACGAGGGCGCCGCCGGAGTTGCCGGGGTTGAGGGAGGCGTCGGTCTGGATGGCTTTGTAGGTGGCGGTGTTCGAGCCGGTCCGGCCGTTGAACTGCTGCCCGCCGAAGGAGAAGGGCCAGCCGTCGTCGCCCTGCTGGGGCGACTGCTGCTGCTCGGACTTGTCGACGGTGACCTCGCGGTTCAGGGCCGAGACGATGCCGCTGGTGACCGTGCCGGTGAGGCGGTCGGGGGAGCCGATGGCGACGACCTGGTCGCCGACCTTCACGTTGTCCGAGTTGCCGAGGGAGGCCGCCTTGAGGCCGCTCGCGCCCTGGAGCTTGACGAGGGCGAGGTCCTTGTCGGGGTCGGTGCCGAGGACCTGGGCCTTGTACTTCTTGCCGTCGCTCATCGTCACCTGGATCTCGGAGGCGCCGGCGACGACGTGGTTGTTGGTGACGATCTCGCCGTCGGAGGTGACGACGATGCCGGAGCCGGTGCCCTGGCCGGAGCCCGTACGGGTGTCGATGCGGACCACGGAGGGGCTGACCTGCTCGGCGACGCCCGCGACGGTGCCGTTGCTGGACTGCGAGACGTTGGTGCCGTTGACGCCGCCGCCGGAGGAGCCCTTGACGAGCATCAGCTGCTGGACGGCGGCCGCGGTGCCACCGCCGACCACGGCCGCGGCGAGCGCGACGGCGGCCAGCAGCGCGACGGGCTTCTTGGCGCGGGGGGCGGGGCCGTGCGGGGCGGAGCCCCAGGTGCCCCAGCCGCCGGAGCCGCCGGAGCCGTCCGAGGCGTTGGCGGCCGGGGGGACCGTCTCGCCCTGGAGCACCGGGGGCTGGGGCTGGTGCGCCTCGTGCCAGCCGGGGGCGGCGGGCGGGTAGCCGGGCGGCGGCGGGTAGGACCCGGCCGCCTCCTGCGTCTGCCGGTCCTGTCCGCGCTGCCAGTCATCGCCGAAGGGGGCGTGCTGGGTCGGGCGGTGTTCCTGGGGGTACTCGCCTTCGCGGCGGAAGTTCTCGGTCATGGTGACGACTCTGTCCGCCGTTGATGAGAGCTTCCTGAGTCTGGGCTGAGAAGCCCGACAGAACCGCGTATGCCCGAAATAAGTGCGCTTCCCCGGGGCGCCGTACTCCGCTATCTTGAACGTGTTCAGATGAACGTGTTCAAAATCAGGGGGCGAGCATGGACGCGAACGGGAACGGGACGACGACGGGGACCGGAACCGGAACCGGGACTGGAATCCAGACGGTGATCGGAACGGTGATCGGGGCCGGAGCTGGGGACGAAGCCGGGGACGCACGTCGGACGGTGGCCGCTCTGCCGTGGGGCGCGGCCGTGGCCGCCGTCGCGGTGGCGGTCGCGATGTCGCTCGTCCTCGGTGGCCGGGACTTCCTCGGGCTCCTGCTCTTCCAGTCCCCGATCGTCCTGCCGCTCCTGATGCGGTGGGCGCCGAAGGCCTTCGCGGCGGCCTGCTTCGCCGTGGGCGCGCCCATGCTGTTCCTGGGCGCGCTCATCGCCCTCTTCGGGATCCCCGCGTTCCTCGTGGCGCCCGCGCTGCTGATCTTCGCGGCCCTCGCGGACCGCGCCGACCGGCACACCGGGACGAGGGCCCGCGGCTTCCGGACGGCGTAGCGGCAGCCGCGGGCTTGCGTGGCCCGACAACGCGGCGAGGTGCCGTGCCGGGCGTCGTGAGGCGGTGGACCTTTCCGGTCAGAGCACTAGCGGCAGCCGCAGGAGCGGCGGATCACCAGGGCCGACGGGAACTGCTTCAGCCGCTCGCGCCGGGAGCCCGACACGCGCACGGCGTCGTCCAGGACGAGGTCCACGGCCGCGCGGGCCATCGCCGTGCGGTCCGAGGCGATCGTGGTCAGGGGCGGGTCCGTGAGGGCCGCCTCCTTCACGTCGTCGAAGCCCGCCACGGCCAGCTCCCCGGGCACGTCGATGCGCAGCTCGCGGGCGGCCCGGAGCACACCGATGGCCTGGTCGTCGGTGGCGCAGAAGATCGCCGTGGGGCGGTCCGGCCGGGCCAGGACCTCCAGCGCGACCTGGTACGCGTCGTACCGGTTGTACGGGGCCTCGATGAGCCGGCCCTCGGTCGAGCGGCCCGATTCCAGCATGGCCCGGCGCCAGCCCTCGACGTGGTCGGCCACCGGGTCGCCGACCGACGGGGTGTTCTCGATGCCGCCGATGCAGGCGACGTACTCGTGGCCGTGCTCCAGCAGGTGCCGGGTCGCCATCTGGGCGCCGCCGATGTCGTCCGTGATGACCGCGACGTCGTCGATGGCCTCCGGGCGCTCGTGCAGCAGCACCACCCGCGCGTCCCAGGCCTCGATCTCGCTCGCGGCCTGCTCGCTCATGCCCTGGCTGACCAGGATCAGCCCCGAGACCCGCATGCCGAGGAAGGCCCGCAGGTAGTGGACCTCGCGCTCGGTGCGGTAGTCGGAGTTGCCGACCAGCACCATCTTTCCGCGCTCGGCGGCGGCCTGTTCGACCGCGTGCGCCATCTCCGCGAAGAACGGTTGGCGCGCGTCCGGGACGATCATGCCTATGAGGTCGGTGCGCCGCGAGGCCATCGCCTGGGCGACCCGGTCCGGGCGGTAGCCCAGGTCCTTGATCGCGGCGAGGACACGCTCGCGCGTGGCCGGGGCGACCGGCCGGGGTCCGTTGTTGATGACGTAGCTCACGACGGCGGTAGACGTACCCGCAAGTCGTGCAACGTCATCCCGCGTCACCTTGGCCACGTGCGGGAGTCTACGCGGGGTGACCTACCTCTGGGCAGGGCGTCCTGCCGAGTGGACGGTCACACCGACTTCGGCCGACCGGGTGAAGGCCTCACCCGGAGTGTACGGAAGCCTGGGTGGACGCCTGCGCGGACGCCTGCGCCGTGGCCTTCGCGGCGGCCTGCGCGGCCGCCTCCGCCGCCGCCCGTTCCACCTTCTCCGGGGTCACGAAGCGGTAGCCGACGTTGCGCACCGTGCCGATCAGCGACTCGTGCTCGGGGCCGAGTTTCGCGCGCAGCCGCCGTACGTGCACGTCGACCGTGCGGGTGCCGCCGAAGTAGTCGTAGCCCCAGACCTCCTGGAGCAGCTGCGCACGGGTGAAGACCCGGCCCGGGTGCTGCGCGAGGTACTTCAGCAGCTCGAACTCCTTGAAGGTCAGGTCCAGGACACGGCCCTTCAGCTTCGCGGAGTACGTCGCCTCGTCGACCGACAGGTCACCGTTGCGGATCTCCATCGGGGAGTCGTCCGAGCCCATCTGCTGCCGGCCGGTGGCCAGCCGCAGCCGCGCCTCCACCTCGGCGGGGCCCGCGGTGTCCAGCAGTACGTCGTCGATGCCCCAGTCCGCGGTGACCGCGGCCAGACCGCCCTCGGTCACGACCAGGATCAGCGGACAGCCGGGCCCGGTGGAGCGGAGCAGCTGGCACAGCGACCGCACCTGCGGCAGGTCGCGGCGGCCGTCCACGAGGATCACGTCGGCGCCCGGGGTGTCCACGAGCGCCGGACCCTCGGCCGGGGCCACCCGGACGTTGTGGAGCAGCAGGCCGAGGGCGGGCAGCACCTCGGTGGAGGGCTGCAGGGCGTTGGTGAGCAGCAGCAGGGAGCTCATGCCCGACCACCCGCCCCGGTCGGACGGTGGTGCACGGATCGCTGGTCCATCACGTCGGTTCCTCCTCGGTCCCGTCGAGGACGTGCGCGGTTCTGCTTCGTACGGTGTCGTGCGCGGTCCCGCCGGCGTCCTCGCGGCCCCGCGCCCTGAGGCGTGCGGGGACGGCCGGTGTTCCCGTCTCGTTCAACGTGCTGAAAGCACAAAAGGACCCGGGGGCAACGTTGCCCGGATCCTCTCGCCACGAGAATAGCCCACCGGCCCTTTCGGGGCCGAGGCCTCTTCCGCTTCCGATTCTGTGGTTCCTGCCACGCCCACGCCCCTCGTATGCCCTGGTTTCACCGGATCGGCGGCCCGCCGGGCGGTGCGGTGGGGCCGACCGGGCGCACCCGGGGCGCGCGGAAGCACGCCGGGGGCGGGCGCGCGAGGGGTCATCATGGAGGCCGACGGTAGAGAGCCGACGATAGGAGCTGCAGTGGCAACCGGAACCATCCGCTACTGGGCGGCGGCCAAGGCCGCGGCCGGGACGGCGGAGGAGCCGTACTCGGCGGGCACACTGGCCGAGGCGCTCGACGCCGTGCGGGAACGCCACCCCGGGGAGCTGACCCGGGTCCTGCTGCGCTGCTCCTTCCTGGTGAACGACGAGCCCGTGGGCAAGCGCCCGCACGATGCCGTCCTGCTGACCGAGGGGGGCACCGTCGAGGTGCTCCCGCCGTTCGCGGGCGGGTGAGCGGAAACCGATGAGCACGCCCGAAGAACAGCAGCCACAGCAGCCCCATCCGCCGCAGCCCCATCCGCAGCAGGACCCGGCCCCGGACCCATACGGGACGCAGACCTGGCAGGCCGACACCTGGGACACCGGCTACCAGCCGGTGCAGCCGGTGCAGCCGGTCCAGCCGGTCCAGCCGCCGTTGGGCGCCGTCCCCGGCCGGCCGGTGGCCCCTGAGGGCTGGTTCCGCGACGAGCCCCAGGCCGGTGCCGCGGGCGCGGCCCCGGCTCCGACCGGCGTGCCGTGGCCCGGGGCCCAGGGGGCCGAGGCCTATCCGTCGTACCCGGCCGCGCAGGCGCAGGAGCCGCAGGTCGCCGGTTCGTGGTCGGACGGGTCGGGCGCGGTCCCGGCCGCCGAGGCCTATCCGTCGTACCCGGCCCCGCAGGCGCAGGAGCCCCAGGCCGGCGGCCCGTGGCCGGACGGCTCGGGCACGGGCGCCGACGCGTACCGGCAGGCTCAGCAGGCGCAGGCGGGCCGGCCCGTCGCCCCCGAGGGCTGGTTCCGGGACGAGGCCCCGGCCCCGGCCCCCGCCCAGGACTGGTCCCGGGGCGCGGTCCCCGCCGCCCCCGCTCCGGCGGCGGAGACCCCCTACCTCCCGCAGCACGCCGCCCCGGCGGCCTCGGCCGCGGAGACGGCGTACCTGCCTCCGTACCCGGGCCCCGAGCCGCAGCCCGCGGCCCCGCAGGCCGCCGTGCCCGCTTCGGCCGCCGAAACCGCGTACCTGCCGCCCTACCCCGGCCCACAGGCCGCCTCCGCGCAGCCCGCGGAGGCGGGCGCCGCCGAACAGACCGCCTTCCTCCCGCCCTACCAGGCCGACCCCGGGGCTCAGGCGCAGTCCGCCGTGCCCGAGGGCTGGTTCCGGGACGAGGCCCCGGCCCCGGTCCCCGCCCAGGACTGGTCCCAGGGCGCCGGGACGGCCGTCTCGGCTGCCGAGACGGCGTACCTGCCGCCCTACCCGGGCCCGACGGGCCCGGCGGAGCCGGAGGGGGCCGCCGAGCAGACGGCCTTCCTGCCCCCGCAGACAGCCGCGCCCGCAGCCGTTCCCGCAGCCGTTCCCGCAGCCGCGCCCGCAGCCGGCGCCGCGGCCGCGGCGGCCGCCGAGCCCGCCGCAGGCGAAGCGGCCGAGGACAGCGCCTGGTCGCCCCCCACCCTCGGCGGGAACACCCTCCGCGCCGTCGACCCCGCGCAGGCCCGGGCCGAGGGTCGGTCGCCGATCATCGACCCCGGTCCGCAGTCGGCCATACTGACCGCCGCCCTCGGCCTGCTGATGGCCCTCGCCGCCGTCCTCGGCCAGTACGCCCTGCTCGCCCCGCTGGTCGCCCTCCAGGCGCTCACCGCGGCCGGCTGGTTCCGCCTCAACGGCATGTGGCCGGCCCGCCAGGGCATCGCCCTCGCCTTCGCGGGAGCTCTCGTCTCCGACGTCGCCGTGCTCGCCGTCGACGATGCGTACGGCCCCGGCGCGATCATCGGCACCCTCGGCGCCTGGGTGCTGATCACCCTCGTCCTCCAGCTCCGCAGCCACGCCGACCCGGACGAGCGCATGTACGGCCTGATGGCCTCGGTGGCCTCCGCCGCCCTCGCCATCGTCTGCGCGGGCTGGCTCGCGGCCGACACCGCCGCGGTCTCCGTCGGCGCGGTGGCCGTCGCGGTGGCCGCGTTCACCCGCGCCCTGCCGCTGCCCACGGCCCCCTCCGTCGGTGTCGCGCTCGCCTCGGCCGCCGGCTCCGGCCTCGTCGTGGGCGGGCTCACCGACCTCGGTGTGGGCGGGGCCCTGGTCGGGCTCGCGGCGGGCGTCTGCGCCCTGATCGGGCTGCGCGTGGCCGCGTACGACTATCCGTCGAAGTTCGTGCACATGACGGCCGGCGTCGCGCTGCCGCTCGCGGTGGCCGCTCCCGCCGTGTACCTCATCGGCCGGGTGGTGAGCTGATCTGTCCCTGACATCGGACGTGGTCAACTGGAACGCACGTACCGGACTGACGGGGGAGGGGCGCGTGCGGGTTCTGCGTGTCGTTGTGATCATCGGAGTGGTGCTGGGCGCCCTGTTCACCGGGGTGGACCGGTGGGCGGTCGGCTACGCCGAGAACAAGCTCGCCGACCGGATCCAGGCCCGGCAGGGCCTGGCCGGCAGCGCGGAAGTGGACATCCACGGATTCCCCTTCCTCACGCAGGCGCTCAGCCACGACCTGGACCAGGTCGACCTGAAACTCCGGGGCGTCGAGGTGATGGCGGACGGCCGCAAGACGCGCCTCTCGCAGCTCGACGCGAGCTTCCGCGGGGTCAAGCTCGCCGGGGACTACGCGGGCGGGACCGCCAAGCGGGCCGAGGGCTCCGGGCTCATCACGTACGCCGACCTCACGGCGGCCTCCCAGACCGGCGCGACCCTCTCCTACGGCGGGGCGCCCGGCAAGGTGAAGGTCTCCGTGGGGGTGGAAGTGCTCGGCAAGACCCTCACCCGCAGCGTCGTGTCCACCGTCACCCTGGTGGACGCGGAGGGCGGCAAGGGCGGAAAGATCGTCCGGGTGCACGCCGACGAGGTGCCGGGCGAGGGCATACCCGGCCTCGAACGGCTCGTCCGCAAGCGGACCGACTTCGACCGCAGCCTCGACGCGGGCCTGCCGGCCGGGCTCCAGCTCACCGCGCTGACCTCGGACGAAGCGGGCGTACACCTCGAACTGGGGGGTTCGGACGTGGTGCTGGCCGGATCGTGAGACGGAGCGGTCCGATCCGCAGAAGGGCGGGCCGCGGAACGGCTCCGGGAGGCGGCGCGACGGTCGTCCGACGGGTTCACATCCCATAATTCGGACGATCCCGTCTCGGGATATGACACACCGGTGACAGGGCGGCTGATTCGTCCCTACGATCCATGGCTATGAAGCATCAGCAGGCGGACCTCACGAAGCGGCGGGCAGTAGACCTGTGTCGCGTCGCCGCCATGCTCTGTCGATCCATGTGACTTGTGAGCGATTCCGCTCCATACGACCGGACGACGGCCGCACGACCGGCCCTTCCCGCGTGACCGCACCCGCCTCCTGATCCCTGACGCCTCCCCGCGCAGGTCCGGAAGCGCACCCGTACGCACGCAACAGCAGCGCAGCACCCGTACAGCCCCCGCAGACTGCCCCGGAGGAGAACACCATGAGCCGCAGCGACGTCCTCGTAGACGCCGACTGGGTCGAGGCCCACCTGAACGACGCCAACGTCGTCATCGTCGAGGTGGACGAGGACACGTCCGCGTACGACAAGAACCACATCACCAACGCCGTCCGGATCGACTGGAAGACCGACCTCCAGGACCCGGTCCGCCGTGACTTCGTGGACCAGGAGGGCTTCGAGAAGCTCCTCTCCGCCAAGGGCATCTCCAACGACGACACCGTCGTCCTCTACGGCGGCAACAACAACTGGTTCGCGTCCTACGCCTACTGGTACTTCAAGCTCTACGGTCACCAGGACGTCCGCCTCCTCGACGGCGGCCGCAAGAAGTGGGAGCTCGACTCCCGCGACCTGGTCGACGGCAAGAACGTCCCGAACCGCCCGGCCACCGAGTACAAGGCCAAGGCCCAGGACACCTCCATCCGTGCCTTCCGCGACGACGTCGTGGCCGCGATCGGCGCCCAGAACCTGGTCGACGTCCGCTCGCCCGACGAGTTCTCCGGCAAGCTGCTCGCCCCGGCGCACCTGCCGCAGGAGCAGTCGCAGCGTCCCGGCCACGTGCCGAGCGCCCGCAACATCCCGTGGTCGAAGAACGCCAACGACGACGGCACCTTCAAGTCCGACGAAGAGCTGACCGCCCTCTACGAGGCCGAGCAGGTCGACCTGGCGAAGGACACCATCGCCTACTGCCGCATCGGTGAGCGCTCCGCGCTCACGTGGTTCGTGCTGCACGAGCTCCTGGGCCAGGAGAACGTCAAGAACTACGACGGCTCCTGGACCGAGTACGGCTCGCTCGTCGGCGTGCCGATCGAGCTCGGCGCCAACAAGTAACCACGGCGGCGGGCACGCGACGCCCTCGCAGCAAGACGTAAGACCTCTCTAGGACAGGACAGAGAACATGTGTGGAGCACAGATCGGCGGGCCTTCCCTCGACACGCTGAAGCCCGGTGAGACCGCGATCCAGGGCCAGATCACCCAGGGCGGCGAGCCGGTGTCCGGCTACGTCCGCCTGCTGGACTCGACCGGCGAGTTCACCGCCGAGGTCCCGACCTCGGCCACCGGCCAGTTCCGTTTCTACGCGGCCCCCGGCTCGTGGACGCTGCGCGCGCTCGTCCCGGGCGCCAAGGCCGACCGCGCCGTCGTGGTCGCCGAGGCCGGCGGCGTGACGGACGTGGCGATCGCGGTCTGACGGACCGTGCCCGCGCACCGCGGCACCGAATGACCGGCCGAAGGGCCGCACCCCAGGGGGTTGGACGCTGTCTGGGTGCGGCCCTTCGTGCTGTCCGAGCCCTTGCCCGGAGCCGGGGCGGTTCTACCCTGGAGCTATGTACGCCAGGCGTAGGCGCATCTACTTCCTGCTCATGGGCGGATGCCTGTTCCTCTTCGTCTCCGCCTGGTCCTTCGTGCGCCTGCTCTCGGTGCCGGCGGCGGTGGCCATGTGCGTGGTCGCCATGGTCATCCCGCCGGTCGCCGCGGTGATAGCGAACCGGCGCGGCCCGGACGACCGCTGGTGGGACGATCCCTCCGGCGATCCGAAGTCCGACGAGTGGTGGGACGAGCTGGACGGGAAGCGGCGCCGCGAGGACTGAGCCGGTCGAGCCGTCGAGCCGGATCCAACCCGGCGAGATAAGAATGTAATAAGCATTCATACAACCGAGTCCCCCTTGATCAGGTCATGGATACGCGCAGGTAGTCACCTGTGCCTCATGTCCTGTGGGGGACTCCTTTGGAACACGAACAGACCATCCCCGAGCAGCGAAAAGAGGCGGAGACCAGCCCGGATTCGGACACTCGGGACCAGCTCTCCACCTCTGATGCCGCCGAACCCGATGCCGAGGTCGAAGCCGCCGCCGATGCCGTCGGCCCGCGCCGCCGTCGCGGTCGTACGACGCTCCTGATCGCGGGCGCGGCCGCCCTCGGCGTGCTCGCGGGCACGGTCACCGGCTACGCCATCCAGTACGACCGCGAACCGACCCCGCTGCCGCCGCTGGCGCAGACGGTCGTGACGCCGAAGGCACTGGCGCCCGACGCCACGACGTCGAACAAGACGATCAACGCCAACCGCTGGCACAAGACGGACGACGACCTCGCCAAGCTGCTGATCGAGGCCCCGAAGGGGGCGAAGGTGGTCGACGGCGCCGGTTACGAGTCCCTCGACTGGTTCGCCACGAACTACGAGTCGCCTGGCGAAGGCCTCCACCACATCCTCGACGACGACCTCCGGCGCGTCGTGTCGACGTCGTGGTCGGAGGGAGAGGACATCGAGGTCGAGGTGCGGCTGCTGCAGTTCCGTGACCGCCGTACGGCGGAGTACAACCAGCGGCACCAGACCACCTACCGGCAGGAGGAGGCCGCCAACGCCGGTGCGGCCATTCCGGGTGTCGCCGACGGGGCCGGGCACGTGTGGGTGGCGTCCAAGGCCGAAGAGAAGCCGGGGTACCACCCGCTCCGCGTCGGAACGGCGGAAGCCCGCCGTGGGGACGTCGTGGTGGAGATCTTCTACTACGAGAAGCGCGGCAGGAACATCGCCGAGGACGTGCTCATCGACCTGGCCAAGCGACAGCTGGAGCGACTGTGACCGAGCCGCAGAACGAGACGAACCCGGCTCCCGAGGTCACGCGGCCCGCTGCGGATCCCGCGACGCCGGCCACCGGGGCAGCCGAGACCCGGGCAGCCGCCGAGACCCCCGCAGCCGCCGAGACCCCGGCAGGGGCCGGGCCGGAGGCCGTCGTGGCGCAGGCGGAGCCCGCGCGGCGACCGGTCGACCGCAAGAGGGTCACCCTCGCCGCCGCGGGCCTGGGCGTGGCCCTCCTCGTGGGTGCCGGCGCCTGGGGCGCCTTCGCGATCGCCGACGCCGACCGCACCTCGCCGACCCGCTACTGGACGGCCGAGGGGGTGTCCCCCGGGAAGGGCGAGACGCCGCCGGCCGTGCCGCCGAACGAGCTGACGGGCAAGTTGCTGCCGGTGCCGAGCGGTTTCCGACTGGGCCCGGACCTCGCCGGCGACGGCAACAACTTCTTCGTCTCCGGCGAGGCTGCCGTCGAGAGCCTCAAGGAAGCCCGCAACGGCCTGTCCAGCACCGACCGCAAGAAGCGCGACGAGGCGTTCGCGAAGCTGAAGCTCAAGGGTGTCGCCGGGCGCAGCTACACCAAGGACGGTGGCGGGATGGGGCTGGAGGTAAGCCTGATGCAGGCCGACCCGGCTGCCCTCGGCCAGTTCTCCGAGATGAGCAAGAAGCTCTTCGACCTCCTCGGCGACGGTCGCGACGCCCCGAAGGTGGACGGCTACCCGGACGCCAAGTGCTCGCTCTTCGCCATCGGCGAGGAGAAGAAGGAGAAGATCGACTCGATCGACTGCGTGGCGGTCCAGGGCGACGTACTGGCCAGCTTCCACGCGTACGGGCCCAAGCCCTTCTCCGCCTCCGAGGCCGCGGAGTTCTTCAAGAACCAGCTGAACCACCTGAAGACCCCCGGGGAGAGCGTGTGACCGAGCAGAACACGACCGCAGGTGCCGTGGAACCGGTCGACATGGTCAAGTCCCCGGCCCCGCAGGACGCGGCGCCCGTGACCGCGGAAGCCGCCCAGGGCCCGGCGTCCGCGGCCGCGGAAGCCCCCGAAACCGCCGAAACCCCGGAGGGCAGGGCGCCCAAGGACCGCCGCAAGCTGTTCGCCTTCCTCCGCTGGACCGCGGCCGTCACCGTCTTCGCCGTTGCCGGCGCGGGCGTCGCGTACGGGATCACGCTCCCCGAGCGCACCGACATCCCCGGGCTCTCCACGAAGGACGACGGCCGGTGGGTCTTCCCGCAGCTGGTCAAGCCCACGCTGCCGCCCGGCGCCGCCCAGCCGTTCGCCGAGGACAACAAGGACGGCATCCACTACGCGGCCGCACTGGAACTGCTGGTCCCCGCCCCGGAGGGGTCCGAGCAGGACCCCGCGCTGAAGCTCGAGAAGGACTCCGTGGTGTCCCCCGACACCTTCCTGGAGGAGTACGAGTCCACCGCGCGCGAGAAGATGAAGCAGGGCTTCACCGACGAGGGCCTGCGTCAGATCGTCGGCCGCGGCTGGCTGATGCCGGACGGCACCCGCACCCGTGTCTACCTGCTGCGCTTCCACTCGTCCGGTTTCGCGAACACGTTCGAAGGCTGCGGCCTCAACGCGAGCGTCAACGGCGTCAAGCGCCTGGAGCCCGACAGTGCCTGGGCCAAGGTCAAGAGCAGCCAGTCCGCTCCGTCGGGCATCGGGGTCCTGTCCCTGTACTCGGAGGCCCGCCCGTACGGCGACGACCAGGTGAGGCTCGGCTGCGTCGATTCGGGAGACCTCCTCGCCGTCGTCTTCCAGACCCGCAAGGGCGAGGTGGCGACCGTTCCGTTCCACCAGACGGTGATGCTGCAGGGCCGGCTGCTGCACTGACCGCCGGTACGGCCCACCTCACACGGTGCGCCGGTCCCCGGCCCAGTAGGCTTGGGGACCGGCCCCGTACAGCCCCAGAAACGAATTCCGAGGAGCACCCCGTGCTTGAGGCAGTCTTCACCTCCCTGCTGGTCCTGGTCTGCGTCGGCGTCTTGGCCTTCACCGGCCTGGCGGTCAAGAAGCTGTACCAGGGTCAGCGCTGAGCCCCGGCTCCACAGCCGGCCCAGCAGACCGCCCCGGAACCCCTCCCACAGATCGCCTGAGCAGCCATTCATGATCCAGATCCCGTCCGACCTGAACCCCGGCCTCGTCCCCCTGGCCTTCCTCCTCGGCACCTGGGAGGGCGCGGGAGTCTTCGACTTCCCCGGTGAGGAGAAGTGCAACTTCGGTCAGGAAGTCGTCTTCGGCCATGACGGCCGGGACTTCCTGGAGTACACCTCCCACTCCTGGGTGCTCGACGCCGAAGGCAACAAGGTGCGGCCGCTGGAGTCCGAGTCGGGCTACTGGCGCATCGACAAGGACCGCAACGTCGAGATCGTCATGGTCCGCGACCAGGGCGTCGTCGAGGTCTGGTACGGCTCGCTCGCCGATCAGAAGCCGCAGATCGACCTGGTCACGGACGCCGTCGCGCGCACCGCGGCCTCCGGTCCGTACAGCGGCGGCAAGCGGCTCTACGGCTACGTCAAGAGCGACCTGATGTGGGTCGGCGAGAAGGCCACGCCCGACGTCGAGCTGCGTCCGTACATGTCGGCCCAGCTGAAGAAGGTCGTCACGCCCGAGGAGGTCGCCGAGATGGCGCGCAACCTCCCGGACATGCCGGACGACGGCATCGCGTTCTTCCGCTGATCCGCGTGCGCCGAAGGGGACCGGGGCTCGCTCCCGGTCCCCTTCGCGCGCTTACACTGGCGGGGTGGTCAGCACCGAGAACCCCGAGGGCACCGACTGGAAGAGCGACCTGCGGCAGCGCGGTTACCGGCTGACACCGCAGCGCCAGCTCGTGCTGGAAGCCGTCGACACCCTGGAGCACGCCACTCCGGACGAGATCCTCGCCCAGGTGCGCAAGACCGCCTCCGGGGTCAACATCTCCACCGTCTACCGCACGCTGGAACTCCTCGAGGAACTGGGCCTCGTCTCGCACGCCCACCTCGGGCACGGCGCCCCCACGTACCACCTCGCCGACCGGCACCACCACATCCACCTGGTCTGCCGTGACTGCGCGGACGTCATCGAGGCGGACGTGGACATCGCCGCCGACTTCACCGCGAAGCTGCGCGCCACCTTCGGCTTCGAGACCGACATGAAGCACTTCGCGATCTTCGGGCTGTGCGAGAAGTGTTCCGCCAAACACCGTGACGGCCACGCGTAGCGGAGTCGTACGCTTGGTCCCATGACCAGCAGCCCCTTGCTCCACCTCCCCGGCGCCGTGCAGGCCGAAGGCCGCGACGAGGGCGTCGCCGCCCATTACGGCGAGCTGTACGGCGAACAGCGCGCCCTCGCCGACGGCCGGGGCTTCGTCGACCTCTCCCACCGCGGGGTCGTCACCGTCAGCGGGCCGGAGCGGCTGAGCTGGCTGCACCTGCTGCTCACCCAGCACCTCACCGAACTGCCCGCGGGCCAGGCCACCGAGGCGCTGATCCTCTCCGCCAACGGCCACATCGAGCACGCGCTCTACCTCGTCGACGACGGCGAGACCACGTGGGCGCACGTCGAACCCGGCACCCAGGGGGAACTGCTCGCCTACCTGGAGGCGATGAAGTTCTTCTACCGCGTCGAAATCGCCGACCGCACCGACGAGTTCGCCGTCGTGCACCTGCCGGCCGGGTCCATCGCCGAGGTGCCCAAGGAGTTCACCGTCCGGGAGACCGCGCACGGCCGTGACGTCTTCCTGCCCCGCGCCGAGTTGGAGGCCTTCGCCGCCGCGCACGGTCCGGCCGCCGGACTCCTCGCGTACGAGGCGCTGCGCGTCGAGGCGCACCGGCCGCGGCTCGGCCTGGAGACCGACCACCGGACCATCCCGCACGAGCTGGGCTGGATCGGCACCGCCGTCCACCTCCAGAAGGGCTGCTACCGCGGTCAGGAGACGGTGGCCCGCGTCCACAACCTGGGGAAGCCCCCGCGCCGCCTGGTCTTCCTGCACCTGGACGGCTCCGAGGTGGTCCTCCCGGCGCACGGCGCGCCCGTCCGGCTCGCCTCCGACGGGGAGGAGGGCCGGCAGCTGGGCTTCGTGACCACCGCCGTACGCCACCACGAACTCGGCCCGATCGCGCTCGCGCTGGTCAAGCGGAACGTTCCGGTGGACGCGCCGCTGCTGGTCGGCGGGACGGCCGCCGCGCAGGAGGTCGTCGTAGCGCCGTGATCTCCGCGCGCTAGATGTCGATGACGATGGTGAACGGGCCGTGGTTGGTCAGCGAGACCCGCATGTCCGCGCCGAACCGGCCCGTCTCCACCGTCGCGCCCAGCGCCCGCAGCTGCGCCACGACCTCGTCCACCAGCGGCTCGGCCACCGGGCCGGGCGCCGCCGCGTTCCAGGTGGGGCGGCGGCCCTTGCGGGCGTCGCCGTAGAGCGTGAACTGGGAGATCACCAGCAGTGGGGCGTTCACGTCGCTGCAGGACTTCTCGGCCTCCAGGATCCGCACCGACCACAGCTTGCGCGCCAGCAGCGCCGCTTTCTCCGGCGTGTCGTCGTGGGTCACCCCCACCAGCACGCACAGCCCCTCGCCGACGATCTCGCCCACGGTCTCGCCGCCCACGACGACGCTCGCGCCGTCCACCCTCTGCACCACAGCTCGCATACCACCTGTGTACCAGCCTTGCACCCGTCCGGGGCCGATCGGGTGGAGTACGACTGCGTCCGGACCACGGAGAGTGGCACGATGCACGCAGGCGGTGCGGGTGGCCGCACCGGTCGAGGGGACGGACCCGTTCGTATGAATACTTCTGGTACCTCCGTACCTGCATCACCCGCTTCCGTCGCAGCTGCCGCGGTACGACCGCCCGCGCAGCGCACCGGCGAACAGCCGGGGCCGGAGGACCCCACCACCGAGCTCGGGCTCCCGGAACTGCGCGCGTTGCGCCGGGACGCGCAGCGCGACGAGGCCGATCTGAGCTACGTACGGCGGCTGCTCCAGGGCCGCATCGACATCCTGCGGGCCGAACTCGCCCGGCGTGCCGACCCCGAGGCGCCCGTGGTGGACCGGCTCTCGGAGATCCTCGCCGACGCCCCCTCCAGCCGCAGCGCCTCCGCCCGGCACGTCACGCTCGGCACCCCGCACGGCGAGGAGTACCGGCTGTTGGCGGCGGAGATGCTGGCCGACGTGGAGCTGTCGGACCTCGGCGCCCGCACGGACGACGAACTGTACGAGGGGATGGGCAAGCTGGTGCGCTACGAGCAGCAGGTCTCGCGGCGCCGGCAGCAGCTCCAGCGGACGGTCGACGACTGCAGCGCGGAGATCACCCGGCGCTACCGGGAGGGAGAGGCGCAGGTGGACGACCTGCTGGCGTAGGCGGTCCGGGGAGGGAAGGGTGCTCGGCAGGGCGGAAAACCGGGCGACCGGGCGTCGGACCGGCGATTAGCGTGGCGGCCATGAGTGCAGACGTCCGGCCGATCGCCGAATCCGAACTCCCCGAGTGGCTGAGGACCGTGAACACCGGTTTCCTGACCACCGCCCGTGTCACCGACTCCGACGTGGCCCAGCGGGCCAAGTACAACGACCTCGCCCGGACGTTGGGCGCGTTCGACTCCGAGTCGGGCCGCTGCGTCGCCGCCTTCCGTTCCTTCGCGCAGCAACTGACCGTGCCCGGCGGGGCGTCCGTCCCGTCCAGCGCGGTCTCCAACGTCGGCGTGCTGCCCACGCACCGCCGCCAGGGGTTGCTGTCCCGGATGATGGCCGACGAGCTGGCCGCCGCCGCGGCGCGCGGTGACGTGCTCTCGACGCTGATCGCCGCCGAGTACCCGATCTACGGGCGGTACGGCTACGGCCCCGCGGCCTCCGTCTCGGAATGGGAGATCGACGTACCGCGTACCGGACTGGACCCGCGCCTCGCCGCCCCCGCGGACGGCGGCCGGATCGACCTGGTCGACGTGGACGAGGTCCGGCGGGTGGGGCCGGAGCTGCACGAACGGCTGCGGGCGCGCACCCACGGCGCCGTGAACCGGAACGAGCGCTGGTGGAACCTGGCGACCGGGCTGGAGGAGATGTCGTACCGCCCGTACAAGGAGAAGTTCTTCGCGGTGTACCGCACGGCGGCCGGTGAGCCGGCCGGGCTGGTCGCGTACGGCGCCGACGACCACTGGACGGACGCGAAGGTCCCGCAGAACACCGTGCAGGTCCACGACCTGCTGGCGGTCACCCCGCAGGCGGAGCGGGCGCTGTGGCAGTTCCTGTGCTCCATCGACTGGGTGACGAAGGTCCGCACCGGCTACCGCGCCCCCGACGACCTGGTCGCCGACCTGCTGCCCGACCCGCGCTCGGCCCGGATCGTGACGGCCTCGGACTTCCTGTGGGTGCGGCTGCTGGACGTCGTACGGGCCCTGGGTGCGCGGACGTACGCCGCACCGGGGATCCTCGTACTGGAGGTCACGGACGCGGCGGGCCTGTCGGACGGCCGCTACCGACTGGACGCGGGCACCGGCGCGTGCGAGCGGACGGAGGAGCCGGCGGACCTGAGCCTGGACGTGGCCGCGCTCGGCTCGCTCTACCTGGGTGACGGGTCGGCGGTACGGCTGGCCGCGCTCGGGCGGGTGACGGAGCGGCGGCCGGGGGCGGTGGAGCTGGCGGACGCCGTGTTCCGCACGGCCCGCCGGCCGTGGTGCCCGGACGTCTTCTGAGACCGACGAGCGACGAGCGACGAGCGATGACTGAGGACTGGGGACGGATTTACTTGACGCACTCGATGTCACTGGTGGAAGCCCTGCGCGCGGCAGGCTGCGTCTTCGCGGAGGAGGAGGCGCAGTTGCTGGGCGGGGCCGCCCGGGACGACGCCCACCTGGCGGAGCTGCTGGCCCGCCGGGTCGGCGGCGAACCGCTGGAACACGTCGTGGGATGGGCGGAGTTCTGCGGGCTGCGCATGGAGGTGGGCGAGGGGGCCTTCGTGCCGCGCCGGCGCACCGAGTTCCTCGTGGGGGAGGCCGCGGCGTTCGCCCGGCCCGGCGCGGTGGTGCTCGACCTGTGCTGCGGGGTCGGCGCCCTGGGCGCGGCGGTGGCGGCGCGGACCCCGGGCGGGGTGGAGCTGCACGTGGCGGACGTGGACCCGGTGGCGTTGGCGTACGCGCGGCGCAACGTGGCCCCGTACGGCGGCACGGTGTGGGAGGGCGACCTGTACGGTCCGCTCCCCGCCTCCCTGCTCGGCCGGGTGGACGTACTGGTGGTCAACGCCCCGTACGTGCCCACGGAGGAGATCGGGCTCATGCCGCCGGAAGCGAGGGACCACGAACCGCGGGTCTCCCTGGACGGGGGCGCGGACGGCCTGGACGTCCATCGGCGGGTCGCGGCGGGCGCCCCGCGCTGGCTGGCGCCGGGCGGCCGGCTGCTGATCGAGACGAGCACCCGCCAGTCGCCGTCGACGGCGGCGGCCCTCACGGCGGCGGGTCTCGCGACGAAGGTGGTCGTCTCGGAGGAGTTCTACGCGACGGTGGTCGTCGCCGAGGCCTGACGGGGCCTGACCAGGGTCTGAGCGGTCTCCGGAAAAAACTTTCGGCCGCCCTGTCACAACCCGGTCCGGTGGCGGGTCAGTGGAGTGAAGCAGGCGGGAAACACGACCGGGCGGGTGTCGCTCCGGGGCCCGCCCGAGGGGAGCTCACATGTCCACCACCGCTGTCGTTTTCGCTCTGGTCGGTGCGCTGATGGTCGGTTTCTCGGCCTACTCGGTGTTCGCGAAGGCCGAGTTCGTGGTCGGGCCGCTGAGGGAGTACGGGGTTCCGGAGTCGATCTGGACGTTCCTTGGAGTGGCGAAGGCGGCGGGCGCGGTGGGTCTGGTGGTCGGGATCTTCGTCCCGCTGATCGGCATCGCGGCGGCGGTCGGGATCGCCCTGTACTTCGCGGGGGCCGTGATCACGACCTTCCGGGCCAAGGCGTACGCCCACGCCGTCTTCCCGATCATGTACGCGGCCCCCGCGGTGGTGGCCCTGGCGCTCGGCTTCAACGGCTGAGCCCGCGGCGACGAGATTCGACACGAGGGGGACCGAGATGGCCGGGCCGAAGGGCACCGGGACGGACTGCGACCGTCTGATCCGGCTGGTGCCGCCGCCCGCGGTCCCCGTGGACGCCCGCGGGGACTGGACCGCCGCGGAGAACGCGATCGGCACCCGGCTGCCCGATGACTACAGGCGGCTCGTCGAGACGTACGGCTGGGGAGAGTTCGGCGATTTCCTCTACCTCCGGACGCCGTTCGGTACGAACAGGCACAACGGCCAAGGGGTGGGCCATCGGACGGGTCGACTCCCGTCTGGTGATGGAGGAGGAGCCGGGGCTCGCACCGTGGTTCAACGCCTTCCGCCCCCGTGTCGAGCGGTACCTGCTGCTGTCGGAAGGGCCCCTGCCCCACTCCGAGCGCCTGCGGCTGCTGCGCGGGGCACTGGCGCCCACCGTGGACCGGGGTTCGTGGCGTTCCGAACACGACGGGACCGCAGGGCAGGACCATTTCGCCACCGTCGACACCGACTGGCTGCTCACCTACGACCGGTCCAACCCTCACATGATCCGGATCGGCTTCCCGCCCGAGGACGGGGAACGGGCGCGGCGGCGGCCCTTCGCCGCCGTCCGGCTCATGGAGTGCGAGGTCGTCGAGATCACGACCGTGGCCAGGACCCCCTTGCCGGCCTGGGACGCGGTCACGGAGGAGGACGAGGGCGACGAGTGACGCTCCAGATCGGCCCGATCGGCCCGATCGGCCCAGAGCAAGGGTGGGAGATGTTGCAAGCAGCTGCTTGCAAAAGTTAGCAAGGTGGGGCAGGGTGGGGGCATGGCATCGCTCAACGTCGGAAACCTCGGCGAGTACCTCCGTGAGCAGCGTCGACAGGCCCAGCTTTCGCTGCGGCAGCTGGCCGACGCGGCGGGGGTGTCGAATCCGTACCTGAGCCAGATCGAGCGCGGGCTGCGCAAGCCGAGCGCGGAGATCCTGCAGCAGCTGGCCAAGGCGCTGCGGATTTCCGCGGAGACGCTGTACGTGCAAGCCGGGATCCTGGATGAGCGGGACCGGGACGAGGTGGAGACGCGGGCCGTCATCCTCGCCGACCCGTCCATCAACGAGCGGCAGAAGCAGGTGCTGCTCCAGATCTACGAGTCGTTCCGCAAGGAGAACGCGCTCGATGCGCCGGCCGAGGCACCGGGCGACGAGATGCCGCCGAAGACGAACTGGAATTGATCCGGGAGGACCAGCCACATGGCCATCGCCGATGACCTGAAGAAGACCCTCACCGACCCCACCCCGCTCTACTTCGCCGCCGGCACCGCGGACCTCGCGGTGCAGCAGGCCAAGAAGGTGCCGGGGCTTATCGAGCAGCTGCGCGCCGAGGCCCCGGCGCGCATCGAGGCCGTGAAGAACACCGACCCGAAGGTCGTGCAGGAGAAGGCGAAGGAAGCGGCCAAGGAGGCGCAGGAGGCGGTCACCGCCAAGGTCGCCGAGGTGCTCGGCGCGATCGACCCCAAGAAGCTCGGGGAGACCGCCCAGGACCTGGCGCTGCGCGGGGTCGGCGTGGCCGCGGAGTACGCCGTGCGCGCCAAGGAGACCTACGACAAGGTCGCCGAGCACGGTGAGCAGGCCGTGCGCGCCTGGCGGGGCGAGGTCTCCGAGGAGATCGTCGACATCGCCGTGGCCGTGGAGCCCGCGCCCGAGGCGGAGCCCGCCGCGGAACCGGCCGCGGAGCCGGCGGCCGAGGCCGCCCCCAAGAAGGCCTCCGCGCGCAAGACCACGGCGAAGAAGGCCACGGCCGAAGCGTGAGAGTGTGACGGGCCGGGCACCTGGAGGGTGTCCGGCCCGTTGTGGTTCGTGAGGGCACCTGTGCCGGTAGCGTGGAATGCGCAGGTGTGTACGGGTATGTGCGGCGGAGAAGAAGAAGGCGGTCGAAGCGATGCTGATGAACGGGTTCGACAACGGGGTGCTCCCGTTTCTCGGGTTCGCCATGCTGGCGCTCGCCGTCGTGGCGTTCGTGTTCGCGCTGCTGGCGCGCGATGACGCCTACCGGGCGGCCGACAAGCAGACCAAGACCTTCTGGCTGGTCATCCTGGGCGTCACGGTCCTGGTGGACTTCTTCCTGGCGTCGATGCTGTTCCTGACGATCGCCGGACTGGTCGCGACCATCGTGTTCCTCGTCGATGTCCGCCCGGCCCTCAAGCAGGTCTCGGGCGGCGGCCGGCGCAGCGGTGGCAGCAGCAGCGACGGGCCGTACGGCCCGTACAACGGCGGGCGGTAGGCCCCGGGCTCCCTCAGGCCTCGGCGCGTGAGAGCAGGACCACGGCCACGTCGTCGGTGAGTTCGCCGCCGTTGAGGCGGCGGGCCTCGGTGACGGACGCCTCCAGCAGGCCCTCGCCGCTCAGACCCCGGTCCAGGTGGCGGTTGATCATCTCGACCATGCCGTCCTGCCCGAGGCGTTCCTTGCCCTCGCCGATCCTTCCCTCGATCAGGCCGTCCGTGTAGAGCATCAGGCTCCACGTGCCACCGAGCTCGACCTGGCGGCGCGGCCAACGGGCGCGCGGCAGCAGCCCGAGTGCCGGGCCGCTGTTCTCGTACGGGAGCAGGCGCGCGGGACGCCCCGGCCTGGACACCAGCGGGGCCGGGTGGCCGGCCAGGCACAGGCCCGCGTGCCGGCCGTCGGGGGAGATGTCGACCGTGCACAGCGTCGCGAAGATCTCCTCGCACGGGCGCTCCACTTCCAGGACCTCCTGGAGGGTGGCCAGCAGGTCGTCGCCGCACAGACCGGCCAGGGTCAGCGCGCGCCAGGCGATGCGGAGTTCGACGCCGAGGGCGGCTTCGTCGGGGCCGTGGCCGCAGACGTCGCCGATCATGGCGTGGACGGTGCCGTCGGGGGTGCGGACGGCGTCGTAGAAGTCGCCGCCGAGGAGGGCCCGGCTGCGGCCGGGGCGGTAACGGGCGGCGAAGCGGAGGTCGGAGCCTTCGAGCAGGGGCGTGGGGAGCAGGCCGCGCTCCAGGCGGGCGTTCTCCTGGGCGCGCAGTTTCGATTCTGCAAGCTTGTACTGGGCGATGTCCGCCCGCTTTCTCTCCACCGCGTAGCGGATGGCCCGGCTCAGCAGCCGGCCGTCCAGCTCGTCACGGAAGAGGAAGTCCTGGGCGCCGACCCGCACTGCCTCGGCGGCGCGCTCGGCGTCGGCCTCGGAGGTGAGGACGAGCACGGCGTGCCGGGGCGCGAGGCGGAGCACCTGCCGCAGGATGGCGAGCTGGTCGACGGCGGTGGCGGTCGCCGTGGCGGTCGCGGTCGCGGTCGCCCGGGGGCTCGTCTCCGGGAGGGACAGGTCGAGCAGGATGCAGTGCACGTCGGGGGTGAGCAGGCGCTCGGCCTCGACGAGGTTGCGGGCGGTGCGGAGCCGGATGCGGTGCCCGTCGGAATCGAGGATCTCGGGGACGGTGAGGCCGCCGGCCGGGTCGTCCTCGATGACGAGGAGGGTCAGCGGGCTCGTGTGCGGGGGCGCGGTGGCCGTCGCCGTGGCCGTTGCCGTGGCGGTGGTGGTCGTGCCGGCCGTGTGCAGAACGGCCTGACCGCTCGCCTCGGCAGTGGTCTCCCGCTGCCTCGGTACGGGTACGGGCATCGTCTCCGGTTCCTTCCCTCCCCCCGAGGATGGTGCGGTCGTCCGGCCGACCCTAGCTGCCGGGCCGGGCGAGCGGAATGGCGTTGTGGATCGGGAGCTCCGGCATATGCCGCTATCACGGGGGAAATTCGGCCTCACTGGATGACAAACGTCACGACGGGACCGTTGTCCGTCCCGTCTGGCGAGACGTATGAGGGCCTCGATTGGTTGCCCGTTCCCGACGATCCAGACCATTCGCCCATCCCGTACCGCCGCGTTGTCGGGGTCGGGTGTGTGGCGGGGCGGCCCCCACTTGGCACTCCCGCGCCGGCGGGGTCGGGTGTGCGGTGGGGCGCCCCCGCAGGGCGTCGAACGAAACCCGCTCGTGTTGCCGGTGCCGCATGGGGTTCGACGCCCGAGGAGGTG
>NZ_JBIAUK010000044.1:0-59063 GCF_042892775.1 Streptomyces sp. NPDC001717 | reverse complement strand
GCCACCCAGATCAAGTGGGGCCTGGACTACATGAACTCCCGCTACGGCAGCCCCGTCGAGGCCTGGAACTTCTGGTCCGCCAACCACTGGTACTAGACCGGCGGCAGCACGCGCAGCACGCGCAGCACACGCACGAAGACGCTCGGCAGGGAACCCCCGCCGAGCGTCTTTTGCGTATGCGGTCCGGACGCGCCGGGCGGGTGTGGACGGGCCGCCCAGGGGCAGGCGCACGGTATGGCCGTGATCGTCGGCACCTCCGGGTGGCAGTACCGGGACTGGTCGGGCGTCTTCTATCCCCCGGACCGGCCCCAGCGCCTGTGGCTGGAGGAGTACGCACGCCACTTCCGGACCGTGGAGAGCAACAACGCCTTCTATCGCCTGCCGTCACCGGAAACCTTCGCCCAATGGCGCGAACGAACCCCGCCCGGCTTCCTGATGGCCGTGAAGGCGAGCCGCTTCCTCACCCACATCAAGCGTCTGCGTGACCCGGCCGAGCCCGTCCACAGACTCGTGGGGCACGCCGCCTCCCTCGCGGACCGGCTCGGTCCGGTCCTGCTGCAACTCCCGCCCACGCTGCGAGGGGACCCGGAGGCGCTCGACCGCTGCCTGGCCTGCTTCCCCGCCGGGGTCCGGGTCGCCGTCGAGCCCCGTCACGAGTCGTGGTGGAGTGCGGAGGTGCGTTCGGTGCTGACCGAACGCGGCGCGGCCCTGTGCTGGGCGGACCGGGGATCCCGGCCCGTGACACCGCTGTGGCGCACCGCCGATTGGGGCTACCTCCGCTTTCACGAGGGCCGCGCCCAGCCCTGGCCGAGGTACGGACGGACCGCTCTGCGCAGTTGGGCGGAACGGATCGCCGAGACCTGGCCCCGTGACGCGGACGTCTTCGCCTATTTCAACAACGATCCGGGCGGAGCGGCCGTGGCCGACGCACGGGCGTTCCTCCGGCTCGTGGCGGCATCCGAGCCGGCTCGCCGGCCCTCCGTGAGACAGCCCCGACACGCGTGACCGCGGCACTCCACGGCCCTTGCGAACCATGGCCGGTCAGGAGGGGGAGGGGAGCGGTAGGTCGGCCCAGACCGTCTTGCCGGCGCCCTCCCTCCGGCTTCCCCAGCTCAGGGTGAGGCGGTCGACGATGAAGAGGCCGTGCCCCCTGATGGCATGGGGCCGGTGTTCACCCATGTGCGGTGGCTCGGGGCTGGGATCGGTGACGGCGATCTGCAGCAGAGTGCCGTGGTGTTCGAGGGAAAGTCGCAGGATGCCGCCGGCGTGGTCGGCGGCGTTGGCGAGCAGCTCCGCGGCGACCAGGACGGCGTCGCCGCCCTCGGCGGGCAGGTGCCAGTCGTCCAGGGTCCGACGCACCCAGGCGATCCCCGCGCCACATGCCGCCCCCGTCTCGGAGCCGAAGACGAGTTCACGGTGGCGGAATGCGGGAGGGGATGGCGGTGGGCCCATGATCGATCCCTGAGCAGTGGGCGGCTGTGCCTTGTAGCTCGCCCCTGCCCGCGCTCGTACGGCGTACGCGTCGGCAGAGGCCGCACGTGCCGGACCGCTTCGCTGGGGGAGACGAGGCAGTGGCACCGGTTGCTGCTCATCACGGCCTCCTCGACCCGCCGCCGTACGCCTGCCAAGGGGGCTGGAGGCGCAGGGGCCGGGTGCCACGGTCCGCAGCGGTGGTAGTGCGGCAGAGACCGACCCGCGCACCCGTGTGATGGGGGTGGCACGTGGTGGGTAGGCGCCGGACGAGTCCGGCCGACCTGCCGGCAAAAGGGAAGGAGGCGGACATGTCCGCACGCATTCCAGACCCCGAGCGCCGCAACACGACTCGACCCAACCCAGGGGTGCCGCCCGGCGAGACGCCGCCCGGTGAGTCGAGCACCGGAACCGGCGCAGGTCCCTACCGGCCGCTCACGCGCGGCTGGGCCAAGGGCCCCCTCCTGGTGATCTGCCTGGTGGCCTTGGCCTGTGCCCTGTTCTTCCTGGCCTACGCCATCATGTTGAACGTCTGAGCGGGACCGGGAGGGCGTCTCGCCCGGGTGGTCCGCTCGGGTTCTCCGCCGTTTGCGGCGCGGGCCGGAGCAAGGGGAATCGGTATCCGCGGGTCAGCGTTGTCGAGGCATGGATGATGCGTCACGACACGGTCGAGAAGAGCCCGGTCCGTCCGCCTCCGCCTCCGCAGCCGCCTCCTCCACCGTCCGAGACCGCCTCGCGGCCGACCGCGCGGACACCTTCGCGCGTTTGGCCGCGCTGGGCCGTGACTTCGCCGGGATCGTCGCAGCGAACGCCCTGGTCGCCGTCGACGACGAGCACGATCCCGAAGGGGGCACCACGGCCTTCGAGCGGGCCCATGTCGCCGCTCTCATGGCGCAGGCGCGAGAACACCTGGAAGAGCTGGACCGGGCTCTGGAACGACTCGAACGAGGCGAGTACGGACGATGCGAGGGCTGCGGTGGGACGATTCCCCCCGAACGTCTGGAGATCCGACCGGCAGCGACCACCTGTGTCCGCTGTGCCGGCTCCGACCCCGACGCGACGACGCGCTCTGCTTGAACAGCAAGGGCCCCGGGCCCTCACCCGCCTCCGCCACCGACAGGTCATGGACCGCGCCGCGTACACCCTGTGCGTCCTCATGGGGGGACGGCCCGCACCGCAGGCGGCCGTCGCCGCGGCGGAACGCCGTCTGTCCCGGCAGGGATGAAGTCCCGAGGGCCGTCAGCCGGCCGCGGGCAGGCGCACCTGAAGGTTGCCGTGACCGTCGGTCCGCGTGGCGAACGCCGGCTGTGGAGCGGTGGCCGGCCCGCCCACGTTCCAGCCGTCGGAGAGGCGGAAGACGCAGCCGTGCCAGGGGCAGGTCACGCAGCCGTCGGCGATCTCGCCCTGCGAGAGGGGGCCGGAGAAGTGGCTGCACCGGTCGGCCAGGACGTGGAAGACGTCATGGGATTCCCGGACCACCAGCACCGGCACCTCGCCGACCATTCGGCGCACCCCCTCGCCCGTCGCGAACTCCTCGACGGACCCGAGCGTGTGCCAGCCGGGCGTCACCACGAGGGCGACCGACTCGGTCTTGTTCGCACCGACCGCCTGCCGGTAGGCGAGGTGCCCGCCGAGAGCGGCCCCGGTGCCCACCGCCGCCAGTCCCGCGAAGCCGAGCGTGCGCCCCAGACCGAGGCGGCCTCGCGAGCGCACCGCCCATGACGCGCCGTACAGGCCCACCGCGGCGGCGATCGACGCGGCGTGCAGCAAGCCGGTGCGCATCTGCCGCGGGTGCAGCTCGGCCCAGTCGACCCAGCCCGTCCACGCCGCGGGGGCGGCGGTGACGACGCCGACCGCGACGAGCCTGCGCGCGGCGCGCTCCGACCCGGGCACGAGGTCCAGGACGCCCGCGGAGATCCAGGCACCGACCGGAATCTGGACCAGCGCGGGGTGCAGCGGGTGACCGAGGGGGCGACCGTGCAGTAGCCCGCGCAGCCGGCCCAGGGGCAGGGCCCGGACCGCGCGCCCCAGCGGCTCGGTGACCGTGTCGAGTTCCTCGGCGTCCGCCACGGCGTCGAGCGCCTTCAGGGTCCGGACGCAGATGCCGTCCCCGTGTCCGCCGTCCGCGCGGACGGCGGCGGTGAGACGGGCGATGAGGGTTCCCATGCGGATCAGCCTGCCCGCTTTCGCGTACCGGCGCGGCACGGGTTGCGCCGGACGGAGCAGCGGGCGCCGGACTGCTCCGCCACGAGCGTCCGGGTGATCGTCCTGCCGGACGCTCACCCCTCGCGGGTTCGGTTCACTTCAGCTCCTCGGCCAGGAGGTCCATGAGCAGGCCGTCGTGCCAGGTTCCGTCGGCGCCGCGTTCGTACTGCCGCATGATGCCGACCGGCCGGAAGCCGACCTTCGTGTAGCAGCGGATGGCGGCGGCGTTGTCGGCGGCCGGGTCGATGACGAGCCGGTGGAAACCCAGATCGCGGACGAGGTGGCGGGCGAGGGTTCCGACGGCGTCGGTGCCCAGGCCCCGGCCGTGTACCGCGGGGTCCAGGAAGAGGTCGATGCCGGCGTGCCGGTAATCGGGCTCTTCCTCGGCGTGCCACTGGATCATGCCGATGACCCGGTCCTGGTGGTGGATCGTCAGGCAGTGGGTGGCGGGGTCCGTCAGGTCTTCCGCGACCTCGGCTTCGAGGTCGGGGCCACCGCGCCAGCGGGCCCGCACCTCGGGGGTGGCGCGGATGGTCGCCAGTTCGGGGACGTGGTGGCGCTGGGCGGGCCGGAGTTCGACGGCGTTGCCGCACAGAACGGTCATGTCCCGGAGCCTACGGTCCCAGCTCGCGGGTCTCGCCGGCCGGTAGGCGACGGATCCGGCAGTGGCCTCCGGGCGCAGTGGTCTCACCGGCAAAAGTTGAGGATTGTTCACTTTCCATTGACAGGGCGGTCCCCGGGACCCGAAAGTTCCGTCAGCAGCACGCCCGGAAGCGCCTCCCCGCACCCGTGCCCGGGATCCGCGCTCCTCGACCGAAGCGAGTCCGCATGACAGTGCCCGTACCCCAGTTCCCGGCCGGCTTCCTGTGGGGAGTCTCCGCCTCCGCCTTCCAGATCGAGGGCTCGCCCACGGCCGACGGTCGGGGTCCCTCCTCCTGGGACGCCTTCAGCCGGGAGCAGGGGCGAGTCAAGGACGGCTCGAACGCGGAGGTGGCCACCGACCACTACCGCCGCTATCGCGAGGACGTCGCGCTCATGGCCGAACTCGGTGTGGACGCCTACCGGTTCTCGATCTCCTGGTCCCGCGTCCTGCCCGACGGGCACGGCCCGGTCAACCGCCCCGGGCTGGACTTCTACGACCGGCTCGTCGACGAACTGTGCGCCGCGGGGATCGCCCCGACGCCCACCCTCTTCCACTGGGACACCCCGCTCGCCCTGGAGGAGCGGGGCGGCTGGCTGGAGCGCGACACCGCCGAGCGGTTCGCGGCGTACGCCTCGGTGGTCGCGGAGCGCCTCGCCGACCGCGTGCCCATGTGGATCACCATCAACGAGCCGGCCGAGGTCACCCTCCTCGGCTACGGCCTGGGCGAACACGCCCCCGGCCGACAGCTCGTCTTCGACGCCCTGCCCGCCGCCCACCACCAGCTGCTGGCCCACGGGTTGGGCGTACAGGCCCTGCGCGCGGCGGGCGCCCGCAGGATCGGCATTGCCGCCTCGCACAGTCCCGTCTGGGCCGCCGGCGAGAGCGACGAGGACCGCGCCGCGGCCGAGTTGTACGACACGCTCACCAACCGCCTCTTCGCAGACCCGATCCTGACCGGCGCCTACCCGGACGGCCTGGACTCCCTGCTGCCCGGCCCGGTGGCGGAGGACCTCAAGACGATCTCGGCCCCGCTGGACTGGTACGGGGTCAACTACTACAACCCGATGCTCGTCGGCGCGCCGACCCCGGCCGCCGCCTCCGCCTTCGGCGGCATCGAGATCCCCTCCGGACTCCCCTTCGCCATCCGCGACATCGAGGGGTACGAGCGCACCGACTTCGACTGGCCGGTGGTTCCGGACGGGCTGCGCGAGCTGCTCACCACCCTGCGCGAGCGCTACGGCGACCGGCTGCCGCCCCTGTACATCACCGAGAACGGCTGCTCGTACGGAGACGGGCCGGACCCGGACACCGGCAGGGTCGAGGACGCGCGCCGGATCGCCTACCACGACGGCCACCTGCGCGCCCTGCACCAGGCGATGGCCGAGGGGGTCGACGTACGCGGCTACTTCATCTGGTCGATCCTCGACAACTTCGAATGGGCGGAGGGCTACCGGCAGCGGTTCGGGCTCGTCCACGTCGACTACGAGACGCTGGCACGGACGCCCAAGGAGTCGTACGCCTGGTACCGCGACCTGATCAAGAGCGGCAGATGACCGCCGAGCCGAGGGCCGCGGAACCCGCGGGACCCGAGGAGCCGGCGGAACCAACGGAAGCGTCGGAACCCGCCGAACAGGGCAGCGCGCCCGGCGGCCGGTGGGTGGGCGCCCTGTCCCTCGCCAACATCGGGGTGTGGGTCGGCTGGTTCGGTCCGCTGCAACTGCTACTGGCGCGCCAGGCCGAGCAACTCGCCCCCGAACACAAGGCATCCACCCTCGCCCTGGTGACGGGATTGGGCGCGGCCGTCTCGATGGTCGCCAACCCGGTCTTCGGAGCGCTGTCCGACCGTACGACGGCACGCGCGGGCCGCCGGATCCCCTGGGTGGTCGCCGGGGTGGCGGGCGGCGCCGCCGGCCTGGTCCTCCTCTCCCTGGCGGCGAGCGTCACGGCCGTGATCGCGGGCTGGTGCCTGGTCCAGCTCGCCCTCAACGCGGCCTTCGCCGCACTCACCGCCGCCGTCCCCGACCAGGTCCCGCCCCGGCAGCGCGGCCTGGTCGGCGGCTGGCTCGGCGTCTCCCAGGTCGTCGGCATCCTGGTCGGCACGGCGCTGGCCACGGTCGCGGGCGGGATCACCGCGGGCTACCTGGCCTGCGCGGGCTTCTCGGTGCTCGCGGCCGTGCCGTACGTGGTCATGCGCCGCGACTCGACGCTCGCCCCCGCAGCCCGGCCGGCCTTCCGGTGGCGGACCTTCCTCACCGGCTTCTGGATCGATCCCCGCCGCCACCCCGATTTCGGCTGGGCCTGGCTCACCCGGTTCCTGATGAACCTGTCGTACTCCATCAGCACCATGTACCTGCTCTACTACCTGACCGACGCGGTGCGCTACGGGGGAGACGCCGACACCGGTGTACTGATCCTCACGGCGCTCAACGCGCTCACCCTGCTCTCCACCGTGGTGATCAGCGGCATCCGTTCGGACCGCAGCGGCCGCCGGAAGTCCTACGTCATCCGTTCGGGGCTGGTCATCGCCGCGGCCACCCTGCTGCTCGGCGTCTGGCAGACCTGGACCGGCGCGGTCGTCGCCTCGCTCGTCCTCGGCCTCGGCTTCGGCGTGTACACGGCGGTGGACTTCGCCCTGCTCACGGACGTGCTGCCGAACGCGGAGGACCGGGGCAAGGACCTGGGCGTGATCAACATCGCCAACGCGCTGCCCCAGGTGCTGGCTCCGGTCATCGCGGCCCCGGTCGTCACCCACCTCGGCGGATACACGGCCCTCTACGCCCTGGCGGGAGGTCTGGCCGTCGCGGGTTCGGTCCTGGTGCGCCGCATCCGCTCGGTGCCCTGACCCGGCCCGGGAGACGGCCAGAGCCCTGCCGCTCCGGACATCCGGAACGGCAGGGCTCTGACGGTGGCTCCGGTGCGCGGATCAGCCGAGGGCCGGGGCCGGCCGGGGCGCGGCCGCCTCCGTACCGGCGGGGTCGGTGCGGTGGGCCAGGAGCCGCTGGGCGAGGACGCCGAAGACGATTCCGAACACGGCCCACATCACGACCTGGACGCTCACCGACGCCACCCGGAACTCCCACAGCAGGGCCGCGGGGAACTCGGGCTTGACGGCGTCGGTGTTGTCCGGGAGGACCAGGAAGGCCAGGGCGGTGGCGACGACGAAGCCGGCGCCCGCCGTCAGGGTGGCGTTCCAGTTGCCCAGGCGCGGTGCCAGTCGCCGTCCCAGGATGATCGCGCCGACGCCGAGCAGGACGCTGAGCAGGATCATCAGGAAGAACAACGTCGTGCGCTGTCCGATGGTGTCGGGATTGCCGACGGCCGGCGGGGTGGCCGGGTACTTCAGGAACGGCACGAAGTAGACGGTGGCGAAGGCGCCCGCCGCCGTGAGCGCCGCCGTGGCCCGGGGGCTGAACCCGCCGACGCGGCCGAGGGCGAAGGAGAACGCGAGGGAGGCGATGCCGCCCAGCGCCACCCCGTAGACCAGCACACCGGTCGCGAGACCGACGGTGGACTGCACGGGGCGACTGACGAGTTCTTCCTCTTCCTCGGCGGAGGCGGAGGCGGAGGAGGCGGCGGCGCCGTGACCGGAGTGACCGGCCTCGTGCCCGGCGTCCTGCCCGGCCGCGGGGGCGGCTTCCTTGGCGGCCGCGGCCTCCTCGACGGCGATGGAGCCCCGGACCGGGGGCTCACCGACCACGTAGGCGACGGCGAAGGCGAACAGTCCGGCGATCAGGCCCGCGAGCATGCCGCGGACCAGGAGACCTCTGACGGTGGAGGCGTACATGGTGCGTGCGCCTCTCAGTGGCAGGGGAAGCCGAGCAGGTGACGGCCGTCGTGCACCCACTCGTGCACGCCCTCACCGGAGAACACGGCGGTGGCACCCTGCTCGGCGCCGACGAAGTACAGGGCCACGAGCATCAGGAGACCGACGAACAGCGCCCAGGGCAGGACGGCCTTCACCGGCAGCGGAGCCGACGGCGAGACGGCGGGGGTGGGAATGGCGGCGGGGGCGAGGGCCTCGGCCATGGTGGAACCTCCTCGGGGAACAACGCGTCCCATGTGGTGGTGCGGAACGACGGTCCGAGGGTCTGACTCGCCGCGACCGCCACCCCTGGAGGTGTCGTCGCAGCACACAGTGGCGCGACCATGCCGGATTCACACCGGGCTTCCGTCTCGCCGTCGTCGCTATGTGCAGATGTCGGCGTGACGCTACAGCCCGGCGCGCCGTCGCACCAAGCGGATGAGTCCTTGATCACAGGCGAGCGCGGCCGTGTCCTCCTCGAACCGTGCCCGCGGCGTCACCGCCCGTCCGGCTGTCGCGGGCGCCTCACCGCCGCCCCGGACCGCCGTTCGGCACGACGAGGGAGCCAGGACTTCTCCTGCTCCGACAGGGGCGGCTCGGGCGCTCGCAGGCCCGTGTCGTCGTAGACGGCGATCGGGTCATCCGGCGCCGACCAGGAGCCGACCGTCACCAACCGGTATGCGAACTCCCCGCCTTCGGGAAGCGGAACCGCGACGACCGGCGGCGCCGGCGGCCCGGGCACGCACCGGCCGACGTCTTCGGCGTACGGTCCGGCACCGAACAGTGCGTGCATCCACCCCTGTGGTGGCGTTCCGGTCAGATCGAAGACGTCTTCCATGCCTCCCCTCGTCGAGGCGACGATAGCCGGCGAGGGCGCAAGGAACCCCACCTCAAGCTCGGCCGGACGACTTCCGGCCTTCGTCCCGAGACACGGGATAGGGGACGAACGTGCTGCTGTTCTCGTCGACGGCCAGGGTTCGGCCGAGGGGCGGGACCGCGCGTTGCGGGCAGTCCAGGCGTTCGCAGAGCCGGCAGCCCATGCCGATCGGGGTGGCCGCGGCGGCGTTGTCCAGGTCGAGGCCGTCCGAGTACACGAGCCGGGGCGCGTGGCGGATCTCGCAGCCCAGACCGATGGCGAAGGTCTTGCCGGGTTCGCCCCACCCGCCACGGTGCCGGGTGACGGCCCGGGCGGTCCACAAGTACCGCTGTCCGTCGGGCATGGCGGCGACCTGGACGTGGATCCGGCCGGGCGCGGCGAAGGCCTCGTACACGTTCCAGAGCGGGCAGGTGCCGCCGGCCCGGGAGAAGTGGAATCCGGTGGCGGACTGCCGCTTGGACATGTTGCCGGCCCTGTCGACCCGGACGAAGGAGAACGGGACCCCGCGCAGCCGGGGGCGTTGCAGGGTGCTCAGGCGGTGGCAGACGGTCTCGTAGCCGAGGCCGAAGTGGTCGGTGAGCCGTTCGATGTCGTAGCGGAACTTCTCGGCCGCCGTGTGGAAGGCCCGGTACGGGAGGATCAGCGCGGCGGCGAAGTAGTTGGCGATGCCGATGCGGGCCAGGCCGTGGGCGGGGGAGCCGGGCGCGAAGTCCTCGGTGGCGAGCCGGTCCAGCTCGCCGCCGTACTCGACCAGGGCGAGCTGGGTGGCCATGCGGAACGCCTGCTGGCCCGGGCGGAGCCGGCTGGACAGGTGCAGGACGCGGGACGTGCCGTCGAAGTGGTGGAGGCGGTCGGAGTCCGCGACGAGCCGGATCCCGTGGTGCTCGGTGAGGCGCTGCGAGAGCACCCGGATGACCTCTCCGGGGCGGATGCCGATCTCCTGGGCGAGGGTCTCGGCGGCGAGGTCGGTGTCGTGGAGGTAGTTCTGGCGGCGGTAGAAGAACTCGCGGATCTCCTCGTGCGGTGAACGCGGCGCGGCCGGGCCTCCGTTGCGGCCGTCGGCGGTGTCCGCGAGCCGTTCGGCCAGTACGTGGCCGCGCCGGCCCAGGTCCAGCAGGACCGCGGCCACCGCGGGCATCCGCGTGGCCAGTTCGGCCAGGTCGGAGGGAGAGACGCGGGCCGCGGCGATCTCGCCCGCCAGGGCCTCGCGCAGGTCGGCGACGAGGCGGCTGGTGTCGCGTTCCGAGAAGAACCCGGGGTCCACGCCGAACGCCTCGGTCAGCCGCAGCAGGACGGGCACGGTGAGGGGCCGGGAGTCGTGCTCCATCTGGTTCAGGTAGCTGGGGGAGATGGCCAGGACGCGTGCCAGCTCGGCCTGGCTCATCCGGCGCTCCTCGCGCAACCGCCGCAGCCGCGCACCCGCGTACGTCTTGCTCACCTGGCTCCTTCGACCTCGCCCGCCAGTGGTTCAGCGTACGCACGAATCCGCCGATCCCGAGCTTCGCAAGCTTGGCAATTGTGCCGCGGAAGATTCGCAGAAGTTGGCAGATGTACCTCATTGATGGCACTGCGTGCCGCTGTCAGAGTCTGACGTGCGGCCCACCGGATCTCGAACGGCCGGGCGGACACAGAGGGCTCAACTCGCGCCTTCGCGTGTGTGGTTCCGGCAGCCGCAGTCCCTATCACGGCACAGAGTGCCAATCTCTCGTCGTCAGGGACGGGACGTTGGCAGACCAAGCGACCCATGGAGACGGTGATGGTCATGGCAGACACCAACACGACGAAGGCGGCGGCCGAGCGGCTCAGGCAGCGGTGGGCCGACGACCCGCGATGGGCGGGCATCGAGCGGACCTACACCGCCGAGGACGTCGTCCGGCTCTCCGGCAGCGTTCGAGAGGAGCACACCCTCGCCCGCCGCGGCGCCGAGCGGCTGTGGCGGCAGCTCCACGACCTCGACTACGTCCACGCCTTGGGCGCCCTGACCGGTGGCCAGGCCGTGCAGCAGGTCCGGGCCGGGCTCCAGGCGATCTACCTGTCCGGCTGGCAGGTGGCCGCCGACGCCAACCAGGCCGGCCACACCTACCCCGACCAGTCCCTCTACCCGGTCAACTCGGTCCCGCAGGTGGTGCGCCGGATCAACAACGCGCTGCTGCGAGCCGATCAGATCGCCACCGCCGAGGGCGGCGCCGACACGACCGACTGGCTCGCCCCGATCGTGGCCGACGCCGAGGCCGGGTTCGGCGGCCCGCTGAACGCCTTCGAGCTGACGAAGGCGATGATCGCGGCGGGAGCGGCCGGCATCCACTACGAGGACCAGCTCGCCTCCGAGAAGAAGTGCGGCCACCTCGGCGGCAAGGTCCTCGTCCCCACCTCCCAGCACATCCGCACCCTCAACGCCGCCCGCCTGGCCGCCGACATCGCCGACACCCCGACCCTGGTCATCGCCCGCACCGACGCCCTCGCCGCGAACCTGCTGACCAGCGACGTGGACGAGCGCGACGCGCGGTTCTGCACGGGCGAGCGGACCGCGGAGGGCTTCCACCGCGTCCGGAACGGCATGGCACCCGTCATCGCCCGCGGCCTCGCCTACGCCCCGTACGCCGACCTCATCTGGGTCGAGACCGGCACCCCGGACCTCGCCCAGGCCCGCGAGTTCGCCGAGGCGATCCACGCGCGGTACCCGGATCGGATGCTCGCCTACAACTGCTCGCCGTCCTTCAACTGGAAGGCGACCCTGGACGACGACCAGATCGCCACGTTCCAGAAGGAGCTGGGCGCCATGGGGTACAAGTTCCAGTTCATCACGCTGGCCGGCTTCCACTCCCTCAACCACGGCATGTTCGACCTCGCCCGGGGCTACGCCGAACACGGCATGACCGCCTACGTCGACCTCCAGGAACGCGAGTTCGCCGCCCAGCAGCACGGCTTCACCGCGGTCAAGCACCAGCGCGAGGTCGGCACCGGCTACTTCGACCTGGTCTCCACCGCCGTCAACCCCGCCTCCTCCACCACCGCCCTCACCGGTTCCACCGAGGAAGAGCAGTTCCACTAGTGCCCCGGCCGGCACCAGGACGCCCCGCCCCACCCTCGTCAGGAGACCGCATGACCACCGCCACCACCGCCACCACGCACCGGGTCCGGGTCCTCGCGGCACCCGGCGACCGCCACGACGAGATCCTCACGGAGGAGGCGCTCGACTTCATCGGCCGCCTCGACGCGGCGTTCGCGCACCGCCGCCTGGACATCCTCAAGGAGCGGCTCCGGCGCAAGGACCGCCTGGTCGCGGGAGCACCAATGGACTTCTCCCTCACCACGGCCGCCATCCGCGCCGACCCCGACTGGCGCGTGGCCCCTCCCGCCCCCGGGCTGGAAGACCGCCGGGTGGAGATCACCGGCCCGCCGGAGCGCCGGATGACGGTCAACGCGCTCAACTCCGGTGCCCGGGTGTGGATGGCCGACTTCGAAGACGCCACCGCCCCCACCTGGGACAACGTCATCGGCGGCCAGCTCAACCTGCTCGACGCCATCGAGCGCCGCATCGACTTCACCACGCCCGAGGGCACGGAGTACCGCCTCGGCGAGGACCTGGCGACCATCGTCGTCCGCCCCCGCGGCTGGCACCTCCTCGAAGAACACCTGGAGATCGACGGGCGACCCGTCCCCGCTTCGCTGGTCGACTTCGGGCTGTACTTCTTCCACTGCGCCCAGCGTCGGATCGACGCCGGGCAGGGCCCGTACTTCTACCTCCCCAAGCTGGAGAACGCCGGCGAGGCACGCCTGTGGAACGACGTCTTCGTCCTCGCCCAGGAACTCCTCGGCATCCCGCGCGGCACCATCCGCGCCACCGTCCTCATCGAGACCGTCACCGCGGCCTTCGAGATGGAGGAGATCCTCCACGCCCTGCGCGAGCACAGCGCCGGCCTCAACGCCGGCCGCTGGGACTACCTGTTCAGCATCGTCAAGACCTTCGGCCACCGGCCCGACTTCCAGCTCCCCGACCGCGCCCAGGTCACCATGACCGCCCCTTTCATGCGGGCCTACGCCGAACTCCTCGTCCGCACCTGCCACAAGCGCGGCGCGCACGCCATCGGCGGCATGGCCGCCCACGTGCCGGCCGATGACCCCGACGCCGACAGGGCTGCCCTGGCCAAGGTCCGCCTGGACAAGGAACGAGAGGCCGAGGACGGCTTCGACGGCTCCTGGGTCGCCCACCCGGCGCTCGTTCCCGTCTGCCGCGAGGTCTTCGACACCGTTCTCGACGGACGGCCCCACCAACTCGACCGGACCCGCGAGGACGTGGACGTCCGCGCCGCCGACCTGCTCTCCGTGCGCCGCATCAGCGCGCCACCCACGCCGGATGGGGTGCGCGCCAACGTGGCCGTCTCGCTGCGGTACTTCGAGGCCTGGGTGCGCGGCCGCGGAGCGGTCGCCCTCCACGGCCTGATGGAGGACGCGGCCACCGCCGAGATCGCCCGCGTCCAGCTCTGGCAATGGCTGCGTCACCGGAGGATCGACCGGGACGACCTGCTCGCCGTGCTCGACGAGGAATGCGCCGCGCTCACCGCGGAGCGGCCCTTCGCCCTTATACCGGAGGCCAGGGCCGTACTGGAGCGGGTCGCCCTGGAACGCGACCTGCCGGCCTTCTTCACCCTCGACGCCTACAGCCGTCACCTGGTCCGCCGCGGGGAGGTGCGGTCATGAGCGCCTCCATCCGCCGGGTCGGCGTCGTGGGAGGCGGTCAGATGGGCGCCGGCATCGCCGAGGTCTGCGCCCGCGCCGGACTCGACACGGTCGTCTGCGAGGCGGACGGCGCGGCCGCCCGTGCGGCGCGCGAGCGGGTCGCCGTCTCCCTCGAACGCGCCGTCCGGCGGGGCAAGCTCGACCGGATCTCGGCCGAGGACGCCCTCGCCCGCCTCGTCTTCACCGGCAGCCTCGACGACCTCGCCGACCGGCAGCTCGTCGTCGAAGCGGTGACCGAGGACGCGGACGTCAAGATCGAGACCTTCGCCGCGCTGGACAAGATCGTCGAAGACCGCGCGGCGATCCTCGCGACGAACACCTCGTCCCTGCCCGTCATGCGGCTGGGCATGGCCACCGGGCGTGCGGACCGGGTCGTGGGCCTGCACTTCTTCAACCCGGTGCCCGTCCTCCCGCTGGTCGAGGTCGTCTCCTCGCTGCACACCTCCCACGAGACCGCGCAGACGGTGGAGGCCTTCGCTCGGGAGACCCTGGGCAAGACGGCGATCCGCTCCCAGGACCGGGCCGGCTTCGTCGTCAACGCCCTACTCATCCCCTACCTGCTGTCGGCGATCCGGATGGCCGAATCCGGCTTCGCCACCCCGGCGGACGTCGACGCGGGCATGGAACTCGGCTGCGCCCACCCCATGGGGCCGCTCAAACTCGCCGACCTCATCGGCCTCGACACCATCGCCGCCATCGCGGAGTCGCTGTACGACGAATTCAAGGAACCCCTCCACGCGCCGCCGCCGCTGCTGATGCGGATGGTGCAGGCCGGGCTGCTGGGCCGCAAGACGGGCCGAGGGTTCCACACGTACGACCGGGACTGCTGAGGGGCCCGGTGCCGCGGCCGGGCCGAGGGTCCCGGCGGCGTGTGGTGGAAGGGAGCGCGGCGGGGTGGTGTCCGCCGCGCCGCCCGCAAGGCCCGCTCCCGGGCCCCGGACCGCTTCGACCACTCGCCCGAACGCGTGGGCGAGGAGCGGGCCGGGGCCTGACAGCGGAACCCGCCTACGCCTCCAGGAGACCGGGAACCGCGCGCGGCCTGCCCTCGGAGTCGATCGCGACGAAGGTCAGGAGTGCGTTGGCCACCTCGGTGGCGGGGGTGGTGGTGGCGTTCCAGCGTTCGGCGGTGACGCGAACGGCCACCGTCATCGAGGTCCGACCGGCGCGTTCGAGCACGGCGTGGACGGTGAGGAGGTCCCCGGCGCGGGCGGGGGCGATGAACGTCATGCGGTCCACGGAGACCGTCACGGCCGGTCCGTCGGCATGGCGGCCCGCCGACGCCGCGGCCGCGTCGTCCATGAGCTTCATGACGACCCCGCCGTGGATGGTGCCGTACAGGTTGGTGTCGTGCTCGCTCATGATGTGGGCGAGGGTCACACGGGAGTCGGCCGGCGCCTTGTGGGCGCGGGTGCCTGAAGTGATGTCCGTGGTCACGGAACTCTCCTTCGCGAGTCGTGGCTCGACCCGGTGGCGTACCCGGGGCGCGAAGGAGCGGCGGGACCGGTGGGGTGCCCGCTGCCGCCGGCCCGCCCACGAGGCCCTCGGGTCTCCGTACGCGCTCGTCGCGCACGGGCAGCGGCAGGTCTTCGGACTCGCGGGCACGTTCCCGTACGCACGACGCGTACGGGGCGTCTACTGGCCGTCGCTTCCCAGGACCGGTTCCGGTCCCAGTGCGTATGACGGCGGTCGTTCCCGCTCACCGCTGCGGGGCAGTCCCGGATTCCCACCGGGTTCCCTCTTGCGACGCGTCCCGCCTGGCGGACGGGGGCGAACCAGCTGCGTGGCCCACCCTAGGGCCTGTCGTCAAACTCCCGTCTGCCCCGCGACGCCTGGCACGCGCTCTCGCCGCACCGGGCGGAAGCCCGAGTACGTCCAGTACGCGGGCTTCCGCCCGGCGCACCGAGAGCACGCACCAGACGCCGCGGGGCCGCCCTCCGGGCGACGACGGGAGTTTGACGACAGGCCCTAGTGCCCTACGTCTCACGTCCCCGTCGGGAGGCGCCGGCTCCGTCACGTGCGGGGCGCGGAGGTTCCGGCCGCGCCGGACGTCGCGCTGCCGGGGCCCAGCTCGGCGTGCTCGCGCACCGCGATCCGAGCCAGCTTCGTGAGCATCATGCCGTTGCGGACCGCGACGACGTAGTCGACGGGGAGGCCGTGCATCCGCGTGCCGGGGCCCCGGAGGGGGTGCCAATCGAGGGTGAAGAGGGTGTGCTCGCCCCAGGGGATCAGCTGCATCGCGATGCGCGCCGCACCGAAGGATCCGGCCTTCGCTTCCAGTTGCAGGCGGTGCAGTGGTTCGCAGATGCGGACGACGCAGGTGTCGTCGAGGGTGAGGGGCCCGACGCCGACGCGGACCTTCAGCCGTGCGCCGACGTCCGGCCAATGCGGGTCCACGGCGAGGACCTGCTGGGTTCCCGTCACCCACTCCCCGTAGCGGTGGCCGTCGGACAGCAGGTCCCACACTTCGGACGGCGAGCTGAGGATCAGACGACGGTTCCGGGCCATGATCACGCTCCTGGAGGAAGGGTGGCCCGGCTCGCCGGGAGGCCCCGGAGCACCGGGCGCCCCTCCGGCCGCCCCGGGGGCTTGGCTTCCAGCGTCATGCCGAGCCCGGCGTCTGCGCAGCCCGAGGACTCCGGACGAGTGATACGACCACTCATCCGATCAGGGCTACGACCTGCCCCTTCCCGAGATCTCGGCGACAGCGGTCGGCACGGAACCGGCACGGGGCGTGGGGGTGCCCGCTCGGGCCGACAGCACCTGCCGTCCGAGGCCTGCCCGACCGCCGGGTCTCACGTCAGGTGCCGGGTGAAGAACCGGGCCGCGGCCTCCCCCGCGTGCTCGGGAACGCCGGTGTGCCCGCCCATGTTGGCGAGCAGGGTCTTCTCCGTGGAGCCGAAGGCGTCGAACAGGTCCAGGGCCGCCTGCCGGTCGTTCCCTTCGTCGTCCCACTGCAGCAGGACATGCAGCGGAATGGTGACCTGGCGGGCCTCGTCGTACATGGCGCGAGGGACGAAACTGCCCGCGAACAGAACGGCGGCCGAGATGCGCGGCTCGACCACCGCCAGCCGGGTGCCGATGGAGATCACTCCCCCCGAGTAGCCGACCGGGCCGCCGATCTCGGGCAGCGCGAGGAGGGCGTCCAGGGCGGCTTGCCATTCCGGGACCGCCTTGTCGACCAGCGGGAGGACGAGCGCGTCGATGATCTCGTCGGTCACGGGCTCGCCGGCGTCCATCGCCCGGCGCAGGTCGGCGCGGGCCTGCTCGGCGGCGGGCCAACGGGGCCGGTCGCCGCTTCCGGGGAGCTCGATGGTCGCCGTGGCGAAGCCGTTCGCCGCGGAGTGCCGGGCCCGGGCCGCCAGCCGCGGGTACGTCCTGCGCAACCCGAGGGGAGGCGGACTCTGCAGGATCAGCGGCGTCGGCGCGGACGCGGGTGAGGCTGCGGACGCGGGCGCGGGCGTCCACAGGATGCCGGGGATCTCGCCGAGGGTGAATTCGCGTTCGAGGACGCCGTCGTCGAGGCGTTGCTCGGAAGTGAAATGCACGGTCGTGCCTTTCGGGAGTGCTGCTGAGCGGCGCTCCCGGACGACCTATCGCCCGACCGTGACCCCGGAGGAGAGCACCCATGTCGATACTGCGTTCACGGGTACCACCTCCTCGTTCTCTCGCACGGCCTCCGGCAAAGTAGCAGGGGCCGCAGTGTTCCGCCAACGGGTTTGCGGAGGGTCCGCGCAGCGCGGGGCGGCACCGGCCCTCCGGGCGCGCGTTCCGACTCGCCCGGATGGTCCCGGGAGCGACAGCATGGAGGGAGGGGCGGCCGGCGCGATGCCTCGGGAGGAGGCGACACGGGCAGTGACCAGTGATGGCTTTGCGTTCTGCGGCGCCGAGCTTGCCGCTGTCTACGTGGTCGCCGACCAGGGCAGGGAACTGCATCTGGCCGAGCTGACCGGCAACCTCGGTGTCCTCTACGGGCTGCCCGCGGTGCTCGCCGTGGACGGCCATTCGCCCGCCGCCACGGCCTTCCGCTCCGGCCGCCCGCTGTGGCTGGCTCCCAAGGAACTCGCCACGTTCATCGAGGAGGATCCCCACCACGTCCCCACCCGGGTCCGGGACGGTGGCCCCAACTCGCCGGCCAGGACCTCGCTGGGCGCGCTGCCACTGGGACACGGCGACCAGGATCTCGGGTGTCTGATCGTGGCGGGGGTGGTCGGAGGCGGCTTCAGCGCCGACGACCGCAGCCTTCTCGAGCTCTACGCCGATCAGGTCGCCGCCGGACTCCAATCGGTCGCCGCTCGCTCCGCCGGACGTGCGGCCCCGCAGGTGCATCTGGGACAGTCCCTGGTGCCGGAACAAGGCGGCGCCTTCATCCTGGAACTGAGCACCGGCCGCATGGAGGCCCACGCGAACGTCCTGGAACTGCTCGGTCTGCCTCCCGAGCGGTTCGACGGGCAGGTGGAGACCCTGCTCGCCTGTGCCGTCCCCGACGACATGCCCGCGTTGATGGCGATCGTGGAGCCGGACCGGCTGGCCGCCGAGGGGCAGCAGCTGGCGTTCCGTATCCGCCGCCCGAACGGAGAGCTGCGCTGGCTGGGCCTGCGTTGCCGCGTGGAGGTGGACTCCGGTGGCACGCCGCAGCGCGTCCTGGGTGTGGTGGCCGATGCCGCCTATCTGAGGCCCAGCGCCGACGAGGTGTCCCTCGTGCAGCGGCTGTCGGCCGCGCTGGCGGGAGCGGCGTCCGTCCGGGAGGTCAGCCGACTGGTGGTCGCCGCGCTGCGCGAGCCGCTCGGCGCCTCCCGGGTCGCGGTCGGCGTACTGGAGCCGGAACGGCTCATCGTCACCGCCCTCGACCCGCCGGAACCCGATGCCTGGCCCGAGGCGTGGCGCGCGGAATGGCGGTCCGTGTGGCCCGACGTACCGCTCGGTGACCTGCCCACTCTGCAGAGCGCGCTGCGTGAGGGGCACATGAGCCTGTGGCCGCCCGGCGCGGCTCTCGAGCCCGGTTTGCTGGGTGTGGGCCCCGGGGGTCTCGCGGTGCTGCCGCTGCCCGCCGAGGGCAGGATGACGGGCGCCTGCCTGGTGGGATGGGACGCGGAGCACCGCTTCGGACCGGAGGAGCGTTCGCTGCTGACCGCGACAGGGGGGTTGGCGGGGCAGGCGTTGGTGCGCGCCCGCGCTCTGGACGCGGGCCACGAACTCGCCAGCATGCTCCAGCGCAGTCTGCTGCCCCGTAAGCTCCCGGAATTGCCGGGCGGGATCGCGGTCGCCCGCTATCTCCCCGCGACGGCGGGACTCGAGGTGGGCGGCGACTGGTACGACGTCATTCCGCTCCGTGACGGTCATGTGGCCTTCGTCATCGGGGACGTACAGGGGCACAGCGCGGCGGCGGCCACCATCATGGGCCAGATGCGTACGGCGGTCAGGGCCTACGCGGTGGAGGGCCACCCGGCCGATGTGGTGGTCGCGCGGGCCAACCGGCTGCTCGTAGGCATGGAGACCGACCTGTTCGCCACCTGTGGGTACGTGGACCTGGACATGGAGGAGGGCATCGCCAAGGTCGTGCGTGCGGGCCATCTGCCGCCGGTACTGCGCCATCCCGACGGCGTCACCGAGGAGTTGGAGGTCGAGGGCGGGCCTCCGCTGGGGGTGCTCGCGGAAGCCGAATTCCCCATGACCGAGGCCGGGCTGATCCCCGGAACGCTGCTCATGCTGCTGACGGACGGACTGGTCGAGTCCGCCAGGCTGCCTCTGGACAAGGGCATGCGGCGGGTGCGCGAGGTGCTCGCCGCGGCCAACCCGGTCGATGTGGGAGCGGTCGCCGACGAACTGGTCGTCACCGTGGGCCGTCGCCATGACGACGTCGCGTTGCTGTTGCTGCGCTACGACGGCGCACGGGACCGGCCGATGCGGAGCCACTGGACGGTGTGGCGGCTGCCCGACGCGGTCATGCACGCGCGCCGCTTCACCGCGCGCACCCTGCGGTCCTGGGGAGTGGCGGAGGAACTCGACGCAGCCCTGCTGGTCGTGTCCGAGCTGGTCACCAACGCGATCGCGCACACGCAGGGCGCGGTGGGGATGGATCTGACCCTGTCGGCGGACCGGCTGCGGATCGCCGTGAACGACGCGTCGCCGCGCAGCCCCGTCAAACCGATGTCGGTGAGCTGGGAGGAGACCGGCGGTCGAGGGCTGCTCATCGTCGAGGCGATGACGATGGCCTGGGGATCGGTTCCCCTCAGCGGAGGCAAGCAGGTGTGGGCCGAGATCCCCTGGCACCGAGCGAGCGCCTGACGCACGGGGCACCGCGATGCGCCGCGTCGCCCGGTGCGGCGGGGGAGCCCCGATACGGAGGCAGGGCCCGGACCCTGCGTCGTGGTCCGGGCCCTGCCCCGTGCGGTGCCGCTCCGCGGCGGCGGTGCGTCAGCTTTGTGCGGCGCCGTTGTCCGCCTGTTCGGCGGCCTCGGCCGCGGCCGCCTTCTCGCGCATCTTGCGCACCAGTTCCGCCTTCCTGTCGGCGGCGCCCTGGCGGTCGAGATTGCGGTGCGGTCCGTTGTTCTGCCGTTCGGCGCGGGACTGCCTCTTGCGCTGTCCGCCGCCCTGGCCCACGGGGTTGTTGATGTTCTTGCTGTCGGTCACGGGTTCTCCCGGTGGTGATGTGCAGTGATCTACGGATTCAACGGTGGGGGACGGGCGCGGCGACGTGGAGGGACGTCAGCGGGGGCCCGTCACGCTCTCACTCGTGAATCGGTGTCTGGAAGAACATGACAAAGACGTTACCCGGTTTCCTCGGCTGCGCGCGCCACGCTTTTCGCCGCCCGGGCACTGCCCCGGGAAGGCAGGCGGGCTCACGAGTCCGCCACGGGCCGACCGGCCGATCGGGGCCGATCACAGAGAGTCAACGAGGCTCAAGACGTGGCTGGTACGGCCCGCCCTGTACCGGTTGACGGCCGCGCGTGGTCGCACGCCGGGCTTCACGGCGCGCCGCGACCCGGGTGATCAGGGTTCGAAGCGGTATCCCATGCCCGGCTCGGTGATCAGGTACCGGGGGTGCGAGGGGTCCGCTTCCAGTTTGCGCCGGAGCTGGGCCATGTAGACGCGTAGGTAGTTGGTGTTCCCCCCGTAGCTCGGACCCCAGACCTCCAGCAGCAGTCGGCTCTGGGTGATCAGCCGACCGGGGTGGGTGATGAGGATTTCCAGCAGGTGCCACTCGGTCGGGGTCAGCCGTACCGTGCGTTCGCCCCGGTACGCCTTTTTCGCGACCAGATCGACGGTGAACCCGTCGGTCGTGACCACGGCCACCTGGTCCGCCCGGGAGGCGGGAGGCTCGTGCCTGCGGGCGGCCGCGCGCAGCCGCGCCAGGAGCTCGTCCATGCTGAAGGGTTTCGTCACGTAGTCGTCGGCGCCCGCGTCCAGGGCGCGGATCTTGTCCTCCGAGGTGTGGCGGGCGGACAGGACCAGGATGGGCACGCGGCTCCAGCCGCGAACGCCTCTGATCACCTCGACGCCGTCCATGTCGGGCAGCCCGAGGTCGAGCACTATGACGTCCGGCTCGCGCGCGGCCGCGAGCCGCAGGGCCGAGCCGCCGTCCGGAGCCTCTTCGACCTCGAACTTGCGCGCCTGCAGATTGATCTTCAGTGCGCGGACGAGCTGAGGGTCGTCCTCCACCACCAGCACCCGGGTCATCGGCGTGCAGCCCTTCCTTCGTTGGGAACAGCAGGACGGTAAGGAGCCGGCAGGGCGCGAGCGTTCCGCGACCTGCCGGCTCCCGATCCGTGCGACGTGCGACATCAGCTCTTGGTCAGTGCCTTGAGGGCGATGTTGAGTCGGAGGACGTTGACGCGGGGTTCGCCCATGAAGCCGAGGGTCCGGCCGGTGGTGTGGTCTGCGACGAGCTTGTCGACCTGCTCGACGTCGAGCCCGTTCCGCTCGGCGATCCGGTTGATCTGGAGCTTCGCGTAGGCGGGGGAGATGTTCGGGTCGAGGCCGGAGCCGGAGGAGGTGACGGCGTCGGCCGGAACGTCCTCGGGCTTGACCGGGTGGCCGGGCGTGGAGTTGTCGGCGATGACGGCCTCCTTGGCGGCGATGACCTGGGCGCAGAGGGTGCCTTCTTCGGCGTCCTCGGTGCACCGGCCGCCCACGGCGCCGTTGTCGGCGGAGCGGTTGGTGGCGCCGGAGAGGATCAGGGAGTACTGGGTGTTGACGCTGTTGGTGCCCAGGCCGTTGGAGGGGCGGGGCTGGAACCACTTGAGGTCCGGCTTGGCCGCCTCTTCCGGGTCGTCGGGGTTCTGCTTCGGGAGGTCGTACCTCTGCCCGATGAGGGAGGAGCCGACGACCTGCCCGCTCTTGTCCTTGATCTCGGAACCGTTGGCCATGTCGTTGAACAGGGCCTGGGCGATCCCGGTGACGGCGAGCGGGTAGATGACCCCGCAGATCACGGTCAGGACGAGCAGGGCTCGCAGGCCGGCCCCGATCAACCGTGCGGTGTTGCCTACAGAGTTGTTCATGTCGTCTCAGCCGATTCCGGGGATGAGGGTGATGAGCATGTCGATGAGCTTGATGCCGATGAACGGGGCGATCAGGCCGCCGAGTCCGTAGATCCCGATGTTGCGGCGGAGCATCTTGTCGGCACTGGTCGGCTTGTACTGGACGCCCTTGAGGGCGAGCGGGACGAGCGCGATGATGATCAGCGCGTTGAAGATGACGGCGGACAGGATCGCCGACTCGGGGGAGTGCAGGCCCATGATGTTGAGCTTGTCCAGGCCCGGGTAGACCACGGCGAACATGGCCGGGATGATCGCGAAGTACTTCGCGACGTCGTTGGCGATGGAGAACGTCGTCAGCGCGCCCCGGGTGATGAGGAGCTGCTTGCCGATCTCGACGATCTCGATGAGCTTGGTGGGGTTGGAGTCGAGGTCGACCATGTTGCCGGCCTCCTTCGCGGCCGACGTACCCGTGTTCATCGCCACGCCGACGTCGGCCTGCGCGAGCGCGGGGGCGTCGTTCGTACCGTCACCCGTCATCGCCACGAGCTTGCCGCCCGCCTGCTCCCGCTTGATCAACGCCATCTTGTCCTCGGGGGTGGCCTCCGCGAGGAAGTCGTCGACACCCGCCTCCTCGGCGATGGCCTTCGCGGTCAACGGGTTGTCACCCGTGATCATGACGGTCTTGATGCCCATGCGGCGCAGCTCGTCGAACCGCTCGCGCATGCCGTCCTTGACGACGTCCTTGAGATGGATGACGCCGAGCACGCGGGCACCGTCCGCGTCCTCGACGGCCACGAGCAGCGGGGTGCCGCCGGCCTGCGAGATCGTGTCGGTGAGCGCCTGCGCGTCGTCCGCGACCTCGCCACCGCGCTCGTTCACCCAGGCGATGACCGAACCGGTCGCGCCCTTGCGGACCTTGCGGCCGTCGACGTCCACGCCCGACATGCGGGTCTGGGCGGTGAAGGCGATCCACTCTGCGTACGCGAGCTCGCCCTGGTGGCGTTCGCGCAGCCCGTACTTCTCCTTCGCCAGGACGACGATGGAACGGCCCTCGGGGGTCTCGTCGGAGAGGGACGAGAGCTGGGCGGCGTCGGCCAGTTCGGCCTCGGTCGTGCCCTTGACGGGTACGAACTCGGCGGCCTGGCGGTTGCCGAGGGTGATGGTGCCGGTCTTGTCGAGCAGCAGCGTCGACACGTCACCGGCGGCTTCCACCGCACGGCCGGACATGGCCAGGACGTTGCGCTGGACGAGCCGGTCCATGCCCGCGATGCCGATCGCCGACAGCAGGGCGCCGATGGTGGTCGGGATCAGGCAGACCAGCAGGGCCGTGAGCACGATCATCGACTGCTCGGCACCGGCGTGGATCGCGAACGGCTGGAGCGTGACCACGGCCAGCAGGAAGACGATCGTGAGGGACGCGAGGAGGATGTTCAGCGCGATCTCGTTCGGCGTCTTCTGGCGCGCGGCGCCTTCCACCAGGGCGATCATGCGGTCGATGAAGGTCTCGCCGGGCTTCGTCGTGATCTTGACGACGATCCGGTCGGAGAGGACCTTGGTGCCGCCGGTCACGGCCGATCGGTCGCCGCCCGACTCGCGGATCACCGGGGCGGACTCGCCCGTGATGGCGGATTCGTCGACCGAGGCGACGCCCTCGACGACGTCACCGTCGCCGGGGATGATGTCGCCGGCCTCGCAGACCACCAGGTCACCGATCTTCAGGTCGGTGCCCGGGACCTGCTCCTCGCCCGTGCCGTCCTTGGCCAGCCGGCGGGCTACGGAGTCGGTCTTGGCCTTGCGCAGCGTGTCGGCCTGCGCCTTGCCGCGGCCCTCGGCCACGGCCTCGGCGAGGTTGGCGAAGATCGTGGTCAGCCACAGCCAGGCCGTGATGGCCCAACCGAACCAGTCCGTCGGGTCCAGACACGCCAGCACGGTCGTGACGACCGATCCGACGAGGACCACGAACATGACCGGGGACTTGATCATGACGCGCGGGTCGAGCTTCTTCACCGCGTCGGGGAAGGACTTCAGCAGCTGCTCGGGGTCGAACAGGCCCCCGCCGACACGGCCGGCAGGCGGCCTCTGGCCGGTGGGCGGGTCCTCGTGCGGAACACGGGTCTCAGTGGCGGTGCTCATGATGCGAGCCCTTCGGCGAGCGGTCCCAGCGCGAGGGCGGGGAAGTAGGTCAGTCCGGTGACGATGAGGATCGTGCCGACGAGCAGGCCCGTGTAGAGCGGCTTGTCGGTACGGAGGGTGCCCGCCGTCTCGGGGACGGGCTTCTGCTCGGCGAGCGAGCCGGCCAGTGCCAGGACGAACACCATGGGCAGGAAGCGGCCGAGCAGCATCGCGATGCCGATGGTCGAGTTGAACCACTGGGTGTCGGCGTTCAGGCCGGCGAAAGCGGAACCGTTGTTGTTGGCGCCGGAGGTGTAGGCGTACAGCACCTCGGAGAAGCCGTGCGCGCCCGAGTTGAGCATCGAGTGGGGCGGGGTGGGCAGCGCCATCGCCGCGGCCGTGAAACCGAGGACCAGGGCGGGGGTGATGAGGATGTAGCAGGCGGCGAGTTTGATCTCGCGGGTGCCGATCTTCTTGCCGAGGTACTCGGGGGTGCGGCCGACCATCAGGCCGGCGATGAACACCGCGATGATCGCCATGATCAGCATGCCGTAGAGGCCGGAGCCGACACCGCCGGGTGCGATCTCGCCGAGCTGCATGCCCAGGAGTTGGATGCCGCCGCCGAGACCGGTGTAGGAGGAGTGGAAGGAGTTGACCGCGCCGGTCGAGGTCAGCGTGGTGGCGACCGAGAAGATCGCGGAGGCGCCGACGCCGAAGCGGGTCTCCTTGCCCTCCATCGCACCGCCCGCCGCCTGGAGCGCCGGGCCGTGGTGCGCGAACTCGGTCCACATCATCAGCGCGGTGAAGCCGAGCCAGATGGTGGCCATCGTGGCGAGGATCGCGTAGCCCTGGCGCAGGTTCCCGACCATGCGGCCGAAGGTACGGGTGAGCGCGAAGGGGATGACGAGGATCAGGAAGATCTCGAACAGGTTGGAGAACGGGGTCGGGTTCTCGAAGGGGTGGGCCGAGTTGGCGTTGAAGTAGCCGCCGCCGTTGGTGCCCAGCTCCTTGATGACCTCCTGCGAGGCCACGGCCCCGCCGTTCCACTGCTGCGAACCGCCCGCGAACTGCCCCACCTCGTGGATCCCGGCGAAGTTCTGGATCGCGCCGCACGCGACCAGGACGATCGCGCCGACGACCGCGATGGGCAGCAGGATGCGGACGGTGCCGCGGACCAGGTCGGCCCAGAAATTGCCCAGCTCACCGGTGCGGGAGCGGGCGAAGCCGCGCACGAGCGCGACCGCGACGGCCATGCCGACCGCCGCCGAGACGAAGTTCTGCACGGCCAGGCCGCCGGTCTGTACGACGTGACCCATGGCCTGCTCGCCGTAGTACGACTGCCAGTTGGTGTTCGCCACGAACGAGGCCGCGGTGTTGAAGGCCTGGTCGGGGTCGATGGCCTGGAAGCCGAGCGAGCCGGGGAGGACACCTTGGAGCCGCTGCAGCAGGTAGAGGAAGAGGACGCTCACCGCGGAGAAGGCCAGGACACCGCGAAGGTAGGCGGGCCAGCGCATCTGCGCGGACGGGTCGGCGCCGATGACCTTGTAGATCCACTTCTCCGGGCGGTAGTGCTTCTCGGAGGAGTAGACCCTGGCCATGTGATCGCCCAGCGGACGGTAGGCAAGGGCCAGGGCGGCGATCAGCGCGAGGAGCTGGAGGGCACCGGCGATCTGGGGACTCATGTCGACTCAGAACCTCTCCGGGTACAGGAGGGCGAGGACGAGGTAGCCCAGCAGGGAGACGGCCACCGCGAGGCCGACGATGTTCTCGACAGTCACAGCTTGGCCACCCCTCGGGCGATGAGAGCCACCAGTGCGAAGACCGCGACCGTGGTGACGACGAAGGCCAGATCGGCCATCGTGAGCTCCTGATGAAGTGAAGAAATGGAATCGGCCGGAGTGGCCGAGACCGAGCAAAGCGTGAGTTGCAGCCCGCGTTAAGAGGCCTTGACGACCTCCATACGGGCAGGCGGGGACCTTTGACGCGGTCCATACGCGGACCACCGCCGACCCACCGTGACGTGCGGCTCTGCACGCCTTCCGGGCGAGACCGGAGGTGTCCGGGGCGGCACCTGCCCGGGCGGCGAGGGCCACGGCGACCGGCCGGAGCCGCCGGGCCCGGACGGCAAGCCGGCGTATGGAGTGCGTGAAGAGTGGCGCGGCCGGCGTATGGATCACGACAAGGTGGCCGGCGCCCGGAGGGAGCGGCTTCGACGCTGTCCTGACTTTGCTCACCTCGGAGGAACGGCGACATGGCCATGCACACAGGAGAATCGACCGCTGCCGACCGGAGGCCGGGCCAGGAGGAGCTGCCTGATCCCGGCGCCGGCGCCGGCGCCGGCGCGGCGGTCGAGTCGGGGGAGCGGCACGGGCTGACCGCGCTCCAGGGCCTGGCCGCCCTGTCGCTGGACGCCATGGCGTCCGTCGCGTACGGCCCCGAGTCGATCGTGCTCGTACTCGCCGCGGCCGGTGCGTACGGCCTCGGCTTCACCCTCTCGGTGACCCTGGCGATCGCCGCACTGCTCGCCGTGCTCGTCGCCTCGTACCGGCAGGTCATCGCCGCCTTCCCGGACGGCGGCGGCTCCTACGCGGTCGCCAAACGCCATCTGGGGCGGCGAACGAGCCTGGTCGCAGCGGCCTCACTGATCCTCGACTACGTCCTGAACGTCGCCGTATCCGTCACCGCCGGTGTCGCGGCCCTGACCTCGGCGTTCCCCGCGCTGTACGGGGAGAGGGTGTGGATCTGCCTGGGCGTCCTGGTCCTGGTCACCGCGGTGAACCTCCGCGGGGTCGTGGAATCCGCCAAGGCGTTCCTCGTGCCCACCGCCGTGTTCGTCGGGTCGATCCTCGCGATGGTCGCCGTCGGGCTCTTCCGGGACGGCCCCGTCAGCACGACGTCCGTCGCCGGACACGCCTCCGCCCTCGGCCAGGGCGAGACCGCCGTCGGCGCGCTCCTGCTGCTCAAGGCCTTCGCCGCCGGCTGTTCGGCCCTGACCGGGGTAGAGGCGGTCGCCAATGCCGTGCCGTCCTTCCGGGCCCCGGCCGCCCGCAGGGCCGGGCGCACCGAGGTGGCACTCGGCGCGCTCCTGGGCGTGATGCTGATCGGCCTGTCCATCCTGATCGGGCGCTTCCACCTCCAGCCGGTGGAGGGCGTCACCGTCCTCGCCCAGCTCGCGGACGCCTCCTTCGGCCACGGCGCCGCCTTCTACGTCGTCCAGTTCGCCACCATGGTGCTGCTCGCGCTCGCCGCGAACACCTCCTTCGGCGGCCTGCCCGTCCTGATGAGCCTGCTCGCCCGCGACCACCACCTGCCCCACGTCTTCGCCCTCAAGGCCGACCGCCAGGTCCACCGCCACGGCGTGATCTGGCTGGCGCTCGTCTCCGCCCTCCTGCTCGTCCTCTCCGGCGGCGACACCAACGCCCTCGTCCCGCTCTTCGCCATCGGCGTCTTCATCGGCTTCACCGTCTGCCAGGTCGGCATGGTCCGCCACTGGTCGCTGGAACGCCCCGCCCGGTGGCGTGCGAAAGCCGTGCTCAACGGCTTCGGCGCGCTGCTCACCGGCGTGTCCGCGGTGGTGGTGACGGCGACCAGGTTCACCGAGGGGGCCTGGCTGATCGTGGTGGCCCTGCCGGTGCTCGTCCTCGCCTTCGAGAAGGTGCACCGCGCCTACGGGCAGATCGGAGCACGCCTGGAACTCGGCCGGGTCCCGCAGCCCCCGCGGCGCTCCCGCTCCATGGTCGTCGTCCCCGTGTCCGGGCTGTCGCTGCTGACCTGTCGGGCGCTGACCGCGGCCCGCTCGCTGGGCGACGAGGTCCTCGCCGTCACCGTCACGCACCCCGCGCCCGAGGACCGACGGGCCACCGAGGCGCTGCGCCGCGACTGGGAGGTGTGGAACCCGGGCGTCGAGCTGGTCGAACTCTGCTCCCCGACCCGTTCGCCGGGCCGTCCCGTGTCGGGTTACGTCCGCGAGCTGACGGAGCAGCGGCCGGACACCCAGGTGACCGTCCTCATCCCCGAGACCGAGCCGGAACGCCTGTGGCAGCGGATCCTGCAGAACCAGCGCGGCTCAGTGGTCGCCCACGCCGTACGCCGGGACACCGACGCGGTGATCTGCCGACTGCGGTTCCGCATCACCGCCCACCCCCGCTGACCCTCCGGGTCTCGGCACTTCGTCGCGGCGGGAACGCGTTCCGTACGCCACTGGAAGGAATGGCGTTAAGAGCGCGTCAGGATTCCGTCAGGCGAGGATATAGACGTATTGGCTGTGTTCTCGCTGCGTACGCTGGCCCAGCCGTCGACTCCGATGGCCGAATCCCATGCCGTACGACAGGAGCGCCCGACGATGGCCACCCCTGCCCGCTCTTCGCGCCTGCGCGCTTGGATGCTGGAAGGCTTGACCGCCCAGACGAGTTCGCCCGCAGCCAAGGAGTCGGCGGCCCAACCGCACGGCCGGCCGTGGTGGCGGGTCATGTGCCTGACGGGCCTCGACTACTTCTCCACCCTCGGCTACCAGCCCGGCATCGCCTTCCTCGCGGCCGGTCTGCTCTCGCCGCTGGCGACCATCGTGCTCGTACTGCTCACCCTCTTCGGCGCGCTGCCCGTCTACCGGCGGGTGGCGGAGGAGAGCCCGCACGGCGAGGGCTCCATCGCCATGCTGGAGAAGCTGCTGTCGTTCTGGAAGGGGAAGCTGTTCGTCCTGACCCTGCTCGGGTTCGCGGCGACCGACTTCCTCATCACCATCACCCTCTCCGCCGCCGACGCGACCGCGCACATGGTGGAGAACCCGCACCTCACCAGCACCCTGCACGGCCACGAGGTACTGATCACCCTGATCCTGATCGCGCTGCTCGGCGGCGTCTTCCTGAAGGGCTTCAGCGAGGCCATCGGCGTGGCCGTGGTCCTCGTGGCCACCTATCTCGGCCTGAACGTCGTCGTCGTGGCGGTCGGGCTGTGGAACGTGTTCAGCGAGCCGCAGGTCATCACCGACTGGACCACCGCGCTGACCGCCGAGCACGGCAACCCGTTCATGATGATCGCCATCGCCCTCGTCGTGTTCCCCAAGCTCGCGCTCGGCCTGTCCGGATTCGAGACCGGCGTGGCGGTCATGCCGCACGTCCAGGGCGACCCCGCGGACAGCGAGGAGAAGCCCGCCGGCCGGATCCGCGGCGCCAAGAAGCTGCTGACCACGGCAGCCGTGATCATGAGCGTCTTCCTGATCTGCTCCAGCCTGATCACGACCCTGCTGATCCCCGCCGCCCAGTTCCAGCCAGGAGGCGAAGCCAACGGCCGCGCCCTCGCGTACCTGGCCCACGAGTACCTGGGCTCCGCCTTCGGCACCGTCTACGACATCTCCACCATCTGCATCCTGTGGTTCGCCGGCGCCTCCGCGATGGCCGGCCTGCTCAACCTGATGCCGCGCTACCTGCCCCGCTACGGCATGGCCCCGCACTGGGCCCGCGCCCTGCGCCCCATGGTCATCGTGTTCACCCTCGTCGCGTTCCTCGTCACCTGGATCTTCAACGCCGACGTCGACGCCCAGGGCGGCGCGTACGCCACGGGCGTCCTGGTCCTGATCACCTCGGCGGCGGTCGCCGTGACCATCGCGGCCCGGCGGGCCGGGGAGCGCGGCTGGACCATCGGCTTCGGAATCATCTCGGCCGTCTTCATCTACACGACGGCCGTCAACGTCGTGGAGCGGCCGGACGGCGTGAAGATCGGCGCCTGCTTCATCGGCGGCATCATGGCACTCTCCCTCCTCTCGCGCCTGGCCCGTGTCTTCGAGCTGCGCGTCACGGACATCGAGTTCGACGACATGGCGGACCGGTTCATCCGCGACACCGCCAACCGCACGATCCGCTTCATCGCCAACGAGCCCGACAGCCGGGACGTGGAGGAGTACCGGCAGAAGAAGGCGCAGATCCGCGCGGACAACGACATCCCGGTCGAGGACGACGTCATGTTCGTCGAGGTCACCGTCACGGACGCCTCCGAATTCGAATCCGGCATGCGCGTACGCGGCGAGGTCCTCCACGACCGCTACCGCGTCCTGACCCTGGAGAGCTCCAGCATCCCCAACGCGCTGGCCGCCCTCCTGCTCCACGTACGCGACGAGACCGGCCAGCGTCCCCACATCTACTTCGAGTGGACCGAGGGCAACCCGATGGCCAACTTCTTCCGGTTCTTCCTCTTCGGCCAGGGCGAGGTCGCCCCCGTCACCCGCGAGGTCATCCGCGAAGCCGAACCGGACCGCAGCCGCCGCCCGCACGTCCACGCCGGCTGACGGGCGGCGTACGAACGCCGACGGATTCCCGGAGGGTCCGCACGGTGGGCGAGGAAGTTGCACAATCGACAGTGAGGAGCGCTGCTCCGCGCTCCCGCTGGAGGGCGGCCAGATGCCTGGGAACCGGCTTCGTTCGCGCTACGTCCCGGACAAGGGACTCACCACCCGCATGGTGACGACCATGTTCCTCATCGGGCTGCTCTACGTCGTCTTCGTGGGCGCCCTGCTGGCCTTGTACCGGGGCTCGTGGCCCGCCATTCTGGTGATCGCGGGCGGTCTGTTCGTCGCGCAGTTCTGGTTCAGTGACCGTATCGCGGCCTCCTGCATGGGCGCCCACGAGGTCACCCGTGAGCAGGCGCCCGAGCTGCACGGCGCCGTGGACCGTATCTGCGCCCTCGCCGACATGCCCAAGCCCCGGGTGGCGATCGCCGACAGCGACGTGCCGAACGCCTTCGCCGTCGGCCGGGGAGAGCGCGCCGCACTGGTCTGCGTCACCACGGGGCTGCTGCGCCGCCTGGAGCCGGAGGAGCTGGAGGGTGTCCTCGCGCACGAGCTGTCGCACGTCGCCCATCGCGACGTCGCGGTGATGACCGTCGCGTCGTTCCTCGGTGTCCTCGCGGGGATCATGACCCGCATCGCGGTCTACAGCGGACTCGGCCGCAACAGCCGCGACAGCAACGCCGCCCTCGTGGCGATCCTGATACCCCTGGTCAGCGCCGTCGTCTACGTGATCAGCTTCCTGCTGACCCGGCTGCTGTCCCGCTACCGCGAGCTGTCCGCCGACCGTGCGGCCGCGCTGCTGACCGGCCGGCCTTCCGCACTCGCCTCGGCGCTCACCAAGGTGACCGGTGAGATGGCGAGGATCCCGAGCCGGGATCTGCGCAAGGCGGAGTCGTTCAACGCGTTCTGGTTCGCGCCCGCGTTTTCGTCGAAGGAAAGCCTGAGCAGGCTGCTCGACTCCCACCCCACGCTGGAGGAGCGGTTGGACCGGCTGGGCAGGATCACGGAGCAGCTCGGCCGTCCCTGAACAGCCAGGCGCGTCACCGGCAACGGAGGTTCCTACCGTGGGACTGCTCGACACCATCCTCGGCCGCAGCAAGCCGGTACTTCCCGACCTCGACCGGCTCTTCGGCCTGCCCAGCGCCGCGATCACCCTTCAGGCGGGTGCCGGGTTCGCTCCGACCGGCGCCGGCTCGGTGTGCTTCGCCGGCGTCGAAGGCGGTGCCTTCGCCCGGCTCAAGGAGGACGTACGGGAGCTGCTCGACGCCGATACCGGCAGCGGTGGCCGACCGGTCGAGTTCAGCCAGGACGCGTACGGCTACACCTGGCTCCTCGCCCGGCACCCTGCCGACGACACCGCCTCACTGGTCAACGACCTGCACGCCGTCAACGCACTCCTCCAGGACGCCGGCTTCGGTCCGCAGCTCCTTTGCTCCCTGATGGGTTTCCACGACGCGACGGCGGAGCGTGCACTGGCCCTGGTCTACCTGTACAAGCGAGGCACTTTCTATCCGTTCGCTCCGCTTCCCGGACAGACCGGGCGGACCGGGGAGACCGGGAAGCGTGACAACGGCACGGAACTGCAGATCCGGGCTCTGCTCGCGGACGACCTGCCCATGGAGCCGGACCTCGGCCGCTGGTTCCCCGTGTGGGGCGCACCCGGGCTCGACTGAGCCCCCTCGGGTCCGCGCCGGGGCCGGCCGAGCACCGACTCCGGCCCGGACTCCCCGCCGGACCGACCGTGAGATCAGTCTCCGAGCGCCCGGTGCAGTCCGAGCCGGTCGGTGCCCAGTTTCGTGAAGACCGCGGACAACAGCTCGGACACCGTTTGGGCGTGGGTGTGCATCGCCGCGGCGATCGCCCTGTTGTCCATCCCCGCCGAGGCGTGGCGGGCCGCCGTGAGCTCGGCCACGGTCAGGGTGTCCTGCTCGGAGGTGTGCAGACGGCGAGGCCGAAGACCTGCCGCGGCCAGCTGGTTCCTGGCCCTGCTCACGAGCCCGTCGGCGCCGCAGTCGGCGGCCAACTCCATGCCCCGGTAGTTCTGCTGTGCTGCCTGGTGCGGGTCGCCGATGGCGTGCAGGGCCAGCCCGTGGTCGATGAGCGCGTGCGCGAGTTCGCAGGCGGCCGGTGACTGTTCGAGGTGCTCCACGGCCTCCTGCAGCAGGCCCGCCGCCTGGGACGGGTCCGTGGTCGCGGCCGCGACGCGCAGGGCGTGACCGATCACGCTGGACGTCCCGAACGCGCGGGCCCGTGCGACCGCTTCGGCCGCCGTGGCCCGTGCCTGCTCGGGCGCGTGCGTTGCCTGCGCGAGCGCCAAGTCCAACTGCCAGGGACTCCACGAGGGATTGCGCGTTCCGCGCAGATCCAGGCGCCGGCCGGCTGCGGTGAGATGGTGCTCCGCCTCCTCGATCCTGCCCTGGGCCAGGAGCAGTTTGCCCCACACGGCCTGGGGATCGGGATAGACCACGGCCTGGGGGAAGCCGTCGGCCAGCTTGTATGCCTTGGCGATGCGCTGCGCCTCGGCGGTGTTCCCCCGGGCGAGCAGGGTTTCGATGAGGGTGCCGATCGCGTACCACTGCGCCGGGGTACCGGTGCCGACGCGGTCGGCGATCTGCAGGCCGTTGCGTACGAAGTCCTCGGCCTCGGCGAGCTGACCGCGGCGGTAGCGGACGTAGCCGAGCAGGGTGTAGACGAACGACAGGTGCGCGCCGCGCCAGCCCTTCCCCTCGAACTCGATGATCGCCGTGTTGAAGAGCTCCTCGGCGCGGCCGGGCTGGTCGCAGTACATGAGCGTGACCGCGAGGACGGCGGGCACCTCGAAGCCGAAGTCCTGGTCGGTCCAGCTCATGCCCCCGTCGAGCGCCTGTTCCGCGTACTCCAGGGCGGTGGAGGCGGGCTCGCCGCGCATCGCGGCGTCCCAGGCCCGCAGACCGAGGATGTGTCGCTCGGCCAGACCCCGACCGGTGAGCCGCTTGGCGAACTGGGCGAGGAGCCGGGAGCGGGCGGGCGAGTTCTCCTCGTCGAACCGGACAGCGTTCCATTTGAACTGCTCGGCCTGCATGCGCAGCCGCGTACGGGAGCTCGTGGCGCGCCGGGCCTCGTCCGCGAGGAGCTCTGCCGCCAGACCCAGCTGACCCGTGTGGCCGAGCGCCTGGGCGAGGCGGTACGTGATCGCCTCGCGCAGGGCCTGGTCGGTCTTGGGCTCCTCCAGCGCGGCCCTGAGCTGGTTGATCGTCGTCGCGGGCTCGTGCAGGAGGTTGGCGGATCCGAGTTCGAACAGGACCTCGGCGCGGTCCTCCACCTCCGGGGGCTCACGCAGGGCACGCGCCAGGTAGCGGCGCGCGGCATCGGGAGCGCCCGCGGAGAAGCTCTCGCGCGCGGCCTGGCGCAGCTGCTGTACGACCCACGGGTCGCCTTCGGGGTGCATCTCCAGCAGATGGCGGGCGGCGGCCGCGGAACCCTGCCCGTCGTCGATCACGGCCTGGGCGGCCATCCCGTGCATGGCCACGCGCACACCGGGCGGAATCGAGCGGTACACGGCGGTGGCGATGAGCGGGTGGAAGAACTCCACGACCTCCTTGCGCCGTACGCCCGTGAGGACGGTCAGGATGCGTGCGGCCCGCAGCCGGTCGATGGCCTCGGCGGCCTGTGCCTCACCGAGGGCGGCCACGCCACCGACGATGCCGAGGGGGACCGCCGTACCGAGCACGGCGGCCGCCCAGGCGAGCCGGACGGTGGACGGGCCGAGCTGTTCGAGCCGGTCGATCAGGCCGCTGCCCTTGACCGCGGAAGCCAGGTCGCGCAGTTGGGGGATGTTGTCCTGGTACGGCTGCAACCCCCGGTCGCGGCCCTTCATGACCAGCTCGACCACCTCGAAGGGGTTTCCGCCGGTGATCGCCCAGCATTCGCGGCAGAACACGTCGTCCGCGTTCTCCCCGAGGGCGTCGCGCACGATGCGCGCGACGGCGCTCGTGGTCAGGGGAGCCAGCTCGTGCGGGCGCGTCCCCTGGCGTCCCATGAGGGCGCGCAGAGCGGCGGCGTCGGCGGGGATCTCGTCGGGCCGGCAGGCCACCATGATCAGCATGGCCAGTTCCTCGGCGCGCGCCGCGAAGGAGGTGAGCCAGCTCAGGGACTCCGCGTCCGCCCAGTGCGCGTCGTCGACGATCAGCACGACGGGGGCGTTGCGTACCGCTAAATGCGTGACCACCCAGTCGAGTCCGTCGCGCACGCCCTGCGGGTCGGGCGCCGTCGGATTCTTCGGGGCGGCGGTCAGCCCCAGCGCGGGGGCGATGATGCCGTACCAGTTGCCGAGCGCGTCGCGCCGTTCGTCCTCGCTCATGGCGGCGAGGGCCGGTTGGATGAGCTGGCGCATCACGTGGAACGGAACCTGCCGCTCCTGCTCGCCGCCGCGCGCGAAGAGCACGGTGCAGGAGCGGTCGGCGGCGGGGCGGCGGGCCTCGTTCAGCAGGGTGGTCTTGCCTATGCCGGCCGATCCGGCGAAGGTCAGGACACCCCCGCTGCGGTTGGCCGAGCCATTGCCCGAGATGCCGCAGAGTACGTCCACCGCGCGTTGGATCGCGAGGACTTCAGCCTCCCGCTCGAGCAGGGGCTGAGTGTTCCAGCTTCTCGGTTCCGTGACCTGCGACATCCTTTGCCCCCTCCAGCACGTGCGGCAGAGTGTACGGGTCGGAGGAGGAGTTGATGTTGTTTCAGCACACTATTGCGGCATCTCCTCACTCGTATGAGAAGTGTGTTGTATATTCCGCGCCACGGGAATCATCGGCAGTTCGCTGGGCTGCGGGATCCCTGCGGGAAGTTCGCGCACGGTGATGCCCTGGGCGGGCTTCAGGTGCCATCGCGAGGCGACGGTTGCCACCGCGGTCAGGATCTCCGCCACGGCGAAGGAATCGCCGATGCACTTGTGCTGGCCGGCCCCGAACGGTACGTAACTGTGAGTACGGGACCGCTCCTTCGCCCCCTTCTGCCAGCGGTCCGGGTCGAAGACGCCGGGGTCGGGAAAGAGCACGGGGTCCCGGTGCAACGCGTACGGACTGTAGGCCACTTCCGCGCCGGCCGGGATCGAGATTCCGCCGAGGGCGAGGGGGGCCAAGGCCCTGCGGGTGAAGAGCAGGGGGGAATGCAGGCGCAGGGCTTCCTGGAAGACGTCGTGCGTGTACGTCAGCGCGGGTATGTCTTCGGGACGCACGGGCCGGGACCCCACCACCGAGTCGACTTCGGCGTGGACGCGCGCCTCCACCTCGGGGTGCCGGCCGATCTCGTGGAAGATCCAGGACAGCGTGGTCGCAGAGGTCTCGGTGCCGGCGAGCATGATGGCGATGACCTCGTCCCGCACCTGCTCGGCAGCCATCGTCGAGCCCGTTTCGGAGTCCACGCCCGCCAGCAGCAAGGAGAGCAGGTCGTGTCGGTCGCCCCGCTCGGCCGGCTCCTCGGCCCGGTACTGCTCGATGACCTCGTCGATGACCCGGCGCAGCCGGGCGGCAGCGCCGTCGAACCGCCGGTTGTAGGGAATGGGCAGCCGGTCGAGCGACTTGGGCATGACGGCCCGCACGAGCATGCCCTGCAGGACGATGGGCAGAGAGCGGTGCACCTCGTCGACGGCGGGCCGGCTCAGGTCCCCCGAGAAGATCATCTCGGCGACCGAGGACATCGCGTACCCGCGCGCCTCCGTGACCATGGAGATCTCACGGCCGGCCGTCCACGACGCGGACATCACCTCCGCCTGCCGGCACATCACCTCGGTGTACTCGGCGATGTGGTTGCGGTGGAAGGCGGGTTGCATCATCCGGCGCTGCTTGCGGTGGAAGTCGCCGTCGGTGGTCACGATTCCGTTGCCGAACACCGGGCGGAGCCTGTCGAAGATCCTTCCCCGGCCGAACTGCTGTGCCTGTTGGACCAGTACGGAGTGGACGTGCTCCGGGCTCGTCAGCACGTGGACGGGCCAGGTGCCGATGTCGAGCCGTACGATGTCGCCGTGTTCCCGGAGCGACTCCAGGAACGCGATCGGCCGGCGCCACAGTTGCAGCGCGTGCCCCAGGAGCGGTAACCGTCCTGGGGCGACCGGAGCATGGACCTCGGGACCGGAATGCGCCTCAGATGCCATGAACTGACTTTCCGTCACGCCACGGAGACAAGATCCGGACGGGTGTACGCAGACTCCAGTCCGGCCGCGAACCGTTCGTCGCTGTACCGCGTGCACTCGTAACGCTGCCACAGATCGGCGCCGATCATCCAGTCCTCGTAACTGCGCACGCAGCGGGTGACCGCGTCGACCAGCGACGGTTCCGTCCCGGGGAGCGCGTTGACGGCCTGAACCAGACGTTCTTCTTGGGTCAGATACTGCTCGATGCGCTCCTGGATGCGCCCTTCGACCGCCTGGACGGCGTCGGGGAGGGAGCACCCCTCCCAGAAGGAGATGAGGGAGACGAGGTTGTTGGTGTCCCCGCAAGCGTGTTCCTTCGGCAGGGAGAACACGTCGTTGCCCCATGAGATGACGTCGAGCACGCTCGCGGCGAGAGCCTGGAACTCGGGGAGGTCGTGGACGTTCTGAGGGAGGTCGATCCCGAGCCCGGCTTCCACCATGTCCATCATCGGAAGGATCTGGGAGCTGTGGCGGCGCATGAGGACGTACTCCTGGACCCCCGGGCGTCGCGTGGCGGCGCGGTTGCCCGCCTCCTGGTCCAAGGAGTCGAGCATGAGGGGGACATGGGTGCGGTACCGGGCCGCGGTCCCCTCGGACATGCCGGCCAGGATCCGGTCGCACAGCTCCACGAATCCCGTCACCAACGGATTTCGGCCCGCTGCCGACCGCTCGATCCGCCCCGTTCGCAGATAGCCGGTGATCGCATCGGTGACGGGCCGCCAGGCCGCGACCTCTCCGGTCCTGATGAGGTGATCGTGCTGGTCGTCCAGGACGAACGACCAGGCCATCCACTCGGCGAGCAGGAGGACCCGCTCGTAGGGGACGTCACCGCTGACGCGGCCGGCCAGGTGGCCCACGCCGATGCCCGAGAACTGCTCGGCCGCGGCGGTCACCAGCTCGTGTTGCAACACCCACGAGGTCGCCTCGGCGTTCGCCCGGGCGGCCCCGGGATGCTTGGAGTTTCCGAACGGAAGGTGGAAATCCGGGACGGAAAAGGAATCGAGCTGGGCCATTGATCCCCCACGGAAGAATCGGATTCGTCAATACCCGCTCACTGCACGAGCACGCCGTACACCCGCGGTCCAAACGCCCCTCTCCTGCGACATCGCCGCGGCCACGCCAGGTGACAGGCGGAACGAACCGGTCACGGGGTGGCCTGATCCAGCCTCCCTGCGACCACATCAGGCCACCTGTGAACTCATTTACCCTCAAGACGCAGCACGCTGTCAACGTTGGGAGGGTGAACGCAGGTAATCCATCCCGGAATTGCCGAAATCGCATTCGTTTTGAATGTGCAATTGGCATAGTCGATTGCGTTCGGGGCGCCTGGGACCGGCAGCGCCGGAGAGAAGGCGGCGGGGGCCGGCCGAGTGGCCGAAGAGCGCCCTCGGAGCGCGGGTCTCGGCCTACACTGCGCAGGGCACCAGCCGTTGGGGGAAGGGCGGAAGCATGACCGAGACTCATCCGCCGGACCCTGGAGAGCCTGGAGCGCAGGTGGATCCCGGCGGGTCGGGAGGCGGTGAGGAGGCCGACGTCCTCGGCTCCCATCTGGAGTTGCTACGGACGCGGTTGAGCGGAGAGCAGTTCGAGGCACTCGTCCGAGCCGTCCAGACCACGTGCACGCTCCTGGCCGAGGAGCAGCAGGTCCTCCTGGGAGGGTCGCAGGAGGGCGAGCTCACCCCCGACCTTCGGGGAGAGTACCTGTCCCTCATGGCAGTGATGATCACTGGCCACCTCGACCACCGCCTGGTCGAGTTCACGACCTTCGACGGCGGCAAGGGCTGGGCGGTCGTGGAGAACCCCCGCACCCGTGACCAACACCCCGGCACACCCCCGGCCGCTCCCGACGCGGCGCGACACGCGTGGTTCGACGGCCGCCTCGACGGCATCGCCCGCGCGACCGACTCCCCAACTCCCTGACGGGACCGCCGGAAGAGGCGACGTGCGGCAGGCGAGAGTGGCCGTGCGGTGAGGGGAGGCCGAGGGCTCCGATGGGTACGGTCTTGACGCGTGAGACCGAACGGAGCCTGCCGCTGGAGTTCGAGGTCGTGGCCCGAGCGGGTTGACGCCCCGCGATGCGACCTCGATGCGGCAGGGTTGCCGCAACAGTTCCGCTCTCCTCGCTGCTACGGCATCTCGGCGACATCGGCGAGGTACAGCTTGCGGAGGCCAGGACGCGGCGGGCCGCAACCCCGACGCTCAGCCCGGAGGAAGTCGGCAAGTTCGACGAGGCGGTGGCCCTGATCGCAGACACATCGGCCCGCGACTCCGGGCGGGCGGCTGACGCGGGGCGAGACTCGCCCGGCGCGCTGGTCAGCTTGATGTGTGGGTCTCGTCGGTGGGTGCGGGGTGAGCTTGTACATGGGCTATGACGAGGGCGACGTCGTCGGCCGCGTCGTGGTGTCGCAGTGCTGCCAGGAGCCGGTCGCAGGTTGCCTCGGGGGAGAGGCCGGGATTGCTGAGGAGGCTGAGGAGCAGGTTCAGGCGGTCGTCCAGGGCGTCGTCGCGGGTTTCGACGAGGCCGTCGGTGTACAGGACCAACCGGTCGCCGGGTATCAGATCGAGGACGGCAGTCTCGAAGACGGCTTTGCCGAGGCCGCCCGTGCCGAGCGGCACACCGACGGGAAGGTCGACCAGTTCGGGGGCCTGCCCTGACCGGATGACAACGGGGGGCGGGTGGCCGGCGAGGGCGACACGGCAGCGGGAGCGGTGCGGGTCCCAGGTGGCGTAGACGCAGGTCGCGATGGTCCCTTCCAGTTCGGCGGTGATGTGGTCGAGGTGACGCAGGACCCGGGCCGGCTCGAGGCCGAGGTCGGCCAGGGTGCGGGTGGCCGTGCGCAGTTGTCCCATGGTGGCGGCGGCGTGCACACCGTGTCCCATGACGTCGCCGACCACGAGAGCGGTCTTGTCCCTCGGCTGGGGGATCGTGTCGAACCAGTCGCCGCCGATCCCGGCCGCCGCCGCAGCGGGCTGGTAGCGGTACGCGATCTGGAGGCCGGCGGCCCGGGGCGGGGGGTGCGGGAGGAGGTGGCGTTGCAGGGTCAGGGCAGTGTCGGTGGCGTGCTGGTACCAGCGGGCGTTGTCGATGGCGATGGCGGCGCGGGTTGCGAGCTCTCCGGCCAGGGTGACGTCGTCGTCGTCGAAGGGCAGCGGATTTCGGGTGCGCAGCAGGCCGAGGGCGCCGAGGACCTGCCCACGGGCGGTCAGCGGTACGGCCAGGTAGGAGTGCGCGCCCTCCCGGGCGAGCAGGTCCGCAGCAGCTTGGTCGCGCGCGATCTGTGCCAGGTCCCGACCGGTGATGTGCGATACCAGGACGGGACGCCCGGTTCCCACGCAACGGGTGACCAGGCGCTCGGCCGGATACGTGACGCGCTCGCCCACCGGGTCTGCGGCGCGGACGGCGACCGTCTCGTAGGATGCCGATACGGCCAGGGCCATGAAGAGGGCCTGCCCGGCCCGGGGGCCGGGCGCCGAGGTCACGCTGCCTTCGAGGACGGAGTCGAGGACGTCGACCGAGGCGATGTCGGCCAGGTCGGCCACGACCAGGTCGGCGAGTTCACGGGCCGTGCGCCCCAGGTCCAGCGTGGTTCCCACGGTCACCGATGCCCGGGCGATGAGGTCCAGGTGCCGACGGGCCTCGGCCGCCTCTTTGGCCGCACGGTAGCTGTCAGTGACGTCCACCACCACCAGAGCGACACCGATCACCCGTCCGCCCGGGTCCTCCAGCCGGTAGTACGAGCCCGACCAGGCATGCTCCTGGTGCGGATCGGCGGGAGTCCGGCCGATGCCGTACTGGTCGAGCAGCGGCACGCCGGTGTCCAGGACCTGGCGCATGGACGCCTCGATCACGTCCGTGTCGAGGAACGGCAGCGCCTCACGGGGTGTACGGCCCAGGTGCTTCTCGGCGGGCAGGCCGTTGATCCGCTCCAGCATCGGATTGACCAGGACGTAGCGCAGGCCGGTGTCCAGCACCGCCAGTCCGAGCGGGGACTGCGCCACCAGCGGCACCGACAGCGCCAGGTCGCGCTCCACGCCTCGCAGGACGGCCTCGTCGCATGCGATGCCCAGGGCGTACACGTCGCCGTGTTCGTCCTGCAGCCGCATGTTGCGGAACTCCACCAGTCTCGTGGACCCGTCCTTGTGCCGTACGGGAAAGACGCCCGCCCAGGTGCCCTCTCCAGCCATGACCTTGCCGAAGAGCTCGAGGATCAGGTCGACGTACTCATCGGCGACCAGAAGTCCGGCCGCGTAGTTGCCCAGTGCCTCGTTGGCCGACCAGCCGAACAGCTCTTCCGCCTGGGGGCTCCATAGCGTGATCCGCCCATCGGTGTCCAGGACCACTGCTGCCACGCTCAGCACGTCCAGCAGACCGCCTGCTTCGGAGGGAGCGACTCCCACCGGGCTGGGCTCGGCCCGCGATGTCTCGGACGTGACCATGACCGGACCTCCTTCGACCACCGCCGGCGGGCCACGGACCCGATGATCCGCGCGGCCCTGCCCGTCCGTCGATTCCCTCTCATCCTCCTCCCTCCCCTTCCGAGTGGCAGCATCTGTCAACACGCGGGAGTGACCGCCGTGAGACAGGGCGTGGTCTGCATGCAATCTCCGCGCCCGGGGTCGGCGCGGTCAGTCGCGGATGCCGTCGATCTCCACCTGTAGGTCGGGGTGTCGTACGGGTGCTTTTTGCACCCCGGCAGCAGTGATGCCCCGGTCCATGGACCGAGATGCCCCTGTACTCCGGACGCCGGCCGAGGTCTGCGGTGACATCCACGCGTTTTGACAGGGACCGCTCGCGGGCGGCGTCAGATCGGCGCCGGGCCCGGCCAACGTTCCCACATCTGCTTCGAGTGGACCGAGGGCAACCCGATGGCCAACTTCTTCCGGTTCTTCCTCTTCGGCCAGGTCATCCGCGAAGCCGAACGCCCGGCCCGGCCTCGGTGCCCGGTGACCGGCCGGCGACGCATCCGCCCTTCGGACACGGCCCGTTGGACATCGGCCATGGGTGACGGCGGGGACCGGCAGGTCGGGCCGCGGGGGGTCTTCAGGTGCGCTTTAGCGGGGGATCGGAGGATGCCGCGTCGTCGCGGACGAACGTTCGCCCTCCCCTCCCGGCCAGGAGGCCGCATGCTGCCCGAGTTCCCCATGTCGCGCCAGTGCCCGTACCACCCGCCTGCAGGCTACGAGGAGTTGAGGAAGGAAGGGCCGCTGGCGCAGGTGCGGCTCTATGACGGCCGTACGGCCTGGGCCGTCACCGGCTACGACGAGACCCGTCGGCTCCTGGTCGATCCGAGGCTCTCCTCCGACCGCTCCCGGCCGGACTTCCCGGTGCTGGTGCCCAGGATGGCCGCCGCGAAGCTCGTCGCGCTCGTCGGGATGGACCCGCCCGAGCACGACGTGCAGCGCCGCATGCTCATACCCAGCTTCACCGTGAAGCGGGTCAACTCGCTGCGGCCGGCGATCCGCCGGATCGTCGTGGAGCGGATCGAGGCCCTCACTGCCGACGGGCGGCGGGCGGCCGATCTGGTGCCCGAGTTCGCGCTGCCCGTGCCGTCCACCGTCATCTGCGAACTGCTGGGAGTGCCCTACGGGGACCACGAGTTCTTCGAGGAGCAGACCCGCCGGATGCTGATGGCCACCAGTACGGCGCAGGAGGCGGCGGCCGCGAGCGCCGCGCTGATCCTGTACTTCGAGGAGCTGATCGAGACGAAACTGGGCGAGCCCGGCGAAGGGCTGCTCGACGAGCTCATCACGGAGCGCCTGGGCAGGGGCGAACTCACCCGGGAGGAGGTCGCCTCCATCGCGATGTTCCTGCTGGTCGCCGGCCACGAGACGACCGCGAACATGATCGGGCTGAGCATTCTCACGCTCCTGGAGCACCCCGGCCGGCTCGCCCGGCTGCGGTCCGACGAGGGACTCGCGGCCGGCGCGGTCGAAGAACTCCTGCGGTTCCTCTCCGTCGCGGACGAACTCCAGCGGGTGGCGGCCGCCGACATCGAGATCGGCGGCCGGCTGATCCGGGAGGGCGACGCCGTCTACCTGCCGAACGCCGCGGCCAACCGTTCGCCGGAGGCCTTCCCCGATCCCGACGTCCTCGACCTCGAGCGCGGCACCCGGCACCACCTGGCCTTCGGCTACGGCGTCCACCAGTGCATCGGCCAGAACCTGGCCCGCGCCGAACTGGAGATCGCCCTGTACGAACTGGCCGTACGCCTGCCGGAGCTGAGCCTCGCCGAGCCCGTCTCGCAACTGGGAACCAAGCCCGGAGGATCGGTCCAGGGCATCCTGCGGCTGCCCGTGCGCTGGTAGCGCGCCGGGCACGAAGGCGGTGGGCACCGGGTGGCGTCCCCGGTGCCCACCGCCTCGCTTCCGTTCCGCACCCCGCGTCAGGCTGCCGGGGCCTGCTCCTCCAGGAAGCGGGCCACGGCCGCCGGGGTCGGGTAGTCGTAGAGCAGTACGGGCGGCAGGATCAGCCCCGTCGCCTCGCACAGCCGGTTGCGCACCTCCAGCGCGGTGAAGGAGGAGAAGCCGATGTCGAGGAAGTTGTCCTCGGCGTCGATCAGCTCGGGCGAGGCGTGGCCGAGCACGTCGGCCGCGTGGACCCGGACGAGTTCCAGGTACGGGTCCACCCCGGCGGGATCCCGCGCGTCATCCTCCACGGGCCCCCGCGCGTCATCCTCCACGGGCCCCCGCGCGTCATCCTCCACGGGCTCGTGCGCGGGCCCGTACCCACTCCCGTGCCCTCGCGTCTCCACCGCGCCGCCGGCCGGGCCGGGCCCGGCGAGGTCCGGCACGCTCGCCAGCGGGCGCGGGCGGGCCGCCGCACGGGCGGGCCACCAGTAGTGGGTCTCCTCGAACGGGTAGGTCGGCAGGTCCGCCCCCGCCGCCTCGGGGCCGCCGTACCACTCCCTCCAGTCCACCGTCTGGCCCGCCACGTGCAACCGGGCCAGCGCTCCGGCCAGCGAGACCTCCTCGGGCCGCTCGCGCACCAGCGTCGGCACCACCACCGGCACCACCGCCGGCTCGCCGGAGCCCGTGGACCGCGCCGACGAGACCAGCGGGGCCAGCACGGCATCGGGCCCGACCTCCACGAAGGCCGTGACCCCCGCCGAGTGCAGCGTCGAGACGACCTCGCCGAAGCGCACGGTCGAACGGAGCTGGCGGACCCAGTAGTCCGGTCGGCGCAGTTCCTCCCCGTCGACGGGCAGGCCCGTCAGGTCGGAGACGATCCGCAGCGACGGGGTCCGGAAGTGCAGGCCGGCCACCACCCGGCGCAGCGGTTCGAGGGCGCCGTCCATGTGGTGCGAGTGGAACGCGTGACTCACCCGGAGCCGGCTGGTCCGCCGCCGCCATGCGGTGAACGCGGCCGCGATCTCCGCCACGGCGTCCTCGTCACCGGAAACCACCACCGACGAGGGGCCGTTGACGGCGGCCAGCGAGACCCGGCCCCCGTACTCGCCGAGCAGCGCCAGCACCTCCTGCTCCGAGGCCTCGCAGGCCAGCATCGCGCCGCCCGCCGGCTGCTCCTGCATCAGTCGGCCCCGCGCCGCGACCAGCGTGCTCGCGTCCTCCAGGGACAGGGCCCCGGCCGCCGCGGCCGCCGTCAGCCCGCCGATCGAATGCCCGGCCACCCACTCCGGCTCCGGAAGCAGCCGCCCCAGTTCGCGGAAGAGCGCCAGCTCCAGAGCGAACAGCGCGGGCTGCGCGAACTCCGTACGCTCCAGCAGCGCGGCTTGCGCACTGCCCTCGGCCGCGAGCAGCACAGGCAGCAGCGGACGGCCCAACGGGGTGTCGAACGCCGCGCACACCTCCTCCAGCGCCGTCCTGAACCCGGGCCGGGCCTCGTACAGCTCCCGGCCCATGCCGACCCGGTGGCTGCCCTGCCCGGTGAACAGGAACGCCGTCGCCGGACGCTCGCCGGCCGTGCCCCGCACGACGCCCCCCGCGGGGCCGCCCGCCGCCAGGGCCGCCAGCGCGGCCGCCGACGCCTCACGTCCACCCGGCAGCACGGCCGCCCGGTACCGCAGGTGGCTGCGCCCGAGGGAGAGGGTCCGGCCGACCTCCGCGTCCGTCCAGTCCGCCCCGGCGGACTCCAGCCGGGCGAGCAGCCGGCCGGCCTGGGCCCTCAGGGCCCCCTCCGTACGGGCCGACAGCGGCCACGGCGCGGGCGGCGCGGCAGCCCCGTCCGGTGCCGACCGTGGGGACGCTGCTGCCGGGCCCCGCGACGCGGCCCCGGAGACGGCGGGCCCCGGCGCCTGCTCCAGGATGACGTGGGCATTGGTCCCGCTGATCCCGAACGACGACACCCCCGCCCGCCGCGCCCGCTTCCGGTCCGGCCACGGCACCGACTCCGTCAGCAGCTCCACAGCCCCCGCCGACCAGTCGACGTGCGGAGTCGGCTCGTCCACGTGCAGCGTGCGCGGCAGCAGCCCGTGCCGCATCGCCTCCACCATCTTGATGACGCCCGCCACCCCCGCGGCCGCCTGCGTATGGCCGATGTTGGACTTCACCGAGCCCAGCAGCAGAGGCTCACCCGCGGGCCGCCCCTGACCGTACGCGGCCAGCAGCGCCTGGGCCTCGATCGGATCACCGAGCCGCGTGCCCGTACCGTGCGCCTCCACCACGTCGACCTGCTGCGGCGCCAGCCGGGCCGAGGCCAGCGCCTGCGCGATCACCCGCTCCTGCGTCGGCCCGTTGGGCGCCGTCAGACCGTTGCTCGCCCCGTCCTGGTTCACGGCCGAGCCGCGCAGCAGGGCCAGGATCCGGCGCCCGCTCCGCCGGGCGTCGGACAGCCGCTCCAGCAGCAGCAGACCGACGCCCTCCGCGAACCCGGTCCCGTCCGCGGCTGCCGCGAAGGCCTTGCACCGCGCATCCGGTGACAGCCCGCGCTGCCTGCTGAACTCCACGAGCAGCAGCGGTGTGGCCATCACCGTCGCGCCGCCCGCCAGGGCGAGATCGCATTCCCCGCTGCGCAGCGACTGCGCGGCCATGTGCATGGCCACCAGCGAGGAGGAGCACGCCGTGTCGAGCGTGACGGCCGGCCCCTCCAGGCCCAGCTGGTAGGAGATCCGCCCAGAGGCGACGCTGGTCGCGTTGCCGGTCATCAGGTGCCCCTCGTACCCGTCGGGCACCTCGGCGGGCGGCGGTACGTACGCCTGGGAGACGACCCCCGCGAACACGCCCGTGCGGCTGCCGCGCAGCGAACCGGGGGCGATCCCGGCGCGTTCGAAGGTCTCCCACGCCACCTCCAGCAGGAGCCGCTGCTGCGGGTCCGTGGCGATCGCCTCGCGCGGCCCCATCCCGAAGAACGCCGCGTCGAACCGGCCCGCGTCGTGCAGGAAGCCGCCCTCCCGCGCGTACGTGGTGCCCGGCCGGTCGGGGTCGGGGTCGTACAGCCCGTCAACGTCCCAGCCCCGATCCACCGGCAGGCCGGACACCGCGTCGCGCTCCTCCGCGACCAACTGCCAGAGGGCTTCCGGTGAGTCGACGCCGCCCGGGAAGCGGCAGCCCATCGCCACGATCGCGATCGGCTCGTGGTTCCTGTCCTCCAGCTCCCGGATCCGGCGCTTGGCCTGCTTGAGGTCGGCGGTCGCCCGCTTGAGGTAGTCGCGGAGCCTTTCCTCGTTGCTCATCGCTGTCCCACTCTTTCCGTTCGGTTCAGGAGGCATCGAGCTCTCCGTCCAGTTCCGCGTCCGGATCCGCGTCCAGTTCTCCGTCGAGGGCCCGGAACAGCTCCTCGTCGGTGGCCGTGGCCAGATCACCGGGGCCGTCGCTCCCGTCCGGGCCGTCCACCGGGCCCGCCTGCTCCTCCCACAGCCACAGGGCCGCCCGCAGCCGGTCCCGCAGCGCCGGGAAGTCCGGGCTGTCGACGGTCACCGAGGCCAGCAGCCGGTCCAGGTCGGCGGCCGCGTCCGCCGGGGCCAGCAGCCCCAGGAGCTTCCCGGCCAGCGCCTGCGGCGTCGGGAAGTCGAACACCAGCGTCGTCGGCAGCCGCAGCCCGGTCGCCGCCGCGATCCGGTTGCGCAGCTCCACCGACGTCAGGGAGTCGAAGCCGATCTCCTTGAACGCGCGGTCCGCCGCGATCCCGTCGGCCGCGGCATGCCCGAGGACCGCCGCGACCTGGTCGCGCACGAGCGTGAGCAGGACCCGCTCCCGCTCCGGCCCGGGCAGGGCCGCCAGCCGGTCCGCGAGGCCCTGCGCCGACGCGCGCGCGGCCTGCGCGGCCCGCCGTACGACCGGCCCCCGCACCAGCGCGCGCAGGACCGCGGGCAGCCCCTCCGGGCCCGCCTGGGCCCGCAGCCCGGCGAGGTCCAGCGGCGCCGGTGCCAGCAGCGGCGCTCCGGCCGCCAGCGCCGCGTCGTACAGCGCCATGCCCTCGGGGACGGACATCGGGACCAGCCCGCCCCGGCCGATCCGGGCCCGGTCCGCGTCGTCCAGATGCCCGGTCATCCCACTGGCGTCCTCCCACATGCCCCAGGCCAGGGAGACCGCCGGGAGGCCGAGCCGGCGCCGGTGCAGGGCCAGCGCGTCCAGGAAGACGTTCGCCGCCGCGTAGTTGGCCTGACCGGCGCCGCCGAGCAGACCGGACGCGGAGGAGAACAGGACGAACGACGACAGGTCCGACTCCCGTGTCAGCTCGTGCAGGTGCCAGGCCGCGTCCACCTTGGGCCGCAGTGCGGCCCGGGTCTTCTCCGGCGTCAGCGAGGCGATCACGCCGTCGTCCAGCACGCCCGCCGCATGGATGACGTCCGTGAGCGGATGCGCGGGGTCCACCGATCCGAGCAGGGCGGCGAGGGCCTCCCGGTCGGCGGTGTCGCACGCGGCGATCCGTACGTCCGCCCCCAGCGCGGTCAGCTCGGCGGCCAGCTCCGGCGCACCCGGCGCATCCGGTCCCCGGCGGCCGGTCAGCAGCAGCCGGCGCACACCGCGCTCGGTCACCAGGTGCCGTGCCAGCGCCGACCCCAGCGTGCCCGTACCGCCGGTGATCAGCACCGTTCCCGGCCGGGCGGGCGCAGGCAGGGTGAGGACGACCTTGCCGACCTGCCGGGCCTGGGAAAACCAGCGGAACGCCTCCGGTGCGCGGGCGACGTCCCACGTGGTGACCGGCAGCGGATCCAGCACCCCCTGTTCGAAGAGGGCGAGTACGGCGGCCAGGGCGCCGCCCACCACGTCCGGGTCCATGTCCAGCAGCTCGAACGGCCGGTACGCGACCCCCGGTGCGGCCGCGGCGACCTCCTCCGGGTCGCGCAGGTCGGCGATGCCCATCTCCACGAACCGCCCGCCCGGGCCCAGCAGCCGCAGCGACGCGTCGACGAACGCGCCCGTCAGGGAGTTCAGGACCACGTCGACCCCGTCACCCCCGGTGGCCGCGAGGACCGCGTGCTCGAACTCCGTGGTGCGCGAGGAGGCCAGATGGTCCCGGTCCACCCCGAGCTCGCGCAGCGCGCCCCACTTGGCGGTGCTCGCCGTGGCGAAGACCTCGGCCCCCAGGTGGCGGGCCAGCTGGAGGGCGGCCAGCCCCACCCCGCCCGCGGCCGAGTGGACCAGCAGGCGCTCCCCGGACTTCAGCCCGGCCAGCTCGACCAGACCGTAGTAGGCGGTCGTGAACACCGCCGGAACGCCGGCCGCCTGGGCGAAGGACCAGGCATCCGGGATCCGGGCGATCAGCCGCCGGTCGGCCACGGCCACGGGGCCCACCGACCCCGGCACCAAGCCGAAGACGCGGTCGCCGACCGCGAGACCCTCGACGCCCGGCCCGGTCTCCAGCACCGTGCCCGCGGCCTCGGTCCCCAGGGGCGAGGCATCGGCAGGCACCATGCCCAGGGCGGTCAGCACGTCCCGGAAGTTCAGCCCGGCCGCGCGCACGGAGATCCGTACCTGGCCTGCCTGCAGCGGCGCGGCGGCCTCCGGGTACGGAGCCGCGTACAGGTCGTCCGGAGAGCCACCCGGGGTCGCGAGCCGCCAGGGACCCTCGGCGGGCAGGACCAGCGGGGCGCCTCCGGGCGCGGCTTCCAGCCGCGGCACGAGGATCCGGCCCTCCCGCAGGGCGAACTGGGCCTCACCGGTGGCGAGGGCGGAGTCCAGGGCCCGGCGCGAGGCGGAGGACGCCTCCGGATCGTCGATGTCGACCAGGACGATCCGGCCCGGGTTCTCGGTGGCTGCCGACCGGACCAGCCCCCACAGCGGCGCCGCCGCCAGATCCGGCGCGTCACCGGGAGCGGCCGCGACGGCCCGCCGGGTGAGCACCACGAGCGGGCGCTCCGGGTCCGCGCCCGTACCGGAGTCCTGTCTCACCCAGCCCTGGAGCCGGCCGAGTACGTCCGCCACGGCCGCGCGCACCGCCTCGGGGGCGGACCCCTCGTGGGCGCCGGTCGCGTCGAGCAGCTCGTACGGGGGCACCTCTGCGGACACGGACAGACCGGACGCGGACAGACCGGACGCGGACGGCTCGGACGTCTCGGGGAGCTCGGTCCACACCGGCTCGTACAGCGACCGCACCCCGGACGGGCGCGCGGCCGAAGGCAGTTGGCCGGCCGCGACGGGCCGCAGCGTCAATGCCTCGACGGTGAGGACGGGAGCCCCGGCGGGGTCGGCGACCGAGACGGTCACCGAATCCTCACCGCCGGAACCCGGTGCGACCGTCACCCGCAGCGCGGTCGCCGCCGTGGCGTGCAGTGACACACCGCTCCAGGAGAAGGGCAGCCGGACTCCGTCGCCGAGGAAATCGCCGAGCGCCATGGTGTGCAGGGCGGAGTCGAGCAGCGCCGGGTGCACGGTGAGACGAGCGGCGTCGTCGTGGTGCTCCGGCGCCAGCGAGACCTCGCCGTGCACGGTGTCACCCGCGCGCCAGGCGGCGGTGAGGTTCTGGAACGCGGGCCCGTACTCGTAACCGAGGCGCGCCAGGTCCTCGTAGAGCTCCGTCACGTCGACGGGCTCGGCTCCCGCCGGCGGCCAGACCTCGTCCGCCCCGGGTACGGCAACCCCGTTCGCCGCCGGGGCCAGCGTGCCGGAGGCGTGCCGGGTCCACGGCCCCGCCTCGTCACCGGCGTCGAGCCCGGGCCCGGTCGCCTCGGGCCGGGAGTGCACCGAGATCCGGCGCAGCCCCGCCTCGTCCGGGGCCTGGACGGCGACCTGGACGCGGATGCCGCCGCGCTCGGGGACGAACAGCGGTGACTCCAGGGTCAGTTCCTCCACCCGGTTGGTGTCCGTCCGCTGTCCTGCCTGCAGGGCCAGTTCCAGCAGCGCTGTGGCGGGCAGCAGCACGGTGCCGTTGACCGCGTGATCGGCGAGCCAGGCGTGCGCGGCGCCGGAGATCCGCCCGGTGAGGAGGACGGAGTCACCGTCGGCGAGCGTGGTGACGGCCGTGAGGAACGGGTGGTCGGTGGCGTCGAGGCCGAGGCTGCCCGCGTCGCTGTGGGCCGCGGGACCTTCGAGCCAGTAGCGGTGGTGTTGGAAGGGGTAGGTGGGGAGGTTGGTGGGGGGTGTGGTGGTGGGGGTGGTGTGCCAGGTGGTGGGGGTGCCGTGGGTGTGGTGGTGGGCGAGGTTGTGGTGGAACTGGGTGAGGGTGCCGTGGTCGCGGCGGAGGGTGCCGGTGATGAGGGGGGTGGTGGGGAGTTCGAGGGGGTCGGTGGTGTCTTGGATGGCTGTGGTGAGGGTGGGGTGGGGGCTGGTTTCGATGTAGGTGGTGTGGCCGGTGTTGATGTGGGTGTGGAGGGTGGGGTGGAAGAGGACGGGGTTGGCGAGGTTTTGGTACCAGTACTCGGCGTTGAGGGTGGTGGTGTCGATGGGGGTGCCGGTGAGGGTGGAGTGGAAGGCGATGTTGCCGGTTGCCGGTTTGATGTCGGCGAGGTGGTGGAGGAGTTGGGTGTGGAGGGTGTGGACGTGGGGGGTGTGGGAGGCGTAGTCGACGTCGATGGTGCGGGCGCGGATGTTCTGGTCGTTGAGTTTTTCCACGAGTTGGTGGAGTTGGTGGGGGTTGCCGGCGATGACGGTGGAGTGGGGGCCGTTGTGGGCGGCGATGTGGAGGTCGTTGTAGGGGGTGAGGTGGGTGGTGGTGTCGTGGGCGGGGAGGGGGATGTGGGCCATGGCGCCGGTGCCGGCGAGTTCTCGGATGGTTCGGGAGCGGAGGGTGACGATTTTGGTGGCGTCGTGGAGGGTGAGGGCGCCTGCGGTGTAGGCGGCGGCTATTTCTCCTTGGGAGTGGCCGATGACGGCGTCGGGGTGGATGCCGTGGTGTTGCCAGAGTTTGGCGAGGCTGGTCATGACGGCGAAGAGGGCGGGTTGGATGACGTCGACGCGGTCGATGGGTGGGGTGTCGGTGGTGCCGTTGAGGATGTCGAGGAGGTTCCAGCCGGTGTGTTCCTGGATGGCGTGGGAGGCGGCGGTGAGGTGTTCGGCGAAGACGGGTGAGGTGGTGAGGAGTTCGCGGGCCATGCCGTCCCATTGGGAGCCCTGGCCGGGGAAGACGAACACCGTTTTGCCCAGCGGCCCCACCACGTTCTGCACGACCTCGGCGTGAGCCGTCCCGCTGACCAGTGCGCCGAGCGCCTCGGTCAGCCCCGCACGGTCGGTGTGGGTGATGACCGCGCGGTGGTCCTGGTGGGCCCGGCCGGTCGCCAGGACATGGGCGACCGCATCGAGCGGAGTGTCGGTCTCCGCCTCGATGTAGGTGCGCAGCCGCTCGGCCTGGTCCTTGAGCGCGGCCTCGCTGTGCCCCGACAGCACCCACGGCGCGGCCACGCCGACGGAGGGCCCTTCGACCTCTCCGGCGTCCGCGACCTCTTCGGGCTCGTACGCCGGAGCCTCCTCCAGCACCACGTGCGCGTTCGTACCGCTCATGCCGAATCCGGACACGCCCGCCCGCCGGGGGTGCCCGTCCGGCACCCACTCCCGGGCCTCGGTGAGGAGTTCGACCGCGCCGGCCGACCAGTCCACGTGCGGGGTCGGCTCGTCCACGTGCAGCGTGCGCGGAAGCACGCCGTGCCGCATGGCCTCGACCATCTTGATGACGCCGCCGACACCGGCCGCGGCCTGGGTGTGGCCTATGTTCGACTTCAACGACCCCAGCCACAGGGGCCGGTCCTCCGGCCGGTCCTGCCCGTACGTCGAGACGATCGCCTGCGCCTCGATCGGGTCGCCCAGTGTCGTCCCCGTCCCGTGGGCCTCGACCGCGTCCACATCGGCCGCGCCCAGACCGGCGTCGGCCAGGGCCTGCCGGATCACCCGCTGCTGCGAGGGACCGTTCGGCGCGGTGATGCCGTTGCTGGCACCGTCCTGGTTCGTGGCGGTCCCCCGTACGACGGCGAGGACCTGGTGGCCGTTGCGCCGCGCGTCCGAGAGCCGCTCGACCAGCAGCAGACCGACCCCCTCGCCGAAGGCCGTGCCGTCCGCGGCCGCCGCGAAGGCCTTGCAGCGGGCGTCCCGGGCCAGACCGCGCTGCCGGCTGAAGCCGATGAAGATGTCCGGGTTCGCGAGGATGGTCGCACCGCCCGCCAGGGCCAGGTCGCACTCGCCGTTGCGCAGTGCCCGCACGGCCAGGTGGAGGGCGACCAGCGAGGACGAGCAGGCCGTGTCCACCGTGACCGCGGGGCCCTCCAGACCGAGGGTGTAGGCGATCCGGCCGCTGGCGATGGAGCCGGCGCTGCCGATGCCCAGGTAGCCCTCCATGTCGGCGGGCAGTTTCACCCGCGATCCGTAGTCCGTGTAGACGACTCCCGCGAACACCCCGGTCTTCGAACCGTGCAGCGAGGTGGGATCGATGCCGGCCCGCTCGAAGGCCTCCCAGGCGGTCTCCAGCAGCAGCCGCTGCTGCGGGTCCATGCTGGTGGCCTCGCGCGGGCTGATCCCGAAGAACGCCGGGTCGAACTGGTCGGCGTCGTGCAGGAAACCCCCCTCCCGCGCGTAGGAGGTGCCCGGGTGGGCCGGGTCGGGGTCGAAGAGCCGGTCCAGGTCCCAGCCGCGGTTCACGGGGAAGGGCGAGATGACGTCGCTCTCGGAGGCGACCACCTCCCACAGGTCCTCCGGTGAGCGGACCCCGCCCGGATAACGGCAGGCCATCGCCACGATCGCGATCGGCTCACCGTCGTACGCGCCGCGCGGAGCACGGGAGCCGCCACCCGCCTCGACCGCCCCGCCGAGCAGCTCGTCCCGCAGGTGAGCGGCGAGCGCACCGGGCGAGGGGTGGTCGAAGACGAGGGTGCTGGGGAGCCGCAGACCGGTTGCCGCGTTCAGGCGGTTGCGCAGCTCGACCGCGGTGAGCGAGTCGAAGCCGAGGTCCTTGAACGCGCGCGATGCGTCCACGGTGTCCCGCGGAGCATGCCCCAGCACACTGGACACCTGTCCCTTCACCAGGTCGAGCAGAGTGCGCAGTCGCTCGCTCTCCGGCAGCCCGGCCAGCGTGGACGCCAGCGTGCCGGCCGCCGCCGCGGGACCCGCGGCAGCGCTGCGTACGACATGGACGAGGGAGCCGAGCACCGGCGGCAGCAGGCCCGCGCGGGCCTGCTCCTCCAGCGCGGCCCGGCTCAGCCGGGCCGCGACGAGCACGGCCCACCGCTCGGCGCCGTACGCCAGCTCCAGCAGGTCGCCGACCTGGCCCGCCCCGAAGGGGGTGAGACCGCGGGAGGCAGTGGGCTGCGCCGCGGACCCTCGGGGCCCCCAGGCGACCGAGGTGCCGGGCAGGCCGAGCGTACGGCGGTGATGCGCGAGTGCGTCCAGGTAGGAGCCCAGCGCCGCACCGGCGGCAAGGCCGGTTCCGCCGAGGACGGCGGACGTGTCCGGGGCGAGCAGGGTGAAGGAGCTCAACTCGGTGCCCAGGGTGAGCTCGTGCAGGTTCCAGGCCGCACTGATCCCGTCCTCGAGGTCGGCGGCGAAGGCCTCCGGAGCGGTGGACGCCAGCACCGTGCCGGCCGCCGGCCCGGCCACGTGGACGACCGCGGTCGGCGCCTGACCGGCGGGCAGCAGGGTGAGGGCAGCGGCGAGCGCGTCCCGGTCCGCAGCCGTGCCGTGGGCGACGCGTACGTCGACCCCCAGGTCCGCGTACTGGGCCGCCCACGCCGTGTCCGTGCCGAGCACCAGCAGGCTGCGGACCCCGTGCACCTCGACGAAGCGGCGGGCGGCGGCCTGCGCGAGGTCGCCGTCGCCGGAGATGACCGCGGACCCGGCGGGATCCGGCGCGGGCACGTCACCGAACTCGCCGGGGACGCCGCGCTCCAGCCGTGGCACGCGTATTCGGCCGTCCCGCAGGGCGAGTTGGGGCTCACCGGACGAGAGGGCGGCGGGCAGGGCGGCGAGCGAGGAGGCCGTACCGTCGACGTCCACCAGGGTGATCCGGTCGGGCTGCTCCGACTGCACCGCCCGTACGAGGCCCCACACGGGGGCCGGTGCGAGGTCCTGCACGTCCTCCGGCCGCGTGGCCACCGCGTGCCGGGTCAGGACGACGAGCCGGCTCTCCGCCGCGGCAGGCGCGGCCAGCAGCCGCTGGAGCCGGGGGAGCAGATCGGCCGCGTCGGGCGCGGTGAGCAGGATGGTGGTCGGCGCCCCGTCCGGCGAATCGGGGTCGTACGGGGCGATCTGCGCCGAGCCCAGCACGGAGTCGAGGCCCGCGATCCCGGGACCGTCCAGCGCCCAGGTGCCGAAGGCGCCGGCCGCCGACGCGGGGGCGGGGTCCACGGGGAGCCAGTCGAGGCCCAGCAGCCAGTCGTGGCGCACCCCGGCCGTCCGGGGGAGGGGACGCAGGGCGAGGGACCCGACCGTGGCCACGGGTGCCCCGGTGGCATCGGTGACGTGCAGCCCGTACGCGTCACCGCGGGCGGTGAGCCGGACCCGCAGGGTTCCGGCGCCCACGGCGTGCAGGACCACGTCCTCCCAGTCGGCCGGGACCACGTCCTCGTCGAGGGCGGTGAGCGCGGCCCGCAGGGCGGTGTCGAGCAGGGCAGGGTGGAGGCCGTAGCGGGCCGCTCCGTCCGCCGAGTCCTCGGGCAGCGAGACCTCGGCGTGGGGCGGGACTCCGTCCGGGCCCTCGGCCGGCGGCCAGACGGCGGAGTCCTCGGACGCCGGGTCGGGGACCGGGGCCGGCACCGTGAGCAGGCCGGAGGCCAAGCCGGTCCACGGCCGGTGCAGGGAGTCGTCGTCGGCCCCGTCCTCATACGGGCGGACGTGCAGCGCGAACTCGCGGCCGCCGTCCTCGCCGGGAGCGGCCACCGTGAGCTGTACGTCGACTCCGCCCGTAGGGGGCAGGGCCACGGGCTCGCCGAGCGAGAGCCGTGCCACGCCGAGCCCGCCGAGCACGCGGCCCGCCTGGAGCGCGAGCTCGAACGGGACGGTGCCGTTCAGGGTCCGGTCCGTGAGCCAGGGGTGGGCGCGGGCGGAGACCCGTCCGGTGAGCAGCAGGGCGTCACCCTCGGCGAGCGTGGTCACGGCGGTGAGGAGGGGGTGCTGGGTGGTGTGCAGGCCCAGGCTCTCGGGGTCGCCGCCGGTCGCCGCGTCCTCGAGCCAGTAGCGGTGGTGTTGGAAGGGGTAGGTGGGGAGGTTGGTGGGGGGTGTGGTGGGGGTGGTGTGCCAGGTGGTGGGGGTGCCGTGGGTGTGGTGGTGGGCGAGGTTGTGGTGGAACTGGGTGAGGGTGCCGTGGTCGCGGCGGAGGGTGCCGGTGATGAGGGGGGTGGTGGGGAGTTCGAGGGGGTCGGTGGTGTCTTGGATGGCTGTGGTGAGGGTGGGGTGGGGGCTGGTTTCGATGTAGGTGGTGTGGCCGGTGTTGATGAGGGTGTGGAGGGTGGGGTGGAAGAGGACGGGGTTGGCGAGGTTTTGGTACCAGTACTCGGCGTTGAGGGTGGTGGTGTCGATGGGGGTGCCGGTGAGGGTGGAGTGGAAGGCGATGTTGCCGGTTGCCGGTTTGATGTCGGCGAGGTGGTGGAGGAGTTGGGTGTGGAGGGTGTGGACGTGGGGGGTGTGGGAGGCGTAGTCGACGTCGATGGTGCGGGCGCGGATGTTCTGGTCGTTGAGTTTTTCCACGAGTTGGTGGAGTTGGTGGGGGTTGCCGGCGATGACGGTGGAGTGGGGGCCGTTGTGGGCGGCGATGTGGAGGTCGTTGTAGGGGGTGAGGTGGGTGGTGGTGTCGTGGGCGGGGAGGGGGATGTGGGCCATGGCGCCGGTGCCGGCGAGTTCTCGGATGGTTCGGGAGCGGAGGGTGACGATTTTGGTGGCGTCGTGGAGGGTGAGGGCGCCTGCGGTGTAGGCGGCGGCTATTTCTCCTTGGGAGTGGCCGATGACGGCGTCGGGGTGGATGCCGTGGTGTTGCCAGAGTTTGGCGAGGCTGGTCATGACGGCGAAGAGGGCGGGTTGGATGACGTCGACGCGGTCGATGGGTGGGGTGTCGGTGGTGCCGTTGAGGATGTCGAGGAGGTTCCAGCCGGTGTGTTCCTGGATGGCGTGGGAGGCGGCGGTGAGGTGTTCGGCGAAGACGGGTGAGGTGGTGAGGAGTTCGCGGGCCATGCCGTCCCATTGGGAGCCCTGGCCGGGGAAGACGAACACCGTCTTGCCCAGCGGCCCCACCACGTTCTGGACCAGGGCCGCATGCGGTGTGCCCTCAGCCAGTGCTTCCAGGGCTTCGCCGAGCGACTCCCGGTCGGTGTGGGTGATGACCGCGCGGTGGTCCTGGTGGGCCCGGCCGGTCGCCAGGACGTGGGCCACGGCGTCGGGTTCCGCCTCGGGGTGGGTCTCCAGGTAGGTGCGCAGCCGCTCGGCCTGGTCCTTGAGCGCGGCCTCGCTGTGCCCCGACAGCACCCACGGCGCGGCCGCCGCACCACCGGACGGTTCCGCGGCGGGCTCCGCCGCCTCGCCGGGCTGCTCCAGGATGACGTGGGCGTTGGTACCGCTGATGCCGAACGAGGAGACCGCGGCCCGGCGCGGCCTGTCGTGCTCGGGCCAGGACACCTCGTCGGCGAGGAGCTCGACGGCGCCGGCCGACCAGTCGACGTGCGGGGAGGGCTCGTCCACGTGGAGCGTGCGCGGAAGCACGCCGTGCCGCATGGCCTCGACCATCTTGATGATGCCGCCGACTCCGGCGGCGGCCTGGGTGTGGCCGATGTTCGACTTCAACGACCCCAGCCACAGGGGCCGGTCCTCCGGCCGGTCCTGGCCGTACGTCGCCAGCAGCGCCTGGGCCTCGATCGGGTCGCCGAGCCGGGTGCCGGTGCCGTGGGCCTCGACCGCGTCCACGTCGGCCGTACCCAGACCGGCGTCGGCGAGGGCCTGCCGGATCACCCGCTGCTGCGAGGGACCGTTCGGCGCGGACAACTGGCCACTCGTACCGTCCTGGTTGACGGCCGAGCCCCGTACGACGGCGAGGACCTGGTGGCCGTTGCGCCGGGCGTCCGACAGCCGTTCCACCAGCAGGAGGCCGACCCCCTCGCCCCAACCCGTGCCATCGGCGGCGGCTGCGAACGCCTTGCAGCGGCCGTCGGCGGACAGCCCGCGCTGCCGGCTGAACTCCACGAACAGGCCGGGCGTGGCGATCACGGTCGCGCCGCCCGCCAGCGCGAGGTCGCATTCGCCGTTGCGCAGCGCCTGGACCGCCAGGTGGAGGGCGACGAGCGAGGACGAGCACGCCGTGTCCACCGTGACGGCGGGGCCCTCCAGGCCGAAGGTGTACGAGAGCCGGCCCGAGGCGATCGATCCCGCGCTGCCCGTGCCGATGTACCCCTCCAGCCCGTCCGGGGCCTTACGGATGCGGCCGCCGTAGTCCCCGTACATCACCCCGGCGAACACGCCCGTACGGGAGCCGCGCAGCGTGCGGGCGTCGATCCCGGCCCGCTCGAATGCCTCCCACGCGGTCTCCAGCAGCAGCCGCTGCTGCGGGTCGATGGCGAGTGCCTCGCGCGGGCTGATCCCGAAGAACGCCGGGTCGAACTGGTCGGCGTCGTGCAGGAATCCACCCTCCCGCGCGTACGTCTTTCCGGTCCGCTCCGGGTCCGGGTCGAACAGGGCGGCCGTGTCCCAGCCGCGGTTCTCGGGGAAGGGCGAGATGGCGTCCGTCCCGGTGGCGACGATGCGCCACAGGTCCTCCGGGGAGCGGACGCCCCCCGGATAGCGGCAGGCCATGCCGACGATGGCGATCGGCTCGTGGCGCTCGGCCTCCACCTGGCTCAGCTGTTCCCGCGTCTGCAGCAGATCGGCGGTCACGCGCTTGAGGTAGTCGCGGAGCTTGTCCTCGTTCGTCATTCGACGTCAACTCTCCTCTTGGTGCTGGTCACTCGGAGCCGAGGCTGCCGTCGATGAGCTCGAAGAGCTCGTCGTCGGAGACCTGGTCGAGAAGTGCGGTGGTGGTCGTGTCCCCGTCGGCCGCGGCGGCGCCGCCGGGTCGCAGCCGGGCCAGGACGGCCGCCAGCCGGTCGGCGATGCGTTCGTGAGCCTCGGGGCTGAGGTCGCCCTGGTCGAAGGCGGCCTCCAGCTCGTCGATGCGGGCCAGGGCCGTCGCCGCGCCTCCCGGAAGGCGGGGCGCGAGCTCGTGCAGCAGGTGCGGAGCGAGCGCGCTCACCGTCGGCTGGTCGAAGAGCAGGGTCGTGGGCAGGCGCAGCCCCGTCTCGGCTCCTATCCGGTTGCGGAGTTCGACCGCGGTCAGGGAGTCGAAGCCCAGGTCGAGCAGGCCGCGATCGACGGGAACCGGGCGGTTCGGCGGGATGCCGAGCACGTCGGCGACGGTCGCCCGTACGAGGTCGAGGGCGATCCGGGCCCGGTCGGCGGCGTTCGCCGCGGCGAGGGTGCGCACCCACGGCGGGGTCACGTCCGCCACCCCGGACGGGGTGGCCCCGCCCGCGGTGCGGGGCGCGGCCGGCCGCGGCTCGGGCCGGGGGGCCAGATCTCGCAGCAGGGCCGGTATCCGCGCCGGATCGGCGGCCCGGCGCAGTGACGCCGTGTCCACGCGGGCCGGTACGACGACCGGCAGGCCACCGGCCAGGGCCGCGTCGAAGAGGCGGAGTCCTTCGGTGGTGGTGAGCGGGGCGATGCCGGTGCGGGCGATGCGGGCGAGGTCGGCGGTGGACAAGTGGCCGCCCATGCCGGTGTCGGTGCCGGTGTCCCACAGGCCCCAGGCGAGGGAGGTGGCGGGCAGGCCGAGGGCGTGCCGGTGCTGGGCGAGGGCGTCCAGGTAGGTGTTGGCGGCGGCATAGTTGGCCTGCCCCGGATTGCCCGTGATGCCCGCCACGGAGGAGAACAGGACGAAGGCGTCCAGGTCCAGGTCCTGGGTCAGCTCGTGCAGCAGCCGGGCCGCCTCCGCCTTCGGCCGCAGCACCCCGGTGAGGTCCGGCTC
>NZ_JBIAUK010000043.1:0-62145 GCF_042892775.1 Streptomyces sp. NPDC001717 | reverse complement strand
GATCGCGCAGCGACGCGACGACGAAGGAGGAGCGCCCTTGACAGGGCGGCCCGACGCGGAAGGACAGTGGGACCGACGGGAAAGCCCCAACCCTTTACGGCGCCGACCGACCGGGGCACCGACAAACCCCACCCCCGCCCCGCCCCGCCACCCGCCTCGCCCCGCACCCACCTCCACGTCACAGCTGCGCTGCAAGAAGGACCACCCCCGTCGGGTCGCGTCCGCCCGCCAATAGAATCGGCGGGTGGATACGACCCTGGATGACCCCCTCGTCGGGCGCGTGCTCGACGGCCGCTACCGCATCGACGCCCGTATCGCGGCCGGTGGCATGGCAACGGTCTACCGGGCCGTCGACACCCGGCTCGACCGCGTGCTCGCGCTGAAGGTGATGCACCCGGCCCTCGCCGCCGACGCGGCCTTCGTCGACCGGTTCATCCGGGAGGCCAAGTCCGTGGCGCGGCTCGCGCACCCCAACGTGGTCGCCGTGTTCGACCAGGGCACGGACGGGCCGTACGTGTTCCTGGCCATGGAGTACGTCTCCGGCTGCACCCTGCGCGACGTGCTCCGCGAGCGCGGCGCGCTGCGGCCCCGGGCCGCCCTCGACATCCTCGAACCCGTCCTCGCCGCCCTCGGCGCGGCCCACCGGGCCGGGTTCGTACACCGTGACATGAAGCCCGAGAACGTCCTGATCGGTGACGACGGCCGGGTCAAGGTGGCCGACTTCGGGCTGGTCCGTTCCGTGGACTCCGTCACCAACACCACCGGCTCCGTCCTCGGCACCGTCTCCTACCTCGCCCCCGAGCAGATCGAGAACGGCGTCGCCGACACCCGCGTGGACGTCTACGCCTGCGGTGTCGTGCTGTACGAGATGCTGACCGGAGCCAAGCCCCACACCGGCGGGACGCCCGCGCAGGTGCTGTACCAGCACCTCCACGAGGACGTGCCGCCCCCCTCGGCCGCCGTCCCCGGCCTCGCCGTCGGGCTCGACGAGCTCGTCGCCCAGGCCGCCGCGCGCAACCCGGAACTGCGGCCGCACGACGCCGCCGCCCTGCTCGGCCTCGTCATCGAGGCCCGTGCGCAGCTCGGCGACGCCGAGCTGGACGCCGTACCGCCGCAGGCGCGGGCCGACGAACGGTCGTCCGCCGAGGACCGCACCGGCGTGATCCCGCGCCCGGTGACGGCGCAGCAGCCCGTGCACCACACCTCCCGCCTGGAGATGCCTCCGACTCCGCCGCCGGCGACGCACCGGCCCGCCGCCTCCTCCCGGCGGCCCAGCCGAGGTGTGCTCCTCGTCATCGCGGGGGTCCTGCTCTCCCTCGGTCTGGGCACGGGCGTCTGGTACATCAGCTCCGGCCAGTTCACCAAGGTCCCGAACCTGCTCGGCAAGACGGAGGCCGAGGCGCGCTCCCAGCTGTCCGAGGCCGGGCTCGGGGTGAAGGGCGTCGAGCGGAAGTTCAGCGACGCCTTCGACCGCGGGACGGTGATGGACACCGACCCTCCGGGCGGCAAACGCATCCGCGGCAACGGCTCCGTGAAGATCTTCATCTCCCGCGGCCCCCAGGTCGTGGCCGTGCCCAACCTGAAGGACCGCCCGCTGGAGGAGGCCAAGAACGAGCTGACGAAGGCAGGGCTGGCGCCCGGCATCGTCACCCAGGCCTTCAGCCAGGACGTCGCCCAGGGCTCGGTGATCAGCACCGACCCGACGGGCGGCGAGAAGCGGGCACCCGACACCGCGGTCGCGCTCGTGGTGAGCAAGGGCCGTCCGGTCGGGGTCCCGAGCGTGGTGGGGCTCCCCGCCGGCCAGGCGAAGGCGAGCCTGGAGGGCCTGGGCTTCAAGGTCGATACGGCCGCCGAGCAGGTCAACTCCCCTGCCGCGGCCGGTACGGTCGCCAACCAGTCGGTCAGCGCGGGCGCCCAGGCCGCGGCCGGCGACACGATCACGCTGACCGTGTCCAAGGGCCCCCGCCTGCTCCCGGTCCCCGGCGTGACCGGCCAGGAGGTGGACGCCGCCCGCAAGACGCTGGAGGCCGCGGGCTTCAAGGTGAAGGTGGAAAAGCCCTTCCTGTCCTTCAGCAACACGGTGGACACGCAGTCGGTACCGGCCGGGCAGACCGCCCCCGAGGGCAGCACGATCATCATCAAGACCAAGGGACTGTAGGCCGCAGTGATACGCAATCCAGTGGGCGGGCACGTCCCCGTGGCGGGCGGTCTCGCCTCGGTCGGGCTGACCTACGCCCGTGAGATGGGCGCCGAGGCCGTCCAGGTCTTCGTCGCCAATCCACGCGGCTGGGCCACCCCGGTCGGCAACCCGGCGCAGGACGAGCGGTTCCGGGCCGAGTGCGAGGCCGGGTCCATCCCGGCGTACGTACACGCGCCCTACCTGATCAACTTCGGCTCCCACACCGAGGCGACCGTCGAGAAGTCGGTGGAGTCACTGCGCCACTCGCTGCGCCGCGGCCGGGAGATCGGCGCGCTCGGGGTGGTCGTGCACACCGGCTCGGCGACCGGCGGGCGCCCGCGCGAGGCGGCGTACGCGCAGATCAGGGAGCACATGCTGCCGCTGCTGGACGAGCTGACGCACGAGGACGACCCCTTCCTGCTGTTGGAGTCCACGGCCGGTCAGGGTTCCTCGCTGTGCGCCACGGCCGAGGAGTTCGGCCCGTACTTCGAGGCGCTCGACCGCCACCCGATGCTGGGGATCTGCCTGGACACCTGCCACATCTTCGCGGCCGGCCATGACCTGGCGGAGCCGGGCGGCACCAAGCAGACCCTCGACCTGCTGGTGAACACGGTCGGCGAGGGCCGGCTGAAGCTGGTCCACGCGAACGACTCCAAGGAGGGCGTCGGCGCCCACAAGGACCGGCACGCGCAGATCGGCCAGGGCCACATCGGCCGGGACGCCTTCGCGGAGCTGTTCACGCACCCGGCGATGGAAGGCGTACCGCTGATCATCGAGACGCCCGGCGGCAAGGAAGGACACGCGGCGGACGTGGCGCTGCTGAAGGAGCTGCGCGGCACCGGGTGATCCGATGATCCCTTGAGGAATACCCCAGGGGGGTATACGGTTCTGTCTGTCGACGGGACCGCCACCCGGCATTCCCACGAGGGGGTTGTTGTCATGGAACAGACACAGGCAGGCCACGAGCACCATCAGCACCACGGACACGGGCAACACGGCGGGCACGGCGGGCATGAGGGCCACCCCGGGCACGGTGACCACGAGCAGCACGGCAGCCACGCCCGGCACGGTGACCACGCAGGTCACGCAGGTCATGCAGGTCACGCGAGCCACGAAGACCACAGCGGGCACAGTGGCCACGACGGACACGGCGGACACGGCGGACACAGCGACCACGACGCACACGCCCACGGCAAGGTCAGTTGGGCCATGGCCGCGCAGGCCACCCTGCACTGCCTCACCGGCTGCGCCATCGGCGAGGTGCTCGGCATGATCATCGGCACCGCGTTCGGGTGGGGCAACGTGGCCACCATGATCCTGGCGATCGTGCTGGCGTTCTTCTTCGGCTACGCGCTCACCCTGCGCGGGATCCTCGCCGCCGGCGTCGACTTCCGCACGGCCATCCGGGTGGCCCTGGCCGCCGACACCCTCTCGATCGCCGTCATGGAGCTGATCGACAACGGGGTGATCGCCCTGTGGCCCGGCGCGATGGACGCGCACCTCTCGGACGCGCTGTTCTGGATCGTGCTCGCGATCTCGCTCGCGATCGCCTTCGTCCTGACCACCCCGGTCAACAAGTGGATGATCGGCCGCGGCAAGGGTCACGCGGTCGTCCACCAGTACCACCACTGAGCAGTACCACCATCGGGCGATTTCCCCGACGGCGTTCACTACAGCTCCGGGCCGTCCCCCGGCTCCTCCTGGTAGGAGTAACGCTGTTCGCGCCAGGGGTCGCCGATGTTGTGGTAACCGCGCTCCTCCCAGAAGCCCCGACGGTCCGCGGTCATGTACTCGATCCCCCGGACCCACTTGGGGCCCTTCCAGGCGTACAAGTGCGGGACGACGAGCCGCAGCGGGAACCCGTGCTCGGCGGTGAGCAGTTCACCGCCCTCGTGGGTGGCGAAGACCGTCCGGTCGGAAGCGAAGTCGGCCAGCCGCAAGTTGGAGCTGAAGCCGTACTCGGCCCACACCATCACGTGCGTGACCTGCGGGGCGGGCGGCGCGAGGTCGAGCACCGTACGGGCGAGCACCCCGCCCCATTCGGCGCCCTGCATGCTGAACTTCGTCACGCAGTGGAGATCCGCCACCACCGACTCGAACGGCAGGGCCGTGAAGTCCTCGTGGTTCCAGCAGTGCTTCTCACCGTCGGCCGTGGCCCCGAAGACGCGGAACTCCCAGCGCTCCGGCTTGAACTTCGGTACGGGCCCGTAGTGGGTGACGGGCCAGCCCCGCTGGAGCCGCTGCCCCGGAGGGAGCTCCGGCTGCTCTGCTCCCGGAGATTCCCGGCTTTCCGGCTGACCCATGAGTCCATGGTGACAGACTTGGCGGGGTGGTCATGACCAGGTCTGGGCCAATGCGGGCCTCTTTCCGGGCAAGTCGCGGCAACTCCCACTAAGGAGGCACTTACTGGACGCTCCTCAGTGGCGGTGCAAGGATGCGCGCACCTGCCCCGTCACATAGCTGACATTGCCTGGAAGGAGCCTCTGCGATGCAGGGCGACCCCGAGGTCCTTGAGTTTCTGAACGAGCAGCTGACCGGCGAGCTGACCGCCATCAACCAGTACTGGCTGCACTACCGCATCCAGGACAACAAGGGCTGGACCAAGCTCGCCAAGTACACGCGTGAAGAATCCATCGACGAGATGAAGCACGCGGACAAGATCACCGAACGCATCCTCATGCTGGACGGTCTGCCGAATTACCAGCGCCTCTTCCACGTGCGCGTCGGTCAGACGATCACGGAGATGTTCCAGGCGGACCGTCAGGTCGAGGTCGAGGCCATCGACCGGCTCAAGCGCGGTATCGAGGTCATGCGGGGCAAGGGCGACATCACCTCCGCGCGGCTCTTCGAGGAGATCCTGGAGGACGAGGAGCACCACATCGACTACCTCGACACCCAGCTGGAGCTCATCGAGTCCCTGGGTGAGCCGCTGTACATCGCGCAGCTGATCGAGCAGCCGAGCTGACCTCCGCCCCTCGGGAGGACTAGGCCGCTTCCGCCAGCCGGGGCGCGAGCACCGCTGCCGGCGCGGGTGCGGCCACCGCCGCAGGTGCCGTAGCAGCCGCGGGCACTGCCGTGAGTTCGGGTGTGGTCACTGCCACCAGCTCCGGGTCCGCGGCGAGGACAGCCGCGGCGTTGCCCTTCTCCAGCTGCTCGCGTCGCGGGCAGGCACCGCGGCCGAGTATGCCCTGGATGGTGCGCACGCAGGAGCCGCAGTCCGTGCCGGCCTTGGTGGCCGAGGCGATCTGGCGCGGGGTGCAGGCCCCGGCAGCCGCGTGGTCCTTGACCTGCTTGTCGGTGATCCCGAAACACGAGCAGACGTACACGCGGTTCACCTCCCTGAGTGGAATGGTTCTTCGAGCCATCCCCTAGATCGGTGAGGCTTACCTAACCGTACCCAAACTTAGGGTTCCCTAAAAGACCCGGATACGAGGATGGGGCGCGGATCACATCGATCCGCGCCCCATCGTCACAGGCTGCTGCCTGCCGGTCGCTGCTTACTGGTCGCGGTACATCTCGGCGACCAGGAACGCCAGGTCCAGGGACTGGCTGCGGTTGAGCCGCGGGTCGCAGGCCGTCTCGTAGCGCTGGTGCAGGTCGTCGACGAAGATCTCGTCGCCGCCGCCCACGCACTCGGTGACGTCGTCACCGGTGAGCTCGACGTGGATGCCGCCCGGGTGGGTGCCGAGGCCCTTGTGGACCTCGAAGAAGCCCTTGACCTCGTCGAGCACGTCGTCGAAACGGCGCGTCTTGTGGCCGGAGGCCGCCTCGAAGGTGTTGCCGTGCATCGGGTCGGTGACCCAGGCGACGGTCGCACCGGACGCGGTGACCTTCTCGACGAGCTCGGGGAGCTTGTCGCGGACCTTGTCGGCGCCCATGCGGACGACGAAGGTCAGCCGGCCCGGCTCGCGCTCGGGGTCCAGGCGGTCGATGTAGGTCAGCGCCTCGTCCACCGTCGTGGTGGGGCCGAGCTTGATGCCGATCGGGTTGGCGATCTGCGAGCAGAACTCGATGTGCGCGTGGTCCAGCTGGCGGGTGCGCTCACCGATCCAGACCATGTGGCCGGAGGTGTCGTACAGCTTGCCGGTACGGGAGTCCGTGCGGGTCAGCGCGCCCTCGTAGTCGAGCAGCAGCGCCTCGTGGGAGGCGTAGAACTCGACGGCCTTGAACTCGGCCGGGTCGGTGCCACAGGCCTTCATGAAGTTCAGCGCGTTGTCGATCTCCCGCGCGAGCTGCTCGTAGCGCTGCCCGGAGGGGGAGTTCTTCACGAAGTCCTGGTTCCAGGCGTGCACCTGGCGCAGGTCGGCGTAGCCACCGGTGGTGAAGGCGCGCACCAGGTTCAGCGTCGACGCGGACGCGTGGTACATGCGCTTCAGCCGCTCGGGGTCCGGGATCCGGGCCTCTTCGGTGAAGGCGAAGCCGTTGACGGAGTCACCGCGGTAGGTCGGCAGGGTGATGCCGTCGCGGGTCTCGGTGTCCTTGGAGCGCGGCTTGGAGTACTGGCCCGCGATGCGGCCGACCTTCACGACGGGCACGGAGGCCGCGTACGTCAGGACGGCGCTCATCTGGAGCAGCGTCTTCAGCTTGGCGCGGATGTGGTCGGCGGACACGGCGTCGAAGGCCTCGGCACAGTCGCCACCCTGGAGCAGGAACGCCTCGCCCTTGGCGACGGCTCCCAGTCGGGCGCGCAGCTGGTCACACTCGCCCGCGAAGACGAGCGGCGGATACGACTCGAGGTCCGCGACGACAGCGCGCAGAGCCTCGGCATCGGGGTACGAAGGCTGCTGCGCCGCGGGAAGGTCTCGCCAGGTCGCCTTGGCGGCGGGGGCTTGGGTTTCAGCGTTCACGGTCACCTCGTAAACATTACGTCGTCATTCGTCACGTCCAGCCTTGCGACCACCTGGTGAGACGGAAGTGGCTCGAAGGTTGACGGAGCCCGAAAATACGGAATCCATGGTTCATACCGCTTCATGAGACGGATCCTGCGCCTGGAGGGCGATCTGGGCTAAGGTGCGCAGCATGTACGCGCACTCGAACCAGAACTGGTGGTGGACCGCTCCGGGCGGCCCACTCCTCGCGCGTACGTAAACGACACTACCGACGCGAAGGCCGCCCCGAGGGGCGGCCTTCCGTGTTTTCCACGGACATCACGGAGCCGCTCCTCCCACCGGAAGGACGACCCGCCCATGTCCACGGCACTCAGCCGACTGCTCGACGATTCCTGCCCCCCGTTCGCCCTGCTCCGCCGCCGTACCCCCGGCCGTGACCACGACACCGTCGAGGTGCTCCTCGGCCCGGTCCACGAGGCCGAACGCCTCGCCGACCTGCCCGTGCGGGAGCTGCCCACCCTCGCGCTGGTCCCGTTCCGGCAGATCCGGGAGCGCGGGTTCGACGTGCGCGACGACGGCACTCCGCTGAGCGTGCTCGTCGCCGAGGAGGCGTACGAGATCCCGCTGGCCGAGGCGCTGGCCGCGCTGCCCTCGCACTCGGTCCGGGTCGACGGCGGCGGCTTCGACGTCCCCGACGAGGAGTACGCGGCCACGGTCGAGCGGGTCATCGAGGACGAGATCGGCCGCGGCGAGGGCGCGAACTTCGTCATCCGGCGCACCTTCGAGGGCCGGATCGAGGGCTTCGGCCGGGCCGACGCCCTCGCCCTGTTCCGGCGGCTGCTGGAGGGCGAGAGGGGCGCGTACTGGACGTACGTCGTCCACACCGGGGAGCGGACGCTGGTGGGCGCCAGCCCGGAGGTCCACGTACGGATGTCGGGCGGGACCGTCGTCATGAACCCGATCAGCGGGACGTACCGCTATCCGGCGGGCGGCCCGACCGTGGACTCGCTCCTCTCCTTCCTCGGCGACCGCAAGGAGACCGAGGAGCTGTCGATGGTGGTCGACGAGGAGCTCAAGATGATGTGCACGGTCGGCGACCGCGGCGGGGTCGTGGTCGGACCGCGCCTGAAGGAGATGTCGCACCTCGCGCACACCGAGTACGAGCTGCGCGGGCGCTCCTCCCTGGACGTGCGGGAGGTGCTGCGCGAGACGATGTTCGCGGCGACGGTGACCGGCTCGCCGGTGCAGAACGCCTGCCGGGTGATCGAGCGGTACGAGACCGGCGGCCGCGGCTACTACGCGGGCGCGCTCGCCCTGCTGGGGGTCGACGCGTCCGGGGCCCAGACGCTCGACTCCCCCATCCTGATCCGCACCGCCGACATCGCCCCCGACGGGACGCTGAGGGTGCCGGTCGGGGCCACCCTCGTCCGGCACTCCGACCCGGGGGGCGAGGTCGCGGAGACCCACGCGAAGGCCGCCGGGGTGCTGGCGGCGCTCGGCGTCCGGCCGGCGGCGCCCCGCCCGTCCTTCCAGGGGGCGGCGCGGCTGGCGGAGGACCCCCGGGTGCAGGCCGCGCTGTCGGCGCGACGGGCGGACCTGGCGCCGTTCTGGCTGCGGATGCAGGAGCCGCCCGCCGCACCGTCCGGCCACGCGCTGGTCGTCGACGGCGAGGACACCTTCACGGCGATGCTGGCGCACGTCCTGCGGGTGGCCGGGCTGGAGGTGACCGTACGCCGCTACGACGATCCGGGGCTGCGGGCGGCGGCCCTGGCCTGGGAGGGCCCGATCGTGCTGGGCCCGGGCCCGGGCAACCCGGCGGACGCGGCCGACCCCAAGATGCGGATGCTGCGCGCGCTGGCGGCGGAACTCCTCGGCTCGCACCGGGGCGGCCTGCTCGGCGTCTGCCTGGGGCACGAGCTGCTGGCGGCGGAACTCGGACTGCCGCTGATCCGCAAGGCGGAGCCGGCGCAGGGGGCGCAGACGCGGATCGATCTGTTCGGGGCCGAGGAGGTGGTGGGCTTCTACAACACGTACACCGCGTACTGCGCCGAGGGCGCGGAGCCGGCGGGGGTGGAGGTCTCGCGTGACCCGGTGACGGGTGAGGTCCACGCCCTGCGCTCCGCGGCGGGTGGCTTCGCGGGGGTGCAGTTCCATCCGGAGTCGGTGCTCACCCTGCGGGGGGCGGAGCTGCTGCGCGGGCTGGTGGCCCACGTGACGGCTGCCGCCGTGGCGTAGCGCCGCCGGGCCGTCGGGCGGGGGCCGCTTGGCCGCCGGACCGCTGCGCGGGGCCTCGTCCCCCCGCGCCTCAAACGCCGGCGAGGCCGGATTTCAGCCCGTCCGGCGTTTGAGGACCGGGGTCCGGGGCGGAGCCCCGGGGAACGATGGAAGGGCGGGTAGGGGACCCGGCCCCGCGCAGCGGCAGCCGCCACACTGCGGGTCAGGTGGGCACCAGGGTGTTTTCCGAGCGCCGCCCCGCGAGGTAGTCCGCCACGTTGGCGACCGTCGCGTCGATGATCTGCCCCACCGCGTCCGTCGTGTAGTACGCCTGGTGGGAGGTGACCACCACGTTCGGGAACGTCACGAGCCGGGCCAGGGTGTCGTCCACCACCGCCTCAAGCGACTTGTCCGTGAAGAACACCCCGGCCTCGGCCTCGTACACGTCGAGGCCCACCCCCGTGAACCGCCCCGCCCGCAATTCGGCGACCAGCGCGTCCGTGTCGACGAGCCCGCCGCGGCTGGAGTTCACCAGGATCGCGTCGTCGCGCATCAGCCCCAGCGCCGCCGAGTCGACGAGGTGGTGGGTGGACTCCAGCAGCGGCACGTGCAGGCTGATGAGGTCGGAGGAGGCGAAGAGCTCCTCCTTCTCCACGTACTTCATGCCCAGATCCACGCAGGCCGGGTTCTGCGCGACGTCCCAGCCCAGCAGCTTCATGCCGAAGCCGTGCGCGATCCGGGTGAAGGCCGCGCCGATCTTGCCGGTGCCCAGGACGCCCGCCGTGCGGCCGTGCATGTCGCGGCCCATCAGCCCGTTGAGGCGGAAGTCGAAGTCCCGGGTGCGGTTGGAGGCCCTGACGATGCGCCGGTTGACGGCCATCGCGAGGGTCCAGGCGAACTCGGCCACCGAGTGGGGCGAGTAAGAGGAGACCCGGCTGACGGTCATGCCCAGCCGGCGGGCCTCCTCCAGGTCGATGTTGTTGAAGCCGGTGGAGCGCTGGGCGATCATCTTCGTCCCGCCCGCCGCCAGGATCCGCAGCACCCGGCCGCCCAGGTCGGCGTTGACGCTGGAGGAGACGACCTCGTACCCGGCCGCGATCGGCGCCGTGTCCTCGCTGAGGAAGACGTCGAGGCAGCGGACCTCGTGCCGGCCCTCGAAGGCCCGCTCCAGGAGCGGCTCCTCGTCGGCGGTCACACCGAATGCCAGGATCTCCACGCTTGCTCCCGTCGGTCAGGCCATGGGTCGTTCGTCACCATACGATCCATGGCCCGCCCCTGCCCGGCAGCTCAGCCGAAGAAGACGCCGACTTCCTTGTACAGCGCCGGGTCGACCGTCTTCAGCCTGGCCGTGGCCTCGGCGATCGGGACCCGGACGATGTCGGTCCCCTTGAGCGCGACCATCTTGCCGAAGTCCCGGTCGTGCACCGCGTCGATCGCGTGCAGTCCGAAGCGGGTCGCCAGCCAGCGGTCGAAGGCGCTGGGCGTGCCGCCGCGCTGGATGTGGCCGAGCACCGTCGTACGGGCCTCCTTGCCGGTCCGCGCCTCGATCTCCTTCGCGAGCCATTCGCCCACGCCCGAGAGCCGGACGTGCCCGAAGGAGTCCTTGGTGGCGTCCTTCAGCACCATGTCCCCGTCCTTGGGCATGGCGCCCTCGGCGATGACCACGATCGGCGCGTAGCTCGCCGTGAACCGGGAGGTCACCCAGGCGCACACCTGGTCCATGTCGAAGCGCTGCTCGGGGATCAGGATGACGTTGGCGCCGCCCGCGAGGCCCGAGTGGAGGGCGATCCAGCCGGCGTGCCGGCCCATGACCTCGACGACCAGGACCCTCATGTGCGACTCGGCCGTGGTGTGCAGCCGGTCGATGGCCTCGGTCGCGATGCCGACGGCGGTGTCGAAGCCGAAGGTGTAGTCCGTGGCGGACAGGTCGTTGTCGATGGTCTTCGGTACGCCGACGCAGGGGATGCCGTACTCCTCGTACAGCTTGGCGGCGACGCCGAGGGTGTCCTCGCCGCCGATCGCGATGAGTGCGTCGACCTCGTACTTGGTGAGGTTCTCCTTGATCCGCCGCACCCCGTCCTCGACCTTGAACGGGTTGGTGCGCGAGGAGCCGAGGATGGTGCCGCCGCGGGGCAGGATCCCGCGGACGGCGGGGATGTCGAGGGGGACGGTGACCCCCTCGACCGCGCCGCGCCAGCCGTCCTTGAATCCGATGAACCCGTAGCCGTACTCCTGGTCGCCCTTGCGGACGACGCCCCGGATCACCGCGTTGAGCCCGGGGCAGTCGCCGCCGCCGGTCAGCACTCCGACCTTCATTGCATCTCCCTTCTCCATGACGGCCACGCTAGTGGTGACGCAGGTCACAGCAAGGGGGGTGGAGGGGTCAATTCCGGTGATGTTGAGGGGCGTTGCGTACGCCTGTTCACTCGTACGGGGAGTTCGGGGAGGTAAGTGCGATGTTCGACCGGCGGCCGGGGCCGCCGGTGCCCGGCTACGCGTCGTCGAGGCCGCGCTCTATGGCGTAGCGGACGAGCTCCACCCGGTTGTGCAACTGGAGCTTGCCCAGGGTGTTCTGGACGTGGTTCTGCACCGTGCGGTGGGAGATGACCAGTCGTTCCGCGATCTGCTTGTACGACAACCCCTTGGCGACGAGCCGCAGTACCTCGGTCTCCCGGTCGGTCAGCTGCGGGGCGAGTCGCTCGTCGGGGGCGGTCGGCGCCGGGTCGGTGGCCAGGCGGCGGTACTCGCCGAGCACCAGTCCGGCCAGGCCCGGTGTGAACACCGGGTCGCCGACGGCCGTGCGGCGGACGGCGTCGATCAGCTCCTGGGCGCCGGCGGACTTCAGCAGGTATCCGGTCGCGCCGGACTTCACCGCCTCCAGGACGTCCGCGTGCTCGCCGCTCGCCGACAGGACCAGGACCCGCAGCGCGGGATTGGCGCCGACCAGCTCCTTGCAGACCTGGACCCCGGGCATGCCGGGCAGGTTGAGGTCGAGGACCAGGACGTGCGGGGTGACGGCGCGGGCCCTGCGGACCGCCTCGGGGCCGTCGCCGGCCGTGGCCACCACGTCGAAGCCCGCGGCGGCCAGGTCGCGGGCGACCGCGTCCCGCCACATCGGGTGGTCGTCGACCACCATCACCTTGATCTCGTTCGGCGCGCTCGGCTCGCTCATGGCTTGTCCGTCCTCCCCCTCGGTACTTTCAGTTCCACTTCGGTGCCCTGTCCGGGGACGGACACCAGCTCGGCGCTGCCGCCGAGGTCGCGCAGCCGGCCGCGGATGGACAGGGCGACTCCCATCCGTCCCTCTCCCTCGGCCTGGTCGAGGCGACCGGCCGGGATGCCCGGGCCGTCGTCGCGGACGGTGACGATCACCTCGTCGCCCCAGTCCTCGACCAGGATCCAGGCCCTGGCGCCCTCCCCGGCGTGCTTGCGCACGTTGTCGAGGGCGGCGCCGACCGCCGCGGCCAGTTCCCTCGCGGCGGGCACCGGCAGCTGGACCGGGGTGCCCGGCTCGGCGAAGCTCACCCGGGAGCCGGCGTGCGGGGCGAGGAGGGTCCGCAGATCGACCTCGCCCTCGTCGGCGCCGGGCTCCTCGACCTCGTACGAGTCCACCAGCGCGCCCAGCGACTCGTCGCGGGAGATCCGGGAGGGGTGCACCAGCCCGCTGGAGACCAGGGTGCGCAGGGCCACTTCCTGTTCGCCCGCCATCCGGCCGAGTTCGGCGGCCTCGCCGCCGAGTTCGGTGCCGCGCCGCTGGACCATGGCGAGGACCTGGAGGACCCCGTCGTGGATGTCGCGGGCGAGGCGCTCGCGCTCGCGGGTGGCTGCCTCGATCTCCAGGGCGCGGGCCAGGGTGGCCTCGCTGGCCCGGGCGACCTCGACGACGTAGCCGATGGCGATGGAGGCGACCCACACGAGCAGGACGTTGTGCAGGGTGTCGCGGGTGGGGTCGCCGCCGTGGATGACGAGGTTGGCGGCGGCCACGAAGGTGGACGCGAAGCCGGCCCAGCGCCAGCCGCCCTTGAGGGCGAAGGCCAGGACCGAGCCGGCGGTCCAGATGCTGGGGAGGGTGGGGCCGCCCGCGGCGATCCGCTGGTGGGTGTCGGCGACCGGCGTGAGCAGGATCCCCGCGACGGCGACGGTGAGGTCGGCGCAGAGGAAGCGCTTGGTGCAACTGGCGGCGGTGGCGACCTTGGAGGAGGTGGCCAGGGTCCAGACGGCGAGGACGGCGAGGTAGCCGATCGCGACCATGGGCCGGTCGAACCCCTTGTAGGCGGAGGCGAACAGCACCACCGCGTAGACCATGGTCAGCAGCCGGTAGCCCGTCAGCGCCCGCCAGAGCGGCTGCTCGACCGACATGCGCACGACACGTTCGCGTTTCGCCATTTCCCCCGCCCCCGCTTCCCGCTCCCGCGGGCGGTACCGCCGCCCGTCCTACTCCGCGCTGTCGCCCGTGGCGCTCTTCTCGGCCTTGGCGGCCTTCTCCGCGTCCTTCTCGGCCTTCTCCGCGTCGGCGATCTGCCGCTTGGCCGCCGTCGCGTAGATGTCCACGTACTCCTGACCGGACAGCTTCATGATCTCGTACATGACCTCGTCGGTCACCGAGCGGAGGATGAAGCGGTCCCCGTCCATGCCGTGGTAGCGGCTGAAGTCCAGCGGCTTGCCGATCCGGATCCCGGGGCGCATCAGCTTCGGGACCACCTTGCCGGGCGGCTGGATCTTCTCCGTGTCGATCATCGCCACGGGGATCACGGGCGCTCCGGTGGCCAGCGCCACCCGGGCCAGCCCACCGGGCTTGCCCCGGTAGAGGCGCCCGTCGGGTGAACGCGTCCCCTCGGGGTAGATACCGAACAGCTCCCCGCGTTCGATGACCTCGATGCCGCTCTTGATGGCGGCCTCACCGGCCCCTCGGGCACCGGAGCGGTCCACCGGGAGCTGGCCGACGCCCTTGAAGAAGGCGGCCGTCAGCTTGCCCTTGACGCCCGGGGAGGTGAAGTACTCGGCCTTCGCGATGAAGGTGACCTTCCGGTCCAGCACGGCCGGCAGGAAGAAGGAGTCCGAGAAGGACAGGTGGTTGCTCGCGAGGATCGCAGGCCCCTCGGCGGGAATGTTCTCCAGGCCCTCCACCCACGGCCTGAAAGCGAGCTTCAGGGACCCGCCGATGGAGAACTTCATTGCGCCGTAGATCAACTCGAAAGCCTTCCTGTGTCTGTCGAACAGACCTTATCCCCTGCCTCCCCCGACAGCGGCCCGACGGCCCTGGTCGGTACCAGTCCGGTCGCGTACGGTGAAGTCACACAGAGCAACGCACCCACCTGATGTACATCATGATCAAGGAGACCCTGGTGCCCGTCCTCCCTGGAGCCGAGCCGTTCCGCCACGAGGGCGGAGAGGTCGGCGTCCTTCTCTGCCACGGCTTCACCGGTTCCCCGCAGTCGATGCGCCCCTGGGCCGAGTACCTCGCCGGAAAGGGCCTCACGGTGTCGGTGCCGCTGCTGCCCGGGCACGGGACGCGGTGGCAGGACATGCAGCTCACGGGCTGGCAGGACTGGTACGCGGAGGTCGACCGGGCGCTCCAGGAGCTGCTGGACCGGTGCACGCAGGTGTTCGTGTTCGGGCTCTCGATGGGCGGCGCGCTCACGCTGCGGCTGGCGGCCAAGCACGGGGACGCGATCAGCGGCCTCGTCCTCGTCAACCCGGCCAACAAGGTCCACGACCCGCTGGCCTTCGCCCTCCCGGTGGCCAAGCACTTCATCCGGTCGACGCCGGGCATCGCCAGCGACATCGCGAAGCCGGGCTCGGAGGAGGTCGGCTACGACCGGGTCCCGACCCGGGCCGCGGACTCGCTGCGCAAGCTCTTCTCGCTGGTCGACGCCGACCTGCCGCAGGTGACGCAGCCGGTACTGCTGCTGCACAGCCCGCAGGACCACGTCGTACCGCCCGTGGACTCGGCGCGGATCCTGGCGCGGATCTCCTCGACGGACGTCACCGAGACCCTGCTGGAACAGAGTTACCACGTCGCGACGTTGGACCATGACGCGGAGCGGATCTTCGCGGACAGTTTTGCGTTCGTCGGCCGGCTGGCGGAGAGCGTGGGCAGGGAGGGGGCGGAGGCGGGTGGCTGAGCACGAGGAGCAGTCGGGCGGAGTTCCGCCGCTGGACGAGGAGGCGGCGTGGGCTGCGATCGTCGCCGGGTACGGGCAGGAGCCGCCGGACCCGCCGGGGGCCAGGCCGTTCCGGCCGATCGAGAACCTGCTGCTGCCGGAGGAGGACGTGAAGCCGTTGCCGCCGGGGGCGGGGGCGGGGGCGCAGGCAGGAGCGAAGTCGGGCTCTGAGGACGAGGCGGAGGCCGAGGCCGAGGCGGACGAGCCTGAGCCGCCGGCCGCGGCCGCCCCGTCCCTGGGCAGCTCGGTGGTCTTCGCCCCGGGCGTGGGGATGGTGGGCCCCCGGGACCACTCCCTCGCGGAGCCGAAGGACGAGGACGAGGGTCACTTCGTGCAGCCCGAACCGGAGCTGCCGGAGGCGGACACCACGTCGAAGTTCGCCTGGCTGGCGGTGGTCGGCGGGCCGGTGCTGCTGCTCCTCGCGGTGCTGCTCCAGTGGGAGATGACCTGGTGGCTGACCACCCTGGGCATCGGAGGCTTCCTGGGCGGTTTCGCGACGCTGGTCGCGCGGATGGCGCAGGGCGACGACGATGACGACGATCCGGGGCGCGGGGCGGTGGTCTGACCTTTCGGACGCGCCGCTCGCGGCACGGCGCCGCGCCTTCCTGGCTTCGTGCCGCTGCGGCGGCCTCCGGCCGTTGGTGGCCGGGCGGGGGGGGTGGACCTCGGCTGGGCCCGGTGGGTCGTCTGCGGGTGGTGGGCCGCTGCGCGGGGCGTGGTCCCCTACCCGCCCTTCCACCGTTCCCCGGGCTCCGCCCGGACCCACCCTGGGGCTCCGCCCCAGACCCCGCGCCTCAAACGCCGGCGAGGCTGGATTCGCCCCGGCAGGGCTGGACCTGCCCTGCGGGCAATCCGGCCCCGGCCCGCACCTGGACAGCGCAACCAAATCCAGCCCCGCCGGCGTTTGAGGCGCCGCCGGAGGCAAACCAGCCCGTCCGGCGATTGAGGACCGGGGGTACGGCGGCCGGCCCCGGCAGGGGCGAGCTCCGTCGAGGCGGCCTTGCCCGGGCTACGGCGCAGCCGGGAGGCGGAGGGCCGCCAGGACCGGGAGGTGGTCCGTCGCCGCGTGGAGGTCCGCGGAGGCCAGCCCCGGCAGCCCCGCAGGGACACCGCAGGCCAGCACCTCCACCCCCCGCGAAGCGAACACCGCGTCGATCCGCCGGTCCGGCGCCGCCGCCGGGAAGGTCCGCTCCCCGCCCCAGGGGGACACCGTCCGGCAGTCCTGAAGGGTGGCGGAGAGCCGCCTGAAGACCGGGCCGTCCGGGGTTTCGTTCACGTCGCCGCCCACGATCGCGTACGGCGCGTCCATGGCGGCGACCCGGTCCAGGAGGAGTTCCGCCTGCGCCCCGCGTTCGGTCGCGTTCAGGGACAGGTGGGTGCTGACGACCCCCACCCGCGCCCCCGCGAAGCGGACCACCGCCGTGGCGAGGCCCCGCCGGTGCAGGCCGGGCGTGAGCGGCAGCAGTACGTCCTCCGTGCGCTCCACGAAGGCCCGTAGCGAGCACAGCAGCAGCGGCCCGGCCGCCGTCGCGCCGCCGCTCAGGACCACCAGGTCGGCCTTCGACGCGAGGCGCGCCGCGTGCTTGCGCCACCGGAAGAACAGCGGCGCCTCCTGGATGAAGACCAGGTCCGGCCCGCACGCCCGGATGACCCGGGCCAGCGCGTCCTCGTCGTCGCGCAGCGAGCGGACGTTGTAGCTGAGTACCCGGATCACGGCGGAACCGTCCGGCTCGGTACGGGACTTCGGCAGCGGGGGCAGCGACTGGTCCATGCCCGCAAGATATGCCGCCGCCCGCCGCTCCCCCAAGGGGCGCGGCGGGCGGAACGCCCGGAAGAGTCAGCCCTGGCGGGCCAGGTCGGCCGCTCCGACGAGACCGGCCTTGCCTCCGAGCTGGGCGGCCAGCACCTGCGCGTGCGGACGCCAGGCGCCGCCGACCAGCCAGCGCTTGAAGGACTTGCGGATCGGGTCGAGGACGAGGTCGCCCTCGTCGGAGACCCCGCCGCCGACGATGAACGCCGACGGGTCGAACAGGGACGCCAGGTCGGCGAGGCCCGCGCCGGCCCAGCGGGCCAACTCGCGGAAGGCGTCGACGGCCACCGGATCGCCCTGTCGGGCGGCTTCGCTGATGTGCTTGCCCTCGATGCCGTCGGGGGTGCCGTCGCCCAGCGCGAGGAGGATCGCCGCGTGCTCGGGGGTGGCGTTGGCGCGCTGCTTCGCGTACCGGACGAGCGCCCGCCCGGAGGCGTACTGCTCCCAGCAGCCCTGGCTGCCGCAGCCGCACAGCAGGCCGTCCGGGACGACCCGGATGTGCCCGAACTCGGCGGCGACGCCGAAACGTCCGCGCCGCAGCTTGTTGCCGATGATGATGCCGCCGCCCAGGCCGGTGCCGAGCGTGATGCAGATGACGTCCTCGTGGCCCTGGCCGGCGCCGAAGCGGTACTCGCCCCAGGCCGCGCAGTTCGCGTCGTTCTCGACGACGACGGGCAGGCCGATGCGCTGCTCGACCTTGTCCTTGAGCGGTTCGTGGCGCCAGTTGATGTTCGGCGCGAACAGGACGGTGGCGCGCTTGTCGTCCACGTATCCGGCGGCGCCGATGCCGACGGCATCGATCGTGTGGTTGCTGCTGACCTCGGACACGGCGGCGCAGATGGCCTCCGTGACTCCGTTCGCGGTCGGCGGGGTGGGCACCTTGTACGTCTCAAGGATGGTGCCCTCTTCGTCGACCACGCCGGCCGCGATCTTCGTGCCGCCGATGTCGACGCCGATGGTGAGTCCCATTAGTCCCTCGGTTTCCGGTCAAACCCCGCCAGGGCCAACCGTACCCGAGCGCGCCTGGGGTTCAGTCGAGATCGATCCGCTCGCCGGGGCCTGCGTCGGGGCCGTCGTCGCGGGGGTCGCGGTCGTGGGAGCCCGTACGGGGTGCCGGGGGCTCGTCGCGCGTCCAGCGGCGCTCGTGGCCCTCGACGGCGGAGCGGTAGGCGGCGAGCAGCTCGGACCCGGCGGCCGCGAGGTGGTCGAAGACCTCGGGGTTGCGCTCGATGACGGGTTTGGCCGCGGTCTTGGCCTGGTCCACGAACTGGCGCACCGCGCCCTGGGCCGCGGCGCCGAAGAGCGGGTTGTTCAGCGAGGAGACCTTGTCCGCGACGGCGCCGAAGAGCTTGAAGAGTTCCTCGGCGGCGGTCCCGGTGGTCCCGGCGCCCGCCTGTCCCTGGCCGCGCAGGCGCTCCTTCTCGGCGGCGAGGTCCTCGGCGCAGGCCCTGGCCCAGGCGTCGTCGTCGGTGGGACGGTCGGTGGCCTCGCTCATCGCGGGTTCTCCTTGCGGGGCGTTCGGTGCGGCCTCTTTCGACCTTACCCGAATGGGGGTACGCGGTTCAGGGCGTACGGGGCCACAATCCCGCGTCCGGCGTGAAACGGATGCGGAGCACGCCGTCGGCGAGTGCGGCGCCGGAGACGGAGCAGCGGCGCAGGACCGACGGCAGGGGAACGATCCTGCGGTAGGGGCCCGCGGTGAGGAGCAGCTCGTCGCCGCGGCGGATCAGGTCGAGCTCGCTCTTGCGGGCGCCGGGCAGCGGCACCTCCCAGACGAGCACTCCGTCCTCGGCGCGGCGGTCCTCGACGGCCCAGCCGGGACGGGGGGCGGGCGGCCGGGGCGCGAGCCCTTCCGTCTCCGCGAGGAGGGCCAGGTCCTGCGGGTCCCGCGGGTCCCGGCCGAGGTGGGCGAGGGGGATCACGGGGAGCTCGGCGGCCCACTCGGCGGTGTGCTGCTCCTGCCGGCCGGCGAGGGCGGCGAGCCAGGGGTCGGCGGATCCCCGCGGGAGGAGGCGGTTGGCGACGATCGCGGAGACCGGGAGTTCCTGGAGGGCGAGCCCGAGCCGGCCGAGCCGGAGCGCGTCGGCGGCGGTCGGTCCCGGCTCGGCGACGAGCCGTATCTCGGTGGTGTCGGCCTCGACGACGGCCTGTACGGCGGCGAGCTCCTCGTCCCAGCGGGCGGCGGTCTCGTAGAGCCACTGCGCGGGCATGGGCACGCCGGCGAGCTGGGCGAGTACGGGGCGCAGGGCGCGGGCGGCCTGTCGCTCGGCGGGGAGCAGCCGGGCGAGGTAGCGGCGCAGCTGGGCGGGGAGGGAGAGGGTGGCGACGGCCCGGTGCAGCGGGGGCAGGTCGACGACGACGAGGTCGGTGCCGGGGGCGGTGGCCGCCCGACGGATGGCGCGGAGCAGGGCGAACTCCTCGGCGCCGGGGAGCTCGGTGAGCTCCTCGGCGGTGAGGGGTCGGGCGCCGATCATCCCGAGGAGCGAGGATCCGCGCTCCTGGAGGGCGACGAGCTCGTCGCGGAACTCCCGGCCGGAGTCGACGCGGGCGACGCTCAGTCGTTCGCCGTGCGGGGGGTGGGGGGCGTCGGTGAGCAGCAGCACCCGGCGGCCTTCGCGTGCCGCGGCGAGGGCGGTGGCCGCGGCCACGGTGGTCTTCCCGGCTCCGCCGGGGCCGGTGATCAGGAGGGTGTGCATTGCGCTCCGACTCGGTGGTGATGGTGCCGCTTGCGCGGGCCCTGCGGGGCGCCACCCCACACCCCGCGCCTCAAACGCCGGCGGGGCTGGAATTGCCCTGCGGGCCATCCAGCCCATGCGGCAGCACACGCAGGCTGACCCCGCCGAATCCAGCCTCGCCGGCGTTTGAGGCGCGGGGGTTCGGGGGCAGAGCCCCCGACAGCGGCGCCGCGCCCCGGACCGTGGCCGGGCGCACCCGGACCCGCCGGGCGACCCCGCAGGGGATCAGGCGGATTCGACGCGCTTCTTCAGGCCCGCCAGGGCCCGGTCGATGATGACCTTCTCCGCCTTGCGCTTGATCATGCCCAGCATCGGGATCTTGACGTCCACCGTGAGCTGGTACGTGACCTCGGTCCGCTTGCCCCCGTCCACCGGGGCCAGCCGGTACGAGCCGTCCAGCTGCCGCAGCATCTGGGACTTGACGAGGGTCCAGCTGACCTCGTCCGGGCCGGTCCAGGTGTAGCCGAGGACGTGGTCGTCCTTGATCGCGCCCGCGTCGAGCAGGAGCCGTACCTTCTCGGCGCGGCCCTCGGCGTCGGCGGCCAGTACCTCGGCCTCCTTCACCTCGCCGGTCCACTCGGGGTAGCGGGCGAAGTCGGCGATCACGGCCATCACGTCGGCCGGGGCGGCGTCGATCGTGATGCTTGAGCTGGTGTGTTCCGCCATCGCGGTGGCTCCTCCGGGGAGTGTTCGAGGAAGTGTGCGGCCTCCGGCCGCCGCTCGAAGGCTACCGTGCGTGCGGTGGTCACCACTCCAGGGCCCATGGCCTTCCGGTGGCCGCGAAGTGCCCGACGTTCACGCACTCGGTGTTCCCGATCCGCATCCGCCGTGCCAGCGGCTGGTGCACGTGCCCGAAGAGGGCGTACCGGGGCCTGGTCCGCCGGATCGCGGCGAGCAGGGCCTCGCTTCCCCGTTCGAAGCGCCGGGCCACCGTGTCGTAGCAGAGTTCCGGCACCTCCGGCGGGATGTGCGAGCACAGTACGTCGACCTCGCCGAGCGCCTCCACCTTGGCCGCGTACTCCTCGACGTCCACCTCGTACGGGGTGCGCATCGGCGAGGGCAGTCCGCCGCCGACGAAGCCGAAGACGCGGCCGCCGATCTCGGCCCGCTGCCCGTCGAGGACGGTGATGCCGTGCCGGTCGGCGTACTCGGGCCACAGTCCGGGGATGTCGACGTTGCCGTAGGTGGCGTACGTGGGGGTGGGGAAGGCCGCGAACATCTCGGCGTACTGCCGGCGCACCGCGCCCTCGATCATCCGGTCCCGGTCCATTCCGGCCCACAGCTCCCGGCCGAAGGCGTGCGCTTCGGCGAACCGGCGTGCGGTGCGCAGTTCGACGATCCGGTCGGCGTTGTCGACGCCGAAGAGGTCGGGGAAGATCCCGCGCGAGTGGTCGGCGTAGTCGAGGAAGAGGACGAGGTCGCCGAGGCAGATCAGGGCGTCGGCGCCCTCACCCGCCCTGGCGAGGGCCTCGGTGTTGCCGTGCACGTCGCTGACGACGTGGATCCGTGTGCGACTTTTCCTGCCACGCTCGCTGCCACCCATGCGGCCACCCTAGAGGTGGGGGGTAACCGGAGGTAGGGGAACCGTGGAAGCCCGTCCTACCTGCGGTTACTTCCGAGTCGTGAACGGGGTCGACTACTGTCGGCTCGTAAGGGCCGTGTCTGTGACGCACGGAACATCTGGCCGGTTCCCTCTATCGGGAACCCACTACTCGTGGGTAACGTCCGGTCGGTCCACATGGTGGCGATGGCGCCCAGAGGAGCAGCAGTCTTGCGCGAGTTCAGCCTTCCGGCCCTGTACGAGGTCCCGTCGGACGGGAACCTGACGGATCTCATCCGCCGCAATGCCGCGCAGCATCCGAACACCGCCGTCATGAGCCGCAAGGTCGACGGTCGGTGGCAGGACGTGACCGCGACCGAGTTCCTGGCCGAGGTCCGGGCCACCGCGAAGGGCCTGATCGCGGCGGGCGTCCGCCCCGGCGACCGGGTCGCCCTGATCTCCCGCACCCGCTACGAGTGGGTGCTGATCGACTTCGCGATCTGGACCGCCGGCGGTGTCACGGTCCCCGTCTACGAGACCAGCTCCCCCGAGCAGATCCAGTGGATCCTCGGTGACTCCGGCGCCGTCGCCGTGGTCGTGGAGAGCCCCGGGCACAGCGCGTCCGTCGCCTCCCTGCGGGACCGGCTGCCGGAGCTGCGCGAGGTCTGGGAGATCGAGCAGGGTGCCGTCGAGGCCCTGAAGGCCGCGGGCACCGGGATCACCGACGCCGAGGTCGACGAGCGCAGCAGCCTCGCGGTCGCGGACGACCCGGCCACCATCGTCTACACCTCGGGCACCACCGGCCGCCCCAAGGGCTGCGTGCTGACCCACCGCAACTTCTTCGCCGAGTGCGGCAACGTGGTGGAGCGCCTCAGCCCGCTCTTCCGCACCGGCGAGTGCTCCGTGCTGCTCTTCCTGCCGGCCGCGCACGTCTTCGGCCGCCTGGTGGAGGTGGCCGCGGTCCTGGCGCCGATCCGCCTGGGCTGCGTACCGGACATCAAGAACCTGACCGACGAGCTCCAGTCCTTCCGTCCCACGCTGATCCTCGGCGTGCCGCGCGTCTTCGAGAAGGTCTACAACTCGGCGCGCGCCAAGGCCCAGGCCGACGGCAAGGGCAGGATCTTCGACGCGGCGGCCGAGACGGCCATCGCCTACAGCCGCGCGCTGGACGCCCCGGGCGGTCCGTCCTTCGGCCTCAAGCTCAAGCACAAGGTCTTCAAGAAGCTCGTCTACAGCAAGCTGCACACGGTGCTCGGCGGACGCGGCGAGTACGCGATCTCCGGCGGCGCCCCGCTGGGCGAGCGCCTCGGGCACTTCTTCCGCGGCATCGGCTTCACGGTGCTGGAGGGCTACGGCCTGACCGAGTCCTGCGCGGCGACGGCCTTCAACCCGTGGGACAAAACGAAGATCGGTACGGTCGGCCAGCCGCTCCCGGGTTCCGTGGTGCGCATCGCGGACGACGGCGAGGTGCTGCTGCACGGCGAGCACATCTTCAAGGAGTACTGGAAGAACGAGACGGCCACGGCCGACGCGCTGACCGACGGCTGGTTCCACACCGGCGACGTCGGCACGCTCGACGAGGACGGCTACCTCGCGATCACCGGGCGCAAGAAGGAACTGATCGTGACGGCCGGCGGCAAGAACGTCGCACCCGCCGTGATCGAGGACCGGATCCGGGCGCACGCGCTGGTCGCGGAGTGCATGGTCGTCGGCGACGGGCGGCCGTTCGTGGCCGCGCTGGTCACCATCGACGAGGAGTTCCTCGGCCGTTGGGCCGCGGAGAACGGCAAGCCGGCCGGGGTGACGGCGGCGGAGCTGCGCGAGGACGCGGAGCTGATCGCCGCCGTCCAGAAGGCCGTCGACGACGGCAACGCGGCGGTGTCCAAGGCGGAATCGGTGCGGAAATTCCGCATTCTGCCCTCCCAGTTCACGGAGGAGTCGGGTCACATCACGCCTTCGCTGAAGCTGAAGCGCAATGTGGTCGCGAAGGACTTCGCGGACGAGATCGAGGCGCTGTACCGGGGCTAGTCCCGGCGGTCGTCTACCGGGGGTCCTCGGCGAGGATCCGGGCCATGTTCCGCTCGGCGAGGGCGGTGATGGTCACGAACGGGTTCACGCCGAGCGATCCGGGGATCAGGGAGCCGTCGACGACGTACAGCCCCTGGTAGCCCTTGGCCCGGCCGTACGCGTCGGTGGCTTCGCCGAGTACGCAGCCGCCGAGCGGGTGGTAGGTGAAGTTGTCGGCGAAGGCCCTGTTGCCGCCGAAGAGGTCGTAGCGGTACATCGTGAAGTTCTTCCAGTTGATGCGGTCGAAGAGGCACTTCGCCGCGTTGACCGAAGGCGTGTTCTGGTCCCTGGTCCAGTTGAGGCGGGCCGAGTCGGTGGCCGCGTCGTAGGTGAAGTGCCCGCGCTCCGGGTTCTTGGTGATGGCCAGGTACATCGAGATCCAGTGCTCCAGCCCCATGGGGAGCGGGGCGATCTCGGCGAAGACCGGGTTCGAGGCGTTGTCCCAGTCGTCGATGCCCATGGCGGGCATGGTGGCCTGGTTCGCGCCGACGGTGTCCCAGAGGTGGTTGGCGCGGGCGGTCATGACGTTGCCGTTGTGGCCCCAGCCGAGCCCGACCCCGGGGCTGAGCGCGGGCAGGGCGCCGGTCTCCCGGGCCCGGAGCAGGATCTCGGTGGTGCCGAGGCTGCCGGCGCCGAGGAAGAGCTGCTTGCAGCCGAGTTCGCGGACTTGGGTGACGCGGCCCGTGACGTCGCTGGTCTGCACGGTGAGGACGTACCCGCCGGCCGGGTCCTGACGTACGCCGACGACGCGCTGCATCGTCTCGATGGTGACGTTGCCGGTGCCCAGGGCGGCGGCGAGGTAGGTCTTGTCGACGCTCTTCTTGCCGTGGTTGTTGCCGTAGATGACCTCGCCGGCGAGGGCGGATCTGGTGGCGGTGCCGGCGGCTTCCCGCTTCATGTACTCGAAGTCGTAGACGTTCGGCACGAAGACGGTCTTGAGGCCGGTGTTCTGCGCGTGCTTGCGGGAGATCCGGGCGAAGCGGTACCACTCCGTGGACTCGAACCAGGCGGGGTCGATGTCGTTGACGCCGAGCATGGCGCGGGCGCGGGGGTAGTACGTGCCGTACATCTCGTCGGCGTCGACCTGCGGGAGCACCTCCTGGAAGTACGACCGGCGGGGCGTGGGGGCCATGCCGCCGTTGACGAGCGAGCCGCCGCCGACGCCGCGTCCCACGTACACGGACATGTCGCCGTAGTTCACGCGGTCGAGGACGCCGGGGTACGGGCTGATGTCGCGGTTGACCACGTCGAGCCAGAGGAACTGGGCGAGCGGGGCCTCGGTGCGGTTGCGGAACCACATGGAACGCTGGTCGGGCGCGGAGGTGGAGGGGAAGACCTTGCCGTCGGGGCCGGGGGTGTTCCAGAGCCGGCCCATTTCGAGGACGACGGTACGCACGCCGGCCTGGCCGAGTCTCAGGGCGGCGACGGCGGAACCGTAGCCGGAGCCGACGACGATGGCGGGGGCGTACTGCGCGGCGGCGGGCTCGGCGGCGGCCGCGGATTGCAGCCCGATGCGGGTGAAGCCGAGGGCGGCTGCGGTCTGGAGGGCGCCGATGCCGAGGAAATGACGGCGCGTCAGGTGTGGTGTCATGGCCGCATCATGGGCGGAATCCAGCCTTCCAGCCAGACGTCGCCTTGACAGGCATCTGAGAGACAGTCAGATGTGGCGGGCGCCGCGGGTACCGGGAAGCGGCACGGCCCGAAGACCCGGGGCTCCGCCCCGGACCCCGCTCCTCAAACGCCGGAGGGGCTGGATTGCCTCCGGCGGCGCCTCAAACGCCGGCGAGGCTGGTCTTGCACCGGCGGGCCTCCGTCGGCTTGCGGGCGATCCGGCCGCACCCAGCGGACGGCAGGAGCCGAATTCAGCCCCTCCGGCGATTGAGGCCGGCTACAGAAGCTCCCGCAGGCGGTCCGCCAGGAGGTCCCAGCGCCACTTCTCCTCGACCCACGCCCGGCCCCGTTCACCCATGCGCGCGCGCAGGTCCGGGTCCCGGAGGAGGGTGACGATGCGGTCCGCCGCGTCTTCGGGGGAGCCGCCCCGGACCACCCAGCCCGTCTCCCCGTCGAGCACCGCGTCCGGCGCCCCGCCGGAGTCGCCCGCGACCACCGGCAGGCCCGTCGCGGAGGCCTCCAGGTAGACGATGCCGAGCCCCTCCACGTCCAGCCCACCCCGCCGGGTGCGGCACGGCATCGCGAAGACGTCGCCCGCCCCGTAGTGCGCGGGGAGTTCGGACCACGGGACCGCGCCCGTGAAGACCACCGAGTCCGCGACCCCCGTGGAGACGGCGAGCGCCCGCAGGTCCGATTCGTACGGCCCGCCGCCCACGATCAGCAGCACCGCGTCCGGCACCGCCGACAGGATCGCGGGCATCGCCTCGATGAGGGTGTCCTGGCCCTTGCGCCGCACCAGCCGCGAGACGCAGACCACCACCGGGCGGTCGGTCAGCCCGAGCCGCGCCCGGACCTCCGCGCCGCCCGACTCCGGGTGGAACGTCTTCTCGTCCACTCCCGGCGGCAGTTGGACCATCCGGGCCGCCGCCCGCTCCGTCACCGCCGAGGCGATCCGCGAGCGCGTGTACTCCCCGAGGTACGTCAGCGTGTCCGTGCCCTCGCCGATCCGCCGCAGCAGCTGCCGCGCGGCCGGCAGCTGCGCCCAGCCCGCCTCGTGCCCGTGCGTGGTGGCGACCAGCCGCTTCGCACCGGCCTGCCGCAGCGCCGGGCCCATCAGCCCGAGCGGGGCGGCCGCCCCGAACCACACCGACTCGCAGCCGTGCTCGCGCAGCAGGCCCACCGCCCGCCGGGTCACGCGCGGGGTCGGCAGCAGCATCGTCGTACGGTCGCGCACGACCTGGAACGGCTGCTCCGCGTCGAAGGCCGCGGTGGCCTCGCGGCCCTCCGCGCCGTGCTTCCACGTGGAGGCGTAGACGACGACCCGTTCGGGATCCAGTCGCAGCGCCATGTTGTGGAGGAAGGCCTGGATGCCGCCCGGTCTCGGCGGGAAGTCATTGGTCACGATCAGCGTCTTGTGCATGGCCTGCCGACAGTACCCCCTCAGCCGAGTTCGTCACGCAGGGACTCCTGCCAGGTCCGGGTGAGCGTGTCGGGGTCCGTTCCCAGGGCGTCGGCCAGGGCGTTCGGGAGGGGTTCTCGGCCCGCCGCCTCGTAGAGGCGGACCAGGCCCGCCTCGCCCCATTTCTCCGCGATCAGTCGGCAGGCCAGCCACGCGCCCTCGTACGCCCGCGCCGCCGCCTCCGGGTCGCCGCCGAAGGCGAAGGCCTCCGGACCGGGCAGTTCGGCCGGGACCTCACCGCGGCGGACGGCCCGTGCGAGCGTCGTGGCGCCCTGTGCGGGGGTGGTGGGGGTGCCCCGGTAGGCCGCCCAGTCCGCGAAGCCCTCGGAGAGCCACTGCGGGGTGTCGGCGGTGGTCGCGGCGCGCGTCGCCACGTGCGTGACCTCGTGGGTCAGTACGATCCGCCGGCCCTGCCCGCTCAGTTCCGGGTACGCCTGCGGGTTGACCACCACCCGGTCCGCGGGGGCCGGCCCCGCGCCCACCTGGCCGGTCGTGACGGCCCCCAACCCCCGGTAGGTCTCGGCGGGCCGGCCCAGCAGCCCGGCCATCCCCTCCAGCGTGCCGGGTACGAGGACCACGACCCGCCCCGCCCACGGCCGCGGCCACGCCTCGCTGACGGCCGGTACCGCCCGGTCGGCCTCGGCCGCGATCCCGGACAGGGTTTCGGGGGACTGCCCTTCGCCGCCCAGCACCAGGGAACGCGCTCCGCGGGCCACCGTCACCGCGCCCTGGTCCCACAGCTGCGGCAGGGCGCCGGGGGCGGGCCGGTCGGCCGTGACCCGCCACTTCCCGCCCCGCCCGTCCAGCGTGAGCTCGCGCGCCGAGCCGGCCGGGGCCGTGTCGTGGCCGGCGAGCCGGTAGCGCAGTTCGGCCCGGGCGGTGGCCCGGGTGCCGTCCCGCCGTACCGAGGTGACCTCGTACGACCAGTCCTCCAGCGGGATCCCGGCGAGCCGCCCGGGCGGCACACGCGACCAGGCCGCCACGGCCTGCCGGACGTCCCGCTCGGCGGTGTCCCGGGGGGCGGCGGGCGCGCCGCAGCCGGTCAGCAGCACGTACAGCGCGCAGAGCAGCAGCGGCAGGGCACGTGGGACGGGGCGACCGCGGGACATCCGCCGATCGTACGTGCGCGCTCGGCCCGCTCAGGGGCGGGTCACCGACGACACCGGCATCATCCCGACCGGGTCGTAGCGCACGCGGGCCCCCGGGTAGGGGGCGTGGACCACCTGGCCGTTGCCGACGTACATGCCGACGTGGCTGGCGTCGGAGCGGTACGTCACGAGGTCCCCGGGGCGGGCCTGCGAGAGCGGCACCTGGCGGCCTGCGTGCCGCTGGGCCTGTGAGGTGCGCGGCAGCGAGACGCCCGCCTGCCGGTACGACCAGACCATCAGGCCGGAGCAGTCGAAACCGGAGGGACCGGTCGAACCCCATACGTAGGGGCGGCCGACCGCCGAACGGGCCGCCCTCACGGCGGCGGCGGCTCGGCCGGAGGACGGTCCGAAGTCGGCGAGTTCGGGCAGTTCGGGCAGTGCGTCCTGGCGGCCGCCGGAGCGCGAGGCCCGCTCGTAGTCGGCCCGTTCCTCGGAGGGCATGGCGTTGAGGAGCCGCCGGGCCGCGGCGAGCTTGGCGGTGACGGACCTCTTCTGGGTGGCCACGTCGGCGCGCAGGGCTTCGAGTTCGGCGAGCTTCCCGGAGGCTTCGCGGCGCTCCTGGGCGAGCCGGCGCTGTTCCTCGCGCAGAGCTTCGAGCTGTCGGGCCTGGCGTCCGGTCAGCCGGTCCAGGGCCGCGGACTGTTCGAGGTAGGCGTCCGGGTCGTCGGCGAGCATCAGGGCGAGGGAGGGGTCGATGCCGCCGCTGCGGTACTGGGCTCCGGCGAAGGTGCCGAGGACGCCGCGCATGGTGTTGACGCGTTCCTGGCCGCGGGCCACCGCGTCCTGGGCCCGGCTGATCTCCGCGCGGAGCCGGTCGGCCTTCTCGCCCGCCTCGTTGAAGCGCTCGGTGGCCTGTTCGGCCTCCTCGAAGAGCCGGTCGACCTGGGCGCGGGCGCCGGCCGCCGGGTCCTGCGGGAGCCCGGGGGTCGCGCCCGCGGGGGCGCCGGCCATGACGACCGCGGCGCCTGCCGCCGCGGCGGCCAGGACGGTGACCTTCGTGTTCCGGTCGAGGGCGCTGGACCCGGTCCGGCGATGGGACGCCACGTGAAACCGCTCCCTTCCGCTGCGCGGGGCCCGGGTCCGCCCTCGTGGGCGGCCGTGTGCCGGGTTCCGCGCTGGCAGACAGTAGCGGCGCCGCGGGGCACCGACCAACGACCGTCGGGGGGCACGCACAGTGACGCCCCGTCGGAGACGCAGGTCACCGGCGGGGCGTGTGGTCGCGGCGCACGCGTGCAATTCCCCCGGATGGGCGGTGCGCGGCGCGTTGTGTGACGGGGGAGGTTCCCGGGACCTCGGGGGCCTCAGGGACTCCAGAGGCCCCGGGAATCCCAGGGCCCCCGGGGGTCAGCCGACCCGGACGCCGAACTGGAACGGCATGTTGTCCATGGACTCGTACTTGATGCCGCCGCGCGGGTTCGAGGCGTGCAGCGTCATGTTGTTGCCGGCGTACAGGCCCACGTGGTGCAGGTCGCCGTAGAAGAAGACGAGGTCGCCGGGCTGGAGCTGGCTGCGGCTGATGCGGGTGCCGTCGTTGGCCTGGGTGTAGGTGGTGCGGCTGATGCTGACATTGGCCTGCTTGTAGGCCCACTGGGTGAGCCCGGAGCAGTCGAAGGCGCTCGGTCCGGTGGCGCCCATCACGTACGCGCCGCCCAGCTTGGTCTTCGCGGCCGCGAGGGCGGCTCCGGCGCGGCCGGAGGCGCTGACGTTGCCGAGGTCGACGCGCTGACCGGCGGCGCGGCTGGCCCTGGAGTCCTCGTCCTTGAGCGCGGCGCGCTCCTCCGCGGTGAGGGTGTTGAGCAGGGCCTGGGCCTCGGCGAGCTTCTCCTGCGAGGCCTTCTTCTTCTCGCCGAGCTCCTTGCGGGTGGCGTCGAGGTCGGCGAGCTTGCTCGCGGCCTCCTGGCGCTGCTGGGCGAGGGTGCGCTGCTTGGCCTGGATCCGCTGGACCGCCTCGACCTGCTTGCCGCTCAGGTGCTCGAGGGAGGAGGCCTTGTCCAGGTAGCCGTCGGGGTCCTCGGAGAGGAGGAGGGCGAGCGAGGGGTCGATGCCGCCGGTGCGGTACTGGGAGGTGGCCATCGAACCGAGCGTGCTGCGCAGCTCGTTGATGTCCGCCTGGCCGCGCGCGACCTGGTCCTGGAGCTGCCCGATCTCCTTTTCGAGCTGCTCCTGGCGCTCCTTGGCCCCGTTGAACTTCTCGGTGGCCTGCTCCGCCTCTTCGTAGAGCGCGTCGACCTGGGACTTGACCTCGTCCTTGGTCGGCTTAGCCGGGGCGGCCGATGCGCCCTGGGCGGAGAGGACCACGGCGGCGGCCGCCGTCGCGGTCAGTACGGTCACACGAGCGCGGGTCGGCTGCTTGGGTCGACGGTGGGACGCCACGGGGGCGAGCTCCTTCTTCCTTGGAGCCGCCGAAGAACACACGCTCGGCAGCACCTCCGCCGCCACCCCGAATGAGTGATCTACCGCACGAAGGTTTGAGCAGACCTTAGTGACCTCGCCGTGATCACTTCAAATCCCGTCGCGAAAAAACTTGCTCCCCGACCAGGTTCTTTACCTACAGCGCACGCTGCGTGCAGGGCACTTGACCCTACGTCTCCCAGACTTCCCGCCAATTCGGGCATTGAGGCCAGGAGTTACGAAACGCGCGAAAGCCGCTTCAGGAGCAAGGCGGACGCCACCGGCCGCGCTCCGGCCTTGGCCACGCCGTCGGCGACCTCCCGGTCCGTGGAGACCACGACCACCGGACGGCCGGGCGGCTCCGCGCGCACCAGCTGACGGATCAGCTCGTCCGCCGTCACCCCGGCCTTGGAGAACAACACCCGCACCCCGCGCGGCGGCGCGAGCAGCACCGGGGCCGCGAGCTCCGCACCGTCGAAGACACAGGTCATCTCGGCGCCCGTCTGCGCGGCGAGCATCGACAGACCGCCGAGCAGCCGCAGCCGCTGCTTCTCCAGCGGCATCGTCGGATAGCCGGTCTTCGTCACGTTGTAGCCGTCGACCACCAGATGGGCCTGCGGCAGCGCCAACAGCTGGTCCAGCAGCGCCGGATCGGTCTCCGACAACGCCCGCGCGGCGATGTCCTTCGGTGTCATCCGGCCGGGCTCCACCGCGTCCACGGTGTCCGCGGGACGGGTGTTGACCGGCGGCAGCGCCAGCTCCCGGCGCAGGCCCGCCGCCGCGTCCAGCACCGTGTCCAGCAGCAGCCGCAGCCGCATGTCCTCGATGCTGCGCCCCTCGCGGGTGGCCCGGCGGGAGGTCTCCAGCGCCGTCTCCACCTCCGTGAGGCGGGACTTGAGACGCCGGCTCTCGCTCTCGGCGGCCGCCACCTGCGCGGCCGCCTCCCCGCGGATCCCGTCGATCTCGGCGTTCACCTTGCGCAGGGCGGCCTCGCCGCGCTTGACGTCGCTGAGGGCGCTGCGCAGCTTGCGCTGAAGCGATTCGGCTTCCTTCCGGGCGGCCTCCAGCTCGGCCCGGACCTCCTCGCCCCCCGTGCGCTGCAGTTCCCGTACGTGGGCCAGCTCCTCGCGCAGCCGCTCCAGCTCGCGCCGGGTCTCCTCGCCCACCCGCTCGGCGTCGGCGCGCTGCGCCTCCTCGCCCGCGGCGGCGACCAGCTTGACCCAGCCGACGGGCCGCAGCAGGTACGCGGCGGCCGCCACGTCCAGGGGGTCGGCGGCGGCCGGCGGCGCGCCGGACTCCAGCGCCGAGGCCAGGTCGCCCTGCGCCTCGCGCAGTTTCTCGGCGACCCTGCCGCGGAAGACGCCATCGGTCTCGACGGCCGCGGCCATGGCGTTCCCGGCGAACTTGACCCGCCGGGTCGGGGTGAACCGGGCGTACTGGCGCAGCTGTGCCGGGAGGTCCGCGACCGTCAGTCCGCCGAAGGCGTCCGAGACGAGCGCGACGACCCGACGCCGCACGCCTTCCGGCAGCGGGCGGTCGAGCACCTCGGCGGCGTCGCCGGCCGCATCGGCCGGCTCAGCGCCGCTTGCTGGCTCCACGATCCGTCACCCCTACCCTGATCTACCTGTGGGCGGGGCTCCGTCAGGAGCCGCCGCCCGGCCTGTCCACGAGCTCGATCTGGTCCACCGCGTTGCACCAGCGGCAGCGCACCGACTCGATGGTCTCATTGACCACCTCGCGCTCCTCGACCTTGGGCTCCCCGGCGAGGTCCAGGTGGACGTACTCGACGACCTTCGACGATCGGGTGACGTCGAAACGCGTGAGGTTGCCGCACAGGGTGCAGCGCCACCGGGTGGTGTCGGTCGGCAGGGGAACCGTCATCGGGCCGCTCTCTCATTCGTAGCTGATTCAATCAAAGCCGTCCGCACTGGTCTCGTCGGACCGCAGCTCGTAACCCTACGGCCTGCCACCGCTTCAGGTGGGGCCGGTTGCGTCATGCTCTGTCACATGATCGTAAGGTGGCGGGCCGTTCGCGAGGCCGCCCGGGGACCGGTGGTCACCCATGCGCTGATCGCGGGCTGCGCTCTGGTGTTCGTCCTGGGCCCGGCCTCGGGGCTGAACCCGGTCTACGGCACGGGCGACGAACTGCTGACCGCGGGGACGGAGTACTTCCGGCGCTGGGGCGTGGTCCCGGACGAGCTGTTCACGCGCAGCCCGCGCGCGTGGCTGACGCCGCTGACGGCGCTCTTCGTCCACGGCAGCTGGCTGCACCTGCTCGGGAACATGCTGTTCCTCTACGTCTTCGGCGCGATGGCGGAGGAACGGATGGGCCGCCCGGCCTTCCTCGTCTTCTACGTCTGTACGGGCTACCTGGCGCTCGCCGCGTACGCGGCGGCCAACGCCGGCTCGGACCAGACCCTGGTCGGCGCGTCCGGGGCGATCTCGGCGGTCCTGGGCGCCTTCCTGTGCCTGCTGCCGAGCGCGCGGGTGACGAGCCTGTTCCCGTTCCTCTTCTTCCTGCCGCTGCGGTTCCCGGCGTGGATCGTGCTGCTCTTCTGGTTCGCCCTGCAGGGGGTGGCCGCGCACCGTGCGGGAAGCGGGCCCGGGGTGGCGTATCTGGCCCATCTGGTGGGCTTCTCGCTCGGCTTCCTCTACGCGTGGGCGCGGTATCGGCGTACGACTAGAGTGGGTCGACCAGCGACGGCCACCGAGGGAGACAGCCAGCCGTGATCACCGCGATCGTGCTCATCAAGACCAGCGTGGACCGCATCCCCGAGATCGCCGAGTCCATCGCCGCGCTGGACAGCGTCAGCGAGGTGTACTCCGTCACCGGCACCTACGACCTGATCGCGCTGGTCCGCGTGGCCCGCCACGAGAACCTGGCGGACATCATCCCGGGCCGCATCAGCAAGATCCCGGGCGTCGAGGCCACGGACACGCACGTGGCGTTCCGTACGTACTCCCAGCACGACCTGGAGGCGGCGTTCGCCATCGGCCTGGACGCCTGACGCCTCCGGCGCGGTCGGCGGTACCGGGTCCGGCTGCTGCCGTCCGCCAGTGCGGCGGGGCTGGATGTGGCTGCTGCCGTCCGCCAGTGCGGCTCGAAGCTCGGGGCTCCGCCCCGGCAACGGCGCCGCGGTCAGAGATCCGGCAGGGACTCCCCCGGACGGACCGGACGGCCTTCGGCCAGGTGGAAGACGTAGCCGCGCAGGTACTCCGACAGGGGCCCGTCGATGTGGGCCGCATAGGCCCGCGCCCCGGCCGCCGTGTCGCGGAACTCCTCCCGTTCCGACGTCGCCCACGCGCCCCAGCCCACTCCCATGGCCCACTCCCGCACCCGGCCGCGCTCCCGCCACCAGTCGCGGACCAGCTCGGGCGTCCAGTGGGCGTCGCCGTCGTGGTGGTAGCCGAGGAGGGTCTCCTCGGTGGCGGCCGCGTATAGGTCCCGCACCTCGTGCGGCGCTCGGGGCTGGCGGTAGACGAACTCCTGGCCGTACTGGTCGTCGTACAGGACGAGGTCCGGCGCGTGCAGCCGCCCCGTCAGGCAGGTGTCGGTCTCCGCCCCGTAGAACGGGCCCGGTACGTTCAGCCAGTTGCGCTGCTCCCAGCGCCCCGCCCAGGGGCCGGTGACTCCGTGGGACCTGGCGAACGCGGCGTCGGGCGCGAGGCCGGTCAGTGTGGGGATCGGATCCCAGTAGCTCATGGTCGTGGTCCTGGTCCGGCCCGCTCAGACGGCCGGGACGCAGCGGCCCTCTTCGGTGCGGTACTGCCACTTCGCACCGTCCGTGACGAGTTCCTTCACCGCGTGGACGAAGCGGTCCACGTGCTCGTCGGGGGTGCCCGCGCCGAAGCTGACGCGGATCGCGTTCAGCGAGCGCTCCCCCGGCGCCGCCTCCGGCGCTCCGCACTCGCCCTGGGCCTGGGGCTCGCTGCCCAGCAGGGTGCGGACCAGCGGGTGGGCGCAGAAGAGGCCGTCGCGGACGCCGATGCCGTACTCGGCCGACAGGGCCGCGGCGAAGTGGGAGCTGTTCCAGCCGTCCACGACGAAGGAGATGACGCCGACGCGCGGGGCGTCGTCCCCGAAGAGGGACAGGACGCGGACCGCCGGGACCTCGGCCAGGCCGGCGCGGACCTTGCCGATGAGCTCCTGCTCGCGGGCGACCAGCGTGTCGAAGCCGGCCTCGGTCAGCGCCCGGCAGGCGGAGGCGATGGAGTAGACGCCGATGACGTTCGGGGAGCCGGCCTCGTGGCGGGCCGCCGTGGTGTGCCATTCGACGTCGACGCCGCCGTCCTCGCGCCGGGCGACCTTGCGGGAGGCGCCGCCGCCGGCCAGGTACGGATCGGCCTGCTGGAGCCAGTCCGCGCGGCCGGCGAGTACGCCCGAGCCGAACGGCGCGTACAGCTTGTGGCCGGAGAAGGCGACCCAGTCCACGTCGAGGTCCTGGACGGAGACGGGGTGGTGCGGGGCCAGCTGGGCGGCGTCGAGCACGATCCGCGCGCCGTGGGCGTGCGCGGCGGCGGCGAGTTCCTTCACCGGCCACAGCTCACCGGTGACGTTGGAGGCGCCGGTGACGCAGACCAGGGCGGGACCGTACGGGTCGCGGTCGGCCAGCGCGCGCTCCAGGGTGGCGACGGCCTCGTCCGGGGTGCGGGGGGCGTTGAGGTAGCTGACCTGCGCGTTCGTCCACGGCAGCAGCGAGGCGTGGTGTTCGGTCTCGAAGACGAAGACCTGGCAGTCGGCGGGGAGGACGGCGGCGAGCAGGTTCAGCGAGTCGGTGGTGGAGCGGGTGAAGACCACCTGGTCGGAGGGGCGGCAGTCGAGGAACTCGGCGACCGTGGCCCGGCTCTGCTCGAAGAGGTCGGTGGAGAGCTGCGAGAGGTAGCCCGCGCCGCGGTGGACGCTGCCGTAGTAGGGGGCGTACGCGGCGACGTCGTCCCAGACGCGCTGGAGGGCGGGGGCGCTGGCCGCGTAGTCGAGGGCCGCGTAGGTGACCTCGCCGCCGGTGACGAGCGGGACGGTGACGTCCCGGCCGAGGACCGCGAGCGGTTCGGCACAGGCGGGGTCGACGGTGGCGGCGGCAGCGGCGGTGGCGGCGTTCAGGGTCGCGGACATGGCGGTATCTCCCGGCAGGCAGGGCGGAATGGCTTCGGTGTGCCCGTACGCGGGTACGGCGGCGCTGCGGCCGTCCGGGGTACGGGAGAGACCTCGGAGGAGAAGTGGGGACGTACGCGGGTGTGCGGAAACGACCCTGATCCGAGGGTTGAAGAAGGGGCGGAGTCGCCCTATCGCATTCGCTTGCTCACGGAAAACGCTCCTCGATAGACCAGGACCCCTGGTTTCGAGGGATCCGCGCTTGCCGTAGGCCTTGCTGCCTACGACCTGGTCATCACCCGGGGCACCCCGCCACGGAAGGAGGGTTGCCGGACAGCAAGCCGGGGCCTAAACGCTGTCACTCGTGACCTGATCCGCATCCTGCCACAAGATCGACCGAACGCAAGACCCCGGTCCACATGCTGGACCGGGGTCGTCGCTTTCTCGCCGTTCTCGCGCAGCCCGGCTGCGGCGGGCCTACCGGTTGGTGGCCGTCACCCACCGCTCCAGGGCGGCCCGCGCGGAACCCGAGTCGATCGACTCGGCCGCACGGGTGATGCCGGCCGCGATCTCCTCCTCCAGCGTGCCGGTGCCCGGGTCGAGGGCGACCAGCGCCGCCGCCGAGTTCAGCAGCACCGCGTCGCGGACCGGGCCGGTCTCGCCGGCCAGCAGTCGGCGGGCGACGTCCGCGTTGTACGAGGGGTCCGCGCCGGCCAGCGCCGAGACGTCGACGAGGTCGATGCCGACGTCCCGCGGGTCGAAGGACTGCTCGGCGACCTTGCCGTCCCGGACCCACCAGACGTGCGACGTGGCCGTGGTGGTCAGTTCGTCGAGGCCGTCGTCACCGCGGAAGACCAGCGCGGACGAGCCCCGCTCGGCGAGCACGCCCGCCACGATCGGGGCCACCCGGGGGTCGGCGACACCGGTGGCCTGGGCCCGTACGCGGGCCGGATTGGTCAGCGGGCCCAGGAAGTTGAAGGTGGTGCGGATGCCCAGTTCCTTGCGGGCGGCCGCCACGTGCCGCAGGGCCGGGTGGAACTTGACCGCGAAGCAGAAGGTGATGCCGGCTTCCTCCGCGACCTCCACGACCCGCTCCGGGGTGAGGTTGAGGTTGACGCCGAGCTTCTCCAGCACGTCCGAGGAACCGCTCGCGGAGGACGCGGCCCGGTTGCCGTGCTTGACGACCTTCGCGCCGGTTCCGGCCACCACGAGCGCGGACATCGTGGAGATGTTCACCGTCTTGGCGCCGTCGCCACCGGTGCCGACGATGTCCACCGTGCGGCCCGGCACCTCGATGAGGTTGGCGTGCGCGTACATGGCCCGTACGAGACCGTTGATCTCGTCGACCGTCTCGCCCTTGGCCCGCAGCGCGACCGCGAAGCCGGCGATCTGGGCGTCGGTGGCCTCTCCCCGCATGATCCGGTCCATGGCCCAGGCGGTGTCGTCGGCACTCAGGTCACGGCCGGTCAGCAGGGCGTCGAGGACGCCCGGCCAGCCGCGGGCCGCCACGCTGTCGCCGCCCGCCGGGGTCACAACGTTCATGGTCCGCTCCTGCTGCTCGTCAGAGATCCACGTCGAATGGGAAGGGCTTCAGCCTATCCAGCCCCGGGGACGGCAAAGAGCCCCGTCCAGACACTGGACGGGGCTCTCGCCGTGGCGACACCAGGACTGACCGAAATCAGTCCCTCATGCGGTCAAGCGGGGATCAGTGGTGGCCGTGGCCGGACTGGATCTCCTTGTACTCCTCCACCGTGGGCTTCATGATCTGGTTGCCCTCGGCGTAGAAGCCCTTGCTGAGCTTCGCGCGCAGCTTCTCGCCGGCCTTCACCTTGCGCTCGACACCGTTCTCGTCGACCGTCGGGCCGATCTCGATCGGCTTGTACTGCTCGTGCGAGGTGAGCGTGTGCAGCTTGCCCTGCGGCAGCGGCTCGTGGACCTCGACGAACTCACCGTGCGGCAGACGCTTGATGATGCCGGTCTCGCGACCGTGCAGCACCTTGTCGTGGTCCCGGCGCTGGAGGCCGAGGCAGATCCGCTTGGTGACGATGAAGGCGACGACCGGGACGACGAAGAAGCCGATCCGGACGAACCACGTGATCGAGTTGATCGACAGGTGGAAGTACTGCGCGAACATGTCGTTGCCGCCGCCGATGAGGAGCACGATGTACTCCGCGATCCAGGCGACACCGAACGCCGTGCGGGTCGGGACGTTGCGCGGGCGGTCCAGGATGTGGTGCTCGCGCTTGTCCCCGGTGACCCAGGCCTCGATGAACGGCCAGACGGCGATCGAACCGAGCACCAGCGGGAAGAGCAGCAGCGGGATGAACACGCCCAGGACGAGCGTGTGGCCCCACAGGTTGATCTCCCAGCCGGGCATGGCTCGGATCAGGCCTTCCGGCATACCCATGTACCAGTCGGGCTGCGCACCGGTGGACACGTGGTCCGGGCGGTACGGGCCGAGCGCCCAGATCGGGTTGATCGAGGCGATGGCCGCGACGGCCGCGACGACACCGAAGACCAGGAAGAAGAAGCCTCCGGCCTTGGCCATGTACACCGGCAGCAGCGGCATGCCGACGACGTTGTTGTTCGTCTTGCCGGGGCCCGCGAACTGGGTGTGCTTGTGGTAGAAGACCAGGATCAGGTGGGCCACCAGCAGGCCCATCATGATGCCGGGCAGCAGCAGGATGTGGATCGAGTAGAACCGCGCGACGAAGTCGCCGCCCGGGAACTCTCCGCCGAAGAGGAAGAACGACAGGTACGTGCCGATGACCGGCACGGACAGGATCGCGCCCTCCATGAAGCGGACACCGGTACCCGACAGCAGGTCGTCCGGCAGCGAGTAACCGGTGAAACCGGTGAACATGCCGAGGAACAGCAGCAGGAAGCCGAAGATCCAGTTGACCTCACGCGGCTTGCGGAACGCGCCGGTGAAGAAGACGCGCATCATGTGCACGACCATCGCCGCGACGAAGATCAGCGCCGCCCAGTGGTGGATCTGACGGATCAGGAGACCACCGCGGACGTCGAAGCTGATGTCGAGGGTCGAGGCGAAGGCCTCGGACATCAGGACGCCCTGCATCGGCACGTACGAGCCGTGGTACACGACCTCGTTCATGCTCGGGTGGAAGAACAGCGTCAGGTACACACCCGTGAGGATGATGATGATGAAGGTGTAGAGGCAGATCTCACCCAGCATGAAGGACCAGTGGTCCGGGAAGATCTTGCGCATGTTCGCCTTGGCCAGGCTGTAGATGCCCAGGCGGCCGTCCGCCCAGTCCGCTACGCGCTCGCCGGCAGGCGCTTTGCGCGCCTTCGTGTCAGTGGTCGCAGTGCTCATCCGCGCTCCCAGAATGCAGGACCGACGGGCTCTTCGAAGTCGCCGAGCGCTTCGAGGAAGCCTTCGTCATTCACACCGATCCGCAGCTGCGGAAGCGCGTGACCGGCCGGGCCGAAGATGACACGGGCGCCGTCGGAGAGGTCGAAGGTGGACTGGTGGCACGGGCAGAGCACGTGGTGCGTCTGCTGCTCGTACAGGCTGATCGGACAGCCGACGTGGGTGCAGATCTTGGAGTAGGCCACGATGCCCTCGTGGGACCACGCCAGTTCCCGCTTGTCCTTGATGTCCTCCGGCTTGATGCGGACGATCATCAGGGCGGCCTTGGCGATCTGGACCTGGAAGTCGTGCTGCTCCTCCTCCAGGCCTTCCGGCATGGCGAAGGTCAGCGAACCGGTGAGGACGTCCTCGGGACGCAGCGGCTCCATCGTGTTCTGGTTGATGAGCAGCTTGCCCTTGGCCCACACGGTCTTGCGCAGGCTCTGCTCGGGCAGCGGGCCCGTGTCGCGCAGGAGCATGACGGCGGAGAGCGGCAGCAGGGCCAGCGAGCCGAGCAGGGTGTTGCGGATCAGCGGACGGCGGGCGATGCCCGACTCGTTCGCGCCGTCGGCGAAGTCCTGCAGGACCTTGGCCTTGACCTCCGGCGGAGCGGCGATCTCGTGCCGGTCGTCGGCGACCTCGACGTCGGACATCAGGGTGCGGGCCCAGTGGACCGCGCCCGCACCGATGCAGAAGAGGGCCGTGCCCAGGGTCAGACCCAGGGCGAAGTTGAGCGCGCTCACCTTCCCGACGGGGAAGATGAACACGATCTTGTCGACCGGGATCACGACGTACGCCGTGATGAAGGCGACCGTGGCCAGCATCGACAGCGTGAACAGCATCGCGACGGTGCGCTCGGAGCGCTTCGCCGCCCGCTCGTCGATGTCCTGGATGCGCGGCTTGTGGACCGGGAGGCCCGGGTCCGCGAACGGGTCGTCCGCGACCGCTACGCCACCGTGGTGGGCGTCGCCCTGCTCGCTCGGCAGGTGCTTCTCTTCGGGAATGTCTTGGCTACTCATGACTTCTTGGCCTTAGCGGTGTGGGCCGCGACCCAGACGGCGACAGCGATCAGCGCACCCAGAGCGAAGATCCAGCCGAAGAGACCCTCGGAGACGGGGCCGAGGCCACCGAGCTTCAGGCCGCCAGGGCTGACCGACTTCTCGCCGTTCACGTTCTGGAGGTACGCGATGATGTCCTTCTTCTGCTTCTCCGGCATCGTGCTGTCCGGGAAGGAGGGCATGTTCTGCGGGCCGGTGAGCATGGCCTCGTAGATGTGCTTCGGCTCGACGCCCTCGAGGTTCGGGGCGTACTTGCCGTTCGTCAGCGCGCCGCCCTCGCCGGTGAAGTTGTGGCACTGCGCGCAGTTGTTGCGGAACAGCTCACCACCCTTGGCGATGTCGGCACCCGCCGGGCTGTACTGCTTCTCGGTCGGCACGACCGGGCCGGCGCCGAGGGACGCGATGTACGCGGCGAGCTGGTCGATCTGGGCCTGGGTGTAGATGGCCGGCTTCTTCGGCACCTGGGCGCCGGGCTGCTGGGCGGGCATACGGCCCGTGCTCACCTGGAAGTCGACGGCCGCGGAGCCGACGCCGACCAGGCTCGGGCCGTCAGAGGAACCCTGACCGCCGGTTCCGTGGCAGCTTGCGCAACCCACGGCGTAGAGCTTCTGGCCCTCCTCGATCGCGAGGGACTGGGCGGTTTCATCGGCCTGCGCCTTGCCCGCGGGGGCGAAGGCGGCGTACAGCCCCCCAGTGGCCGCCAGCGCGAGGAGTAGAACGACGACCGCCGCCAGCGGATGGCGTCGTCGTGCGGAGAGCTTTTTCACGGATTACCCCGGTGTCAGGATCTTCTGCGTCGGTGTTTCTGGATGGTGTGCCGGACGCGGGTCCGGCGACGGGTTCGCTACTTGATCAGGTAGATCGTCGCGAAGAGGCCGATCCAGACGACATCGACGAAGTGCCAGTAGTAGGACACGACGATGGCCGACGTGGCCTGTTCGTGGGTGAACCTCTTGGCCGCGTACGTCCGGCCGAGGACCAGCAGGAAGGCGATGAGACCGCCCGTCACGTGCAGACCGTGGAAGCCGGTGGTCAGGTAGAACACCGAGCCGTACGGTCCGGACGAGAGGCTCAGGCCCTCGTGCTTGACCAGCTCGGTGTACTCGAACACCTGGCCGCCAATGAAGATCGCACCCATGACGAACGTGATGATGAACCACGTCCGGAGCTTCTTCACATCACCGCGCTCGGCCGCGAACACGCCGAGCTGGCAGGTGAGGGAGGAGAGCACCAGGATCGTCGTGTTCGTCGCCGAGAAGGGCAGATTCAGGAACCCAGCCTGTTCTGTCCAGTACTCGGGTCCTGTCACGGATCGCAGGGTGAAGTACATCGCAAAGAGGGCCGCGAAGAACATCAGCTCGGAACTCAACCAGATGATGGTTCCGACGCTGACGAGGTTCGGCCGGTTGACCGTCGGGTGCGCGTGCCCGGTATCTACTGTCGTTGCTGTCGCCACGACCGACATTATGTCGGTCGCTTATCCCGCCCTCACCCCGGGGGGTGCCGTTCGGAGTGTCAGGGGCGTGTGCAAGGCCCGAACGGCCCATCGGATGACCCCTGTGCGGGCTCACGTGCGACATGTCCGAACCGATGTTGACAACGCATCGGGAGGAGTAGCATCCCGCGCAACATCAACGTGATTCACGGGAACGTGGAGGAACGAAATGCGGGCGACTGCGCGGGTTCTGGTCTACAGCGACGACGCGGGCACCCGGGAGCAGGTGCGGCTGGCTGCGGGGCGTCGACCGGCCGCGGACCTGCCGCCGGTGGAGTTCGTGGAGTGCGCGACGCTTCCGGCGGTCCTGACGGAGCTGGACGCGGGCGGCGTCGACGTGTGCGTGCTGGACGGCGAGGCGGTCCCGGCCGGGGGCATGGGTGTGTGCCGGCAGATCAAGGACGAGATCTTCCGGTGTCCCCCGGTGCTGCTGCTGATGGGGCGCCCGCAGGACGCCTGGTTGGCCACGTGGAGCCGTGCGGACGCGGCCGTGACCCTGCCCGTGGACCCGGTGGAGTTCCCCGAGGTCCTGGCGGGCCTGCTGCGCTCCCGGCTGTCCCTGGACGCCTGACGCTCCGACAGGGCGTCTCCGGGGCCCTGGGAGGGCCCCGGAGGGGTTCGGAGCGGTCAGGGGGACGGCGGGGCGGCAGAGGTGGCCGGGGCCGGGGAGGCGCCGGGGCCCCTGCGGCCCCCGGGTCTCAGACGGTCGGGCGCAGGCGGGCCTGGTCCATGGGGTTGCGGCCTTCCTGGGTGCCCTTGAGCAGGTAGCTGCCCTGGCGCCAGTCCTTCCAGTCCATGTTCCAGTCGCCGTAGCCGTTGCCGAAGACGTCCATGTCCTCGCCGATGCTGTTGATCACCTGGACGATGTCGCCCTCGGTGATGTTCTCGTAGAACCAGGCGGCGTTGCCGGTGCTCATGCCGGTGCAGCCGTGGCTGACGTTCTCGTAGCCCTGGGAGCCGACGGACCACGGCGCGGCGTGCACGTATTCACCGCTCCACGTCACCCGGGTGGCGTAGTAGACGGGGAGGTTGTAGTACTCGCTGCCCCCGATGCCGACGGTGTCGCCGCGCATCTGGACGTAGTACTGCTTCCCGAGCACCACCTTGATGCCGTTGCGGGTGGAGAAGCCCGGCTTTCCGGTGGTCACCGGAATGGTGTTGATCACTTCTCCGTTGCGCTTGAACGTGAGGTAGTGCGAGGCGGCGTCCGTGGTGACCTCGACGCGGTCGCCGATCTCCAGCTTCAGCGGCTTGGCGCCGGCCCCGTAGAGGTGGTCGGAGATCCTGACGCCCTCCAGGTTGCTCCGTACGGAGACAGTGGTGTTGGCGGGCCAGTACTCCTTGGGGCGGTAGTGCAGCTTCTTGTCGTCGACCCAGTGCCAGGCCCCTTCGACGCCCGTGGGCGTGTCGACGACGAGTCCCCGTTCGACGACGGCGCGGGCGGCCTTCTCCTTGACGGGTTCGCTGAGTTCGGCCGTGATGGGCTGCCCGACGCCGTATTTGCCCGCGTCCGGGCCGAATTCGACCTTGAGGACGCCCTTGGCGGGCGTGGTGTCGAAAGCGGCCGTACGCCGCCCCTGGGCGCCCCTGCCGTTCTCCGTGCTCACGGTGACGGTGTAGCGGACGCCCGCGGCCATCGGGACGGTGTTGTGCCAGCGGTCACCCTTCGCGGACAACTCGCCCGCCAGGCGCCGGCCGTGGGTGTCCACGACCATGACGTCGGTGATGCGGGCCTCTCCCCCCTTCGTGGTGACTTCGAGGGGCTTGTCGGGGTCCACGGGGCGGCTGCCGACGGTCTGGTTGAAGGCGACCTGATCGCCCGCGTCGTACGGGCGCGCGGACAGCGGGTTGTCGTCGCCCGACCCACAGGCGGTTGCGCCGGCCCCGAGGGACGCGACCAGCACGGAGCAGCTGAGTACCGTCCAAAGACGCGGTGAGTGGTTCATGGGCTCAACGCTATGAAGATATGACAATTACGGCGCGCGGGGTGACTGCAAACGAGGGGCCCGGACTCCTCCATCGGAGGTGTCCGGGCCCCAGGTGCCTCGCGGCGCTGCCGCGCGGGTGTTGCTACTGGTTCGCGTTCTCACCGCGGTAGTACTCGTACACCCAGCCCCACAGGCCGATCACGAGGATCGGGGCCGAGAAGTACATGAGCCACCAGCCGAAGATGACGCCCATGAAGGCGAACGCGCCGCCGATGCCCAGGAAGAGCGGCATCCAGCTGTGCGGGGAGAAGAACCCCAGCTCGCCGGCCTCGTCCGCGACGTCGGCCTCCAGGTTGTCCTGGGCCATCTCGTCCACGCGCTTGGCCGTGAAGGCCAGGTAGTAGCCGATCATGGCCGTCAGGCCGAAGGTCAGGAACAGCGCGGTGGTGCCGACGGGCTCCTTCGACCACACGCCGTACACGACGGCCATGATCAGGACGAACAGGGAGAGCCAGAGGAACATCTTGCCCTGGATCTTCACTTGCCGGCCTCCTTGCTGCCGCCGGTGACGGCCGCCTTGGTTCCGGCGTGGTCCTCGAGGTGGTCGAGGGCCGCGATCTCCGGGTGGTGCAGGTCGAACGCCGGCGATTCACTGCGGATGCGCGGCAGGGTGAGGAAGTTGTGCCGCGGCGGCGGGCAGGAGGTCGCCCACTCGAGCGAACGGCCGTAGCCCCACGGGTCGTCGACCTCGATCTTCTTGCCGTACTTGGCGGTCTTCCAGACGTTGTACATGAACGGAAGCATCGACAGGCCGAGCAGGAAGGAGCTGATCGTGGAGATCGTGTTCAGCAGGGTGAAGCCGTCGGCGGCGAGGTAGTCCGCGTAGCGACGCGGCATGCCCTCGGCACCGAGCCAGTGCTGCACCAGGAACGTGCCGTGGAAGCCCACGAACAGGGTCCAGAAGGTGATCTTGCCGAGGCGCTCGTCCAGCATCTTGCCCGTGAACTTCGGCCACCAGAAGTGGAAGCCGGAGAACATCGCGAAGACCACGGTGCCGAAGATGACGTAGTGGAAGTGCGCGACGACGAAGTACGAGTCGGAGACGTGGAAGTCCAGCGGGGGCGAGGCCAGGATGACGCCGGTCAGGCCACCGAAGGTGAAGGTGACCAGGAAGCCGACGGCCCAGAGCATCGGGGTCTCGAAGGACAGCGAGCCCTTCCACATGGTGCCGATCCAGTTGAAGAACTTCACACCGGTCGGGACCGCGATCAGGAAGGTCATGAAGGAGAAGAACGGCAGCAGCACACCGCCGGTGACGTACATGTGGTGGGCCCACACGGTCACCGAGAGGCCGGCGATCGCGATCGTCGCCGCGATCAGACCGATGTAACCGAACATCGGCTTGCGGGAGAAGACCGGGATGACCTCGGAAATGATGCCGAAGAACGGCAGCGCGATGATGTACACCTCTGGGTGCCCGAAGAACCAGAAGAGGTGCTGCCAGAGCAATGCGCCGCCATTGGCCGCGTCGAAGACGTGCGCACCGAACTTGCGGTCCGCCTCCAGCGCGAAGAGCGCGGCGGCCAGGACCGGGAAGGCGAGCAGGACCAGGACACCGGTCAGCAGCACGTTCCAGACGAAGATCGGCATGCGGAACATCGTCATGCCCGGAGCGCGCATGCAGATGATCGTGGTGATGAAGTTGACCGAACCGAGGATCGTGCCGAAGCCGGAGAAGGCCAGACCCATGATCCACATGTCGCTGCCGATGCCCGGCGAGCGGACGGCGTCGGTCAGCGGCGAGTAGGCGAACCAACCGAAGTCGGCCGCACCCTGCGGGGTGACGAAGCCGGCCACCGCGATGATCGAGCCGAAGAGGTACAGCCAGTACGCGAACATGTTCAGCCGCGGGAACGCCACGTCGGGCGCGCCGATCTGCAGCGGCATGATCCAGTTCGCGAAACCTGCGAACAGCGGCGTCGCGAACATCAGCAGCATGATCGTGCCGTGCATCGTGAACGCCTGGTTGAACTGCTCGTTCGACATGATCTGCGTACCCGGACGGGCAAGCTCGGCGCGCATGAAGAGCGCCATGATGCCGCCGATGATGAAGAACACGAACGACGTGAGCAGGTACATCGTGCCGATGGTCTTGTGGTCGGTGGTGGTGAGCCACTTGACGACCACGTTGCCCGGCTGCTTGCGCCGTACCGGCAGCTCGTTCTCGTACGAGTCAGCTGCGGCGGCACCCTGGGATTCGTTGAGGATGCTCACAGTTTGTTCGTCTCCGCATTCCGGGCCGGGTCGGTCTGCTTGATGCCGGCCGGCAGGAAGCCGGTCTGACCCTTCTCCGCGAGGCCCTTCAGGTACTTCTGGTACTCCGCGGGGGAGACCACCTTGACGTTGAAGAGCATGCGGGAGTGGTCGACGCCGCAGAGCTCGGCACACTTGCCCATGAAGGTGCCTTCTTCGGACGGAACGACCTCGAAGACATTGGTGTGGCCCGGGATGACGTCCTGCTTGAACAGGAAGGGAACCACCCAGAAGGAGTGGATGACGTCATTGGACGACAGGATGAAGCGGACCTTCTCACCCTTGGGGAGGACCAGGGTCGGCCCGGGGTTGCCCGTCTCCGGGTTCTTGTCGCTGGGGACACCCTTGACGTAGACGCCTTCGGCGCCCGCCGGGAAGTCCTTGGTGAAGCGGTCCGGGATGGAGGCGAGCTCCTTGGGAACCTCGCCCTTCTTCGGGGTGGCCGCGTCTCCGTCGACGTTCTCGACGTAGTTGAAGCCCCAGCTCCACTGGTAGCCGACCACGTTGATCGTGTGCTGCGGCTTGGTGAGCTCCAGCAGCTTCGACTCGTCACGCGCGGTGAAGTAGAAGAACACCGAGACGATGATGAGCGGGACCACCGTGTACAGCGCCTCGATGGGCATGTTGTACCGGGTCTGCGGGGGGACCTCCACCTTCGTCCGGCTGCGCCGGTGGAAGATGACGGACCACAGGATCAGGCCCCAGACGAGGATGCCCGTGATGAGTGCGGCCGCCCAGGATCCCTGCCACAGGGAGAGGATGCGCGGACCCTCCTCGGTTACCGGTGAGGGCAGTCCGAGGCGGGGGAAGTCTTTCCAGTTATACGAGCAACCAGTGGCGGTCGCCAGGACCACGCCCGCAGTCAGCGCCTGCAGCAGCTTCCGCCGCATCGGGCGCCGCGGCGAGCGGTCGGAGCCGTAGGGACTCACGTAGCGCCTTCCCGAGAGTCTCGGCCCGCGCGGCCGGCCGCGGCCGTGTTCGGGTCGGTCGCCGGCCCTGACGCAGGCAGGGGTTTGGATGTTTATGCGGACCAAACCCTACTGGACGCTATTTGAGGTCGCGCGGGGAGGGTGCCCAACGCGCCGCCAGGGCCCCCGAAGGGATGGATCCGCCGTCCGGGGGACGGATCCGGAACCCCTGAATGGCGGGCTCCGGAAGCCATCTGACGGCCCCTGACCTCGGTCGCGGTCGGGCTGCGGCTAGCGTGCCGGTATGCCGTACTTCGACGCCGCGTCCGCCGCCCCCCTGCATCCCGTGGCCCGCCAGGCCCTGCAGGCCTCCCTGGACGAGGGCTGGGCCGATCCGGCCCGGCTCTACCGGGAGGGAAGGAGGGCGCGGCTGCTGCTGGACGCGGCGCGGGAGGCCGCCGCGGAGGCGGTGGGCTGCCGGGCGGACGAGCTCGTGTTCACTCCTTCGGGGACGCACGCGGTTCACGCGGGGGTCTCGGGAGTCCTCGCGGGGCGCCGGCGCGTCGGGGACCATCTGGTCGTGTCCGCGGTCGAACACAGTTCTGTACTCCACGCCGCCGAGGCGCACGCGGGGCGCGGCGGGTCGGTGACGCAGGTCCCGGTGGACCGGTTCGGCGCGGTGGCTGCCGCCGGGTACGCCGAGGCGCTGGGCGCTTCGACCGCGCTGGCCTGCCTGCAGTCGGCCAACCACGAGGTGGGCACGGTCCAGCCGGTGGCAGAGGTGGCGGAGGTCTGCCGCGAGGCCGGGGTGCCGCTGCTCGTGGACGCGGCGCAGTCGCTGGGCTGGGGTCCGGTCGAGGGCGCCTGGTCGGTGCTGGCCGCCAGCGCGCACAAATGGGGCGGGCCGCCGGGGGTGGGGCTGCTGGCGGTCCGCAAGGGGGTCCGCTTCTCGCCCCAAGGCCCCGCCGACGAAAGGGAGTCGGGCCGCTCCCCCGGTTTCGTGAACCTCCCCGCGATCGTGGCGGCGGCGGCCTCGCTGCGGGCGGTCCGGGCCGAAGCGGAGGCGGAGGCGGCCCGGCTGCGAATCCTGGTGGACCGCATCCGGCGGCGGGTGGTCCGACTGGTGCCGGACGTGGAGGTGGTGGGCCACCCCGACGTCCGTCTTCCCCACCTGGTCACCTTCTCCTGCCTGTACGTGGACGGCGAGACGCTGCTGCACGAGCTGGACCGGGCGGGCTTCTCGGTCAATTCGGGGTCGTCCTGCACCAGCTCCACGCTGACGCCGAGTCATGTGCTGCGGGCGATGGGGGTGCTGTCGGAGGGGAACGTACGGGTCTCACTGCCGCCGGGCACGCGGGCGGAGGAGGTCAACGCGTTCCTGGAGGTGCTGCCGGGCGCGGTGGCGGGCGTGCGGGAGCGGCTGGGGGTGCGCGAACCCGCCGCCGTGGCGCCCGTGGCGGACTCGGTGGAGCTCGACGCGCTGGGCCTGCGCTGCCCGCAGCCGGTGATCGAGCTGGCCCGGGCCATCACCTCCGTCCCTGTCGGCGGCACGGTGACGGTCGTCTCCGACGACGAGGTGGCGCGGCTGGACATCCCGGCGTGGTGCGGGATGCGGGGGCACGAGTACCTGGGCGAATCGCCCCGCCCGACGGGCGTGGCGTACTCCGTCCGCCGCCTGGTCTGACGCCGGGCCTCCGCCCCGGACCCCACTCCTCGATCGCCGGAGCGGCTGCTTTGCCTCCGGCGGCGCCTCAAACGCCGGCGGGGCTGATTTTGGCCGGGGCACATCCAGCCCCGCCGGCGTTTGAGGCGCGGGGGTCCGGGGGCGGAGCACCCGGCAGCGGCCGCCGCACCCGCTGGACGGGGTCGGGCCCCGGCGGCGCCGCACCCGCGGGACACGGCGGAGCCCCAGCGGCGGCGGCTGGGGCCCCGTGAACCGGACCGGAGGTCTTCAGGCGGAGAGGTGGGACTGGACTTCCGCCGCCGCCTCGTCGCCGTACGCCTTGGTGAAGCGCTCCATGAAGTGCGCCCGCGCCAGGGTGTACTCCTGGGTGCCCAGGGTTTCGATGACCAGGGTCGCCAGCATGCAGCCCACCTGCGCGGCGCGCTCCAGGCCGACGCCCCAGGCGAGCCCCGTCAGGAACCCGGCGCGGAAGGCGTCGCCGACGCCCGTCGGGTCGACCTTCGCGTTCTCCTCGGGGCAGCCGACCACGATCGGCTCCTCCCCGACCCGCTCGATCCGCACGCCCTGCGCGCCCAGCGTGGTGACCCGGGTGCCGACCTTGGACAGGATCTCCGCGTCCGTCCATCCGGACTTCGACTCGATGAGGCCCTTCTCGTACTCGTTCGAGAAGAGGAACGTCGCGCCCTCCATCAGGGTGCGGATGTTCTCGCCGTCCATGCGGGCGATCTGCTGCGAGAAGTCGGCGGCGAAGGGGATCGCGCGCGTGCGGCACTCCTCCGTGTGGCGGAGCATCGCCTCGGGGTCGTCGGCGCCGATGAGGACCAGGTCCAGCCCGCCCACGCGGTCGGCGACGGACTTCAGCTCGATCAGGCGGGCCTCGCTCATCGCGCCCGTGTAGAAGGAGCCGATCTGGTTGTGGTCGGCGTCCGTGGTGCACACGAAGCGCGCGGTGTGCAGCACCTCGGAGATGCGGACGGACTCGGTGTCGACGCCGTGCCGGTCGAGCCAGGCGCGGTATTCGTCGAAGTCGTAGCCGGCGGCGCCGACCAGGATCGGGCGGCTGCCGAGCTGCCCCATGCCGAAGCAGATGTTCGGGCCGACACCGCCCCGTCGGACGTCGAGGTTGTCGACGAGGAAGGAGAGGGAGACCGTGTGCAGCTGGTCCGCGACCAGCTGGTCGGCGAAACGGCCGGGGAAGGTCATGAGGTGGTCGGTGGCGATGGAGCCGGTGACTGCGATGCGCACGGCGTGGACGCTCCTGCGGAGGACGGCAAGGGACAGTCAAAACTACCCGGTGAGCGGGCTCCAGCCGAACGCCCGAAACTACCCCGTAGTAGGTCTTTCTTCGCACGAGCCGCGGTGCCTACGGTGCCTCCATGACCTACACCGACGGTTTCGGCTACTCCGAGTACACCTCCGAGCGGTCCGGCGCGGAAGGCTCGCGTCAGCCCGGTTTCGCCGGCCTCCTGGGCGACTGCGCCCGAATGGCACCGCATTGGGCGGTTCCGGCGGGCCCCCGGCCGGTCCGGGTGGCGCCCTCGCAGATCCACGGGATCCGTGTGCCGGCGGCCTCGGCCCGGCTGATCGCGGGCACGGCGGCGTACGGGGACCAGTAGGGAACCGGTTGCGCGTCTGTTCCGTCACACCCGCATCAGCCATGCGGGACCGGTGAAGGAGCGATGCGGTGACCAGCGAACGACCCGATACGGGCGATGCGGCCGACAAGGTCGACACGGCCCCCACGGCCGATCCGGCCGGCACGTCGGACGTGGCCGACCTGGCCCATGCGACCGACCTGGCGGATGTGGCCCCCACGGCCGTCGCCCCCGACGCGGCAGCGACTCCACGCGCCGGCCGACGTCGGCCCGCCTGGGCCGTCGCCTCGATCGCCGCCGCCGTGTTGCTGGCCGGCGGCGGGACCGCGTACTGGGCGTCCGCGGCCCACGGCGACGGCACGGCGGGCGGTCGTACGGGCGACAGCGCGGCCTCCGCGCCGCGTGACGCGGGAGATCCCCCGGGGCCGGGCATCGCGCCCGGGGAGCCCGACCCGTCCGGCGGGCCGGTCACGTACCGGGCCGACGTGAAGCTCCCGGACGGCCCGGCGACGGCGCCCGCCTACGCCGCGTCCGGGGAGGTCACCTCCGAGGAGGTGGCCCGGCTGGCGACGGCCCTGGGCATCCAGGGTGCTCCGCGGCTCGCCGGGGAGACCTGGCTGGCCGGGGAGTCCGCGGACGGCTCCGGGCCCCTGCTGACGGTGTCCGCGAAGGCGCCGGGGACCTGGAACTTCGCCCGCCACCAGGGCAACGGCAACGGCACCGGGGACAACTGCGTCCGGGGCAAGGACACGTGCGGCCCGGCGACCCTCCCGCAGGACGGGGCCGATGGCGGCGCCGGCGGAGCGAGCGCCGGCAAGCCGCTGTCGGAGGAGGCCGCCAAGGCCGTCGCCCGCCCCGTGCTGGCCGCCGCCGGCCTGGACGGGGCCGCGCTCGACGCCCGGCTCGTCCAGGGCTCGGTACGGGTGGTCAAGGCGGACCCGGTGTTCGGCAAGCTGCCCACGCAGGGCTGGTCGAGCACGGTGAGCGTGGCCGGCGACGGCTCCGTGGTGGGAGGCAGCGGCGAGCTGAAGGCCCCCGTACGGGCGGCCGAGCAGCCGGTGGTCGGGGCCGTGGAGGCACTGGCCCGGCTGAACGCGCGGTCGAGCGGCCAGGAGGGCACCGGCCCCGGGCCGAGCGGCTGCGCGACCTCCGTCCCACTGGATCCGGACACCGCCGTCGCGTCGACGGACACCCCGCCGTGCAACCCGGACCCCCGGCCGATGAAGCCGCCGCGCACCGAGACGGTCAAGGGGGCCTCGCTGGGCCTGGTCCCGGGGACGGTCGACGGGGTGCGGGGCCTGGTCCCGGCCTGGATCTTCGAGGTGGCGGGCCGGGACGGCGCCCCCGGGCGCTCGGTGACCGAACCGGCCGCCGCGCAGGCTCCCCCGCAGACCACTCCCGGCGGGAAGGACGGCCGTACCGTTCCGGGGTTCTCGTACGCGGACGCGGACCGGAAGCTGACCGTGAACTTCTGGGGCAGCCCGTGCAGCACGTACGCGCTGGAGGCGCGGGAGTCCGCCGAGTCGGTGCTGGTGAAGATCACGGACACCCCGAACCAGCCTGGCCAGGCCTGCATCATGCTCGCGCAGGAGATGTCCGCGACGGCCACGCTGCAGCAGCCGCTGGGCTCGCGGAAGGTGCTCGACGCGACCACGGGCAAGCCGCTCCCCCGGCAGTAGCCCCCGGGGTTCCCGGGTACGACGTGGGCCCGCCTCCGGTCGATGCGACCGGTGGGCGGGCCCTCGTCGTGGATTCCTGCCTGGCTTAGCTGAACGAGTCGCCGCAGGCGCAGGAGCCCGTGGCGTTCGGGTTGTCGATCGTGAAGCCCTGCTTCTCGATGGTGTCGACGAAGTCGATGGAGGCGCCGTGGAGGTACGGGGAGCTCATCCGGTCCGTGACGACCTTCACACCGTCGAAGTCCTTCACGACGTCGCCGTCGAGGGAACGCTCGTCGAAGAAGAGCTGGTAGCGCAGGCCGGAGCAGCCGCCGGGCTGGACGGCGACGCGGAGCGCCAGGTCATCGCGGCCTTCCTGCTCCAGCAGGGTCCTGACCTTCTCGGCGGCGGCGTCGGACAGGAGGATGCCGTCGCTCACAGTGGTCTTGTCGTCCTGTACGGACATCTACATTCACTCCCGAAGTGGGCGGCTCCCCGCGGGGGGCGGGGAAACGTCGGACTCTTGCCGTCGGTGGCAACGAGCGGGACCGCGATTTCATTCCGGACCCGACGCTTGTTTCAGATATTCATGCTCGCACACCGCGCGGGGGACGGGCCCGAACGGAAGGGACGGATCCGCGGGCTGATGCGTCACATTGACGCTATCGGCATCGTCAAACTGACATGAAGCGGTTATGATAGATAGCGTCATATAGACGAGAAGCCGAAGCGATCTTCCAGAAATCCGGTCTTCCGACCCTCCGGAAGCCCCTTGTCGCAGAACAGAAAGGGTGCGTGTCGTGACCACCGCCCAGCCTTTGGACGTCCAGCCGACGCCCCTCGCCCTGCTGCTGCTCGGCCGCGAAGCCGACCCGAAGAGCGAGCGCGGGGTGGAGTGCCCCGGCGACCTGCCCTCTCCGTCCGACCCGGACCTGGTGGCGCGCGCCCGCGCCGCCAAGGAGAAGCTCGGCGACAAGGTCTTCATCCTCGGCCACCACTACCAGCGTGACGAGGTCATCGAGTTCGCGGACGTCACCGGCGACTCCTTCAAGCTGGCCAAGGACGCGGCCGCCAAGCCGGAGGCCGAGTACATCGTCTTCTGCGGCGTGCACTTCATGGCCGAGTCCGCGGACATCCTGACCTCGGACGACCAGAAGGTCGTGCTGCCCGACCTCGCGGCCGGCTGCTCGATGGCCGACATGGCCACCGCCGAGCAGGTCGCGGAGTGCTGGGACGTGCTGACCGAGGCCGGCATCGCCGGTTCGACGGTTCCCGTCTCGTACATGAACTCCTCCGCCGACATCAAGGCCTTCACCGGCAAGCACGGCGGCACGATCTGCACCTCGTCCAACGCGAAGAAGGCCCTGGAGTGGGCCTTCGAGCAGGGCGAGAAGGTGCTCTTCCTCCCGGACCAGCACCTGGGTCGCAACACCGCCGTCCGCGACATGGGCATGTCCCTCGACGACTGCGTGCTCTACAACCCGCACAAGCCGAACGGCGGCCTGACCGTCGAGGAGCTGCGGAACGCGAAGATGATCCTGTGGCGCGGGCACTGCTCGGTCCACGGCCGGTTCTCGGTGGACTCGGTCAACGACGTGCGCGAGCGCATCCCCGGCGTCAACGTCCTGGTGCACCCCGAGTGCAAGCACGAGGTCGTCGCGGCCGCGGACTACGTCGGCTCGACGGAGTACATCATCAAGGCGCTGGAGGCGGCCCCGGCCGGCTCCAAGTGGGCCATCGGCACCGAGCTGAACCTGGTCCGCCGCCTGGCGAACCGTTTCGCCGCGGAGGACAAGGAAGTCGTCTTCCTCGACAAGACGGTCTGCTTCTGCTCGACGATGAACCGCATCGACCTCCCCCACCTGGTGTGGACCCTGGAGTCCCTGGCCGAGGGCAACCTCGTCAACCAGATCCAGGTCGACAAGGAGACCGAGAGCTTCGCGAAGCTCGCGCTGGAGCGGATGCTGGCGCTCCCGTAGGGGCGTGGGCCCGTCCGGCCCGCAGACGCCCGAAGGGGCGGCACCCGTTGGGTGCCGCCCCTTCGGCATGCGGTGGGCGGGCGGGGCCGTACGGCCCCGTCCGGTCAGACACCGGCCGGCGTCTCCTCCTCCCGGGGGGCGACCACCGTCAGGCGGGCCTCGCGCTTCGCCGAGCGCTTGGCGCGGCGGCGCTCCTTGCGGAGTTCCACCATCGTGTAGAGCGTCGGCACCAGGAGCAGCGTCAGCAGCGTGGAGGTGACCAGGCCGCCGATCACCACGACCGCGAGCGGCTGCGAGATGAAGCCGCCCTCACCGGTGACGCCGAGCGCCATCGGGAGCAGCGCGAAGATCGTCGCCAGGGCCGTCATCAGGATCGGGCGCAGGCGGTGCCGGCCTCCCTCGATGACGGCTTCGACGACGCCGAGGCCCTGGGCCCGGTACTGGTTGACCAGGTCGATCAGGACGATCGCGTTGGTGACGACGATGCCGATGAGCATCAGCATGCCGATCATCGCCGGGACGCCCATCGGGGTGCCGGTGACGAGGAGCAGGCCGATGGCGCCGGTCGCCGCGAACGGGATGGAGACCAGCAGGATCAGCGGCTGGACCAGCGAGCGGAAGGTCGCGACCAGCAGCATGAAGACGATCGCGATGGCCGCGAACATGGCCAGGCCCAGCGAGGCGAACGCCTTGTCCTGGTCCTCGGAGACGCCGCCGATGGAGGCGGTGGCGCCCTCGGGCAGCTTCAGGGCCTTGATCTTCGTCTGGAGGTCGGCGCTGACGGCGCCGGTGTTGTCGCCGACCGGCCGTGCGGTGATGGTGGCGGCGCGGGCGCCGTCGATCCGTGTCATCGCGACCGGGCCGGGGACCTCCTTGACCTCGGCGATGTCACCGAGCTTGACGGGGCCGACCGGCAGGGCCTGCAGCTGGGCCAGGGTGGTGGCCGGCTGCGCGGACTTGATGACGATGTCCCGCTCGGTGTCGTCGAGTACGGCCTTGCCCGCCGGGTTGCCCCGTACGGCCTGCGCGACGATCCCGCCGAGTGCGGCCTGGTTCAGGCCCAGTTCGGCGGCCTTGGGGGTGGCGGTCACCGAGATCCGGGGCACGGACTGGGAGAGGTCGCTCTGTACGTCGGTGACGTTCTTCAGGGTGGCCACCTCGGCGCGGACCTGCTCGGCGGCCTTGGCGAGGACGCCGGCGTCCCCGGCCTTGACGACCACGCTGAGGTTCTGGTTGCCGAAACCGTCGCCCGCGGCGATCCGGGTCTCGCCGATGCCGTCGAGGGCGGCGAGCTTGCCCTCGATCTGCTTCTTGACGCCGTCGGCCTTGCCCGAGTCCTTCAGGGAGACCTGGTACGAGGCCTGGTTGGAGCCGGTGCCGCCGCCGAAGGCCGCGAGGAAGCCGGAGGAGCCGACGGTGACCTGGTAGCTCTTGACGCCGTCGACCGAAGCCAGCACCTTCTCGATCTTGCGGCTCGCCTCGTCGGAGGCGGCCAGGGAGGTGCCGGGGGCCAGTTCCTGCTTGACCGTCAGGACCTGCTGCTCGCCCTGGTCGAAGAAGTTGGTCTTGAGGAGCGGGGTCATGCCGAAGGTGCCGAGGAGGACGACCACGGCGATGGCCACGCTCGTCAGCCGGCGGCGGGTGGCGAAGCCCAGGACCCGGACGTAGAGGCGCTGGAGCTTGGCCGCCGCCTCCTTCTCCTCCGCGTCGCGGCGGGCCTTGGCGGCGCTCTCGGCGTCCCCGGCGGTGATGCCCTTGGGCGCGCTGAGGAACCAGTACGACAGCACCGGCACGACCGTGAGCGAGACGATCAGCGAGGCCAGCAGGGCCGCGGTGACGGTGAGCGAGAAGGAGCCGAAGAGCTCGCCGATCATGCCGCCCACGAGGCCGATCGGCAGGAAGACGGCCACGGTGGTGAGCGTGGAGGAGGTGACCGCGCCGGCCACCTCCTTGACCGCGGTGAGGATGGCGCTCTCGCGCTCCTCGCCGTAGCCGAGGTGGCGCTTGATGTTCTCCAGGACCACGATCGAGTCGTCGACGACGCGGCCGATGGCGATGGTGAGCGCGCCCAGCGTCAGCATGTTCAGCGACAGGTCGCGGGTCCACAGCACGATCAGCGCGAGGACGACGGACAGCGGGATGGAGACCGCCGTGACCAGCGTCGAGCGCAGCGAGGCCAGGAAGACCAGGATCACGATCACGGCGAAGAGCAGGCCGAGCATGCCCTCGGTGGTGAGGCTGGAGATCGACTTGGCGACGGCCGGTCCCTGGTCGCTGACGACGGTCAGCTCGGCGCCGGCGCCGAGGGTGGAACGCAGCGCGGGCAGCTTGTCCTTGACGGCGTCGGAGATGGCGACGGCGCTGCCGTCCTTGTCCATCGTCATGACGAGGGCGAGGCTGGGCTTGCCGTTGGTACGGGTGATGGAGACGGCCTTGGCGGCCTCCTGCTTCACCGTGGCGACGTCGCCGAGGCGGACGGCGGGCTTGCCCGGTCCGGCGCTCAGGCGCAGGTCCTGGACCTGGGCGAGGGAGGTGTAGCCGGTGCCGACGCGGACGGTCCGGTTCTTGCCGGCCTCGTCGAAGGAGCCGGCGGGTACGGTCGCTCCGCCCGCCTGGAGGCCCTGGGCGAGGGCGGCGCCGTCGAGGCCGGCGGCCGCGAGCCTGGCGTCGTCGGGGGTGACGGTGACCTGGAGGTCCTGGACGCCGTCGACGGTGACCTGGCCGACGCCCTCGATGTCCGAGAGGACCGGGACGACGGAACGTTCCAGCTGGTCGGCGAGGGCCTGCTGGTCCTTGTCGGAGGTGACGGCGAGGATGACCGTCGGGATGTCGTCGGTGGAACCGGCCACCACCTGCGGGTCCACCTCGGCGGGCAGCCGGACCCGGGCCCGGTTGACGGCCTGCTGGACGTCGGCGACGAGCTGCTTGGTGCCGCTGTCGCCGTAGTCGAACCTGGCCATGATGAGGGCGTTGCCCTCACTGGCGGTGGAGGTGATGCCGGTGACTCCGTCGACGCCCTTCAGCATGGCCTCGATCGGTTCGACGACCTGCTTCTCCACCACGTCGGGCGAGGCGCCCTGGTACGGCGCGAGCACGGACACCATCGGCAGTTCGATGGACGGCAGCAGCTGCTGCTTGAGCTGCGGGATGGCGATGGCGCCGAAGAGGAGCGCGACGAGCGACACGAGGCCGATCAACGCCCGTTGGGCAAGGCTGAAGCGGGACAGCCAGGACATGGGTGTGGGATCTCTCTGCAGTGGGAACGCAAGGGCGTTTCCAGCCTGTCCCGCGGTCGGGGCGTCCCGCGTCGCCCCCAGGTCCCGTCCTTATGTGGCACATACCGCGTCCGCAGTACGCCGCACTACTGCACCGCGTACACCGCTACTCCGCGCGGGGCCGGACCAGTCCCGATTCGTACGCGATGACCACCAATTGGGCGCGGTCGCGGGCGCCGAGTTTGGCCATGGCCCGGTTCACGTGGGTCTTGACGGTGAGCGGGCTGACCTCCAGCCGGCCGGCGATCCCGTCGTTGGACAGCCCGGCGGCCACGTGTACGAGGACCTCGCGCTCGCGGCCGGTCAGGGCGGCGAGGCGCTCCGCGTGCGACCCCGCCGTGGCCGCGGCCGGGTCGGCGCCGCCGCCCTGCGCGAGGAAGGTGGCGATGAGCCCCTTGGTGGCGGCCGGGGAGAGCAGCGCCTCGCCGGCGGCGGCCACGCGGATCGCGTTCAGCAACTCCTCGGGCTCGGCGCCCTTCCCGAGGAACCCGGAGGCGCCGGCCCGCAGGGCCTGGACCACGTACTCGTCGACCTCGAAGGTCGTGAGCATCACCACGCGCACGGCGGCGAGTTCGGGATCCGCGCTGATCATCCGGGTGGCGGCGAGCCCGTCGGTGCCGGGCATCCGGATGTCCATGAGCACGACGTCCGCCCGCGTCTCGCGCGCGAGGGCGAAGGCCTGCGCCCCGTCGGAGGCCTCCCCGACGACGTGCATGTCGGGTTCCGAGTCGACGAGCACCTTGAAGGCGGAGCGCAACAGCGCCTGGTCGTCGGCGAGGAGCACCCTGATGGGCGCGGCGGCGGTCGGCCGCGTCGGAGTCTGGTCCACGGGGTGAGCGTACGTGGGCCGTTGCCCGCGGGGGTCAGCCGAGGGCGAGGACGATCAGGGTGGCGGTCGCCGCGGTTTCGGCGACCGCACCGAAGACGTCGCCGGTGACCCCGTCGAAGCGGCGCACGCAGCGGCGCAGCAGGAGTTCGGCGGCGACGAGGGCGGCGAGGACGGCAACCGCCGCGCGGGCGGCGGCCGGAAGGCCCAGCGGGAGGGCGGCGGCGGCCGCGGCCACCGTGGTCAGGGCCGCCAGGGCGGCGGCCGTGCGGCGCGGGACCACGCCGGCGACGGCCGCGCCGAGGCCCTCGGGGCGGGCCGCCGGGACGCCGTCGCGGGAGGCGAGGGTCATGGCGAGGCGGGCGGCCACGGCGGCGGTGACGGCGGCGAGGGCGCCGCGCGCCCAGCCGTCGGCGTACGCGTCGGACAGGGCGGCGACCTGCACCAGCAGTGTCAGCACGAGGGCGACGACGCCGAAGGGACCGATGTCGGACTGCTTCATGATGCGCAGCGCGTCCTCGGCCGGTTTGGCACTGCCCAGGCCGTCCGCCGTGTCCGCGAGGCCGTCCAGGTGCAGCCCCCGGGTCAGGGCCGCCGGTACGGCGACGGTGACGGCCGCGGCGAGCAGCGGGCCGCCGCCGAGCGCCAGGAGCAGTACTCCGGGAACGGCGGCGAGCAGGCCGACGACCAGCCCGGCGAGCGGGGCGCAGGCCATGCCGGTGCGGGCGGCGGGGCGGTCCCAGCGGGTGATGCGGGCGGGCAGCACGGTGAGGGTGCCGAACGCGAAGCGCACGCCGTCGAGGAGCGTGGCGCGGTCCGCGGGCGGCGTGGGCGCCGGTTCTTCGTACGAATCTGTCATCGGCGCGAACGCTACCCGCTCACCACGAGCGGTAAATTGCCCATTACCCACCAAAGAGGGAGGCAGTGGGATGGGTCACTGGTGGTATCGGAACATCGTCGAGCCGGGGAAGCTGCCCATGCTCCTCGCGCTGCTCGCCTTCGTGACGTCGTTCCTGGTCACCCGTGTGATCACCCGGCTGATCCGGGCCGGTCGGGGCCCCTTCAAGAACATCACCCCGGGCGGCCTGCACGTGCACCACGTGGTGCCCGGCGTGATCCTCGTGATCATCGGCGGCTTCGGGGCGGTCGGCAGCGCCCGCCACGGCCTCGCCGCCTGCCTCTCGGCGGTGATCTTCGGCCTCGGCGCGGGCCTGGTCCTGGACGAATTCGCGCTGATCCTGCACCTCGACGACGTGTACTGGAGCGAGGAGGGCCGCAAGAGCGTCGAGATCGTGGTCCTGACGGCGGCGCTGGTGTGCCTGGTCCTCGGCGGCTTCCTGCCCTTCGGGGTCAACGACCTGACCTCCGAGGAACGGCAGAGCCGCGGGCTGGTCGCCATGAACACGGCCACCAACTTCTTCCTGGCCCTGATCGCCCTGTGGAAGGGCAAGGCCCGCACCGCGATCTTCGGGGTGGTCATCCCCTTCGTGGCGCTCGTCGGCGCGATCCGGCTGGCCCGGCCCGGGTCCCCGTACGCGAAGAGGTTCTACGCGAACCGCCCGCGCGCCCGCGCCAAGGCCGGGCTGCGCGCCTTCCACCACGACCGCCGGTGGGCGGCGCCGCGGCGCAAGTTCGAGAACTTCATCGGCGGGACCCCGGACCCGAGGCAGCCGGCCGCCGTCTCCCCGGAGAAGCCGGAGAACCGATGACGGGCCCGCCCCATGCCCCGGGGACGGGCCCGTCGTCGTGTCGTGGTGACCTGCTCAGCCCGGAATCAGGCCGTCGTCACTGAGCATGTCCCTGACCTCGTCCAGCGTCGCGTCCGCGCCGGGCAGGATCAGCTCGGACGGCTCCAGCGCGTCGTCGGGCAGCGGCTCGCCGAGCCGCCGTACGGCTTCGAGCAGCGCCCCCAGTGTCCGCCGGAAGCCCTCCTCGTCACCGCCCTCCATCTCCTCCAGGAGCGCGTCGTCCAGCGTGTTGAGCTCGGTGAAGTGGCCGTCGGCCACCTTCACCTGACCTTCCCCCATGATGCGGACAATCATGACGGGCCCCGTCCTACTGCTTGTCGAACCGGTGCGGGCTCTGCGACTGCTGCTGACCGGCGCCCGGGGCGCCGCCCTCGATGGCCTGCTGCTGGGCGGAGGGACCACCCGCGAGCTCCGCCTTCATCCGCTGGAGCTCCAGCTCCACGTCCGTACCGCCCGACAGGCGGTCCAGCTCGGCCTGGATGTCGTCCTTCGAGCCGAGTCCGCTCTGGTCGTCGAGCGCGCCCGACGCGAGCAGCTCGTCGATCGCCCCGGCCCGGGCCTGGAGCTGGGCGGTCTTGTCCTCGGCCCGCTGGATGGCCAGGCCGACGTCGCTCATCTCCTCGGAGATGCCGGAGAAGGACTCCGCGATCCGGGTCTGCGCCTGGGCCGCCGTGTAGGTGGCCTTGATGGTCTCCTTCTTCGTACGGAAGGCGTCCACCTTGGCCTGCAGCCGCTGGGCGGCCAGCGTCAGCTTCTCCTCCTCGCCCTGGAGGGTCTGGTGCTGCACCTCCAGGTCGCTGACCTGCTGCTGGAGCGAGGCGCGACGGGACAGCGCCTCACGGGCCAGGTCCTCACGACCCAGCGCCAGCGCCTTGCGGCCCTGGTCCTCCAGCTTGGCGGACTGCCCCTGCAGCTGGTTCAGCTGCAGCTCCAGCCGCTTGCGGGAAGTCGCCACGTCGGCGACTCCGCGGCGCACCTTCTGCAGCAGCTCCAGCTGCTTCTGGTACGAGTAGTCGAGGGTCTCGCGCGGGTCCTCGGCCCGGTCAAGGGCCTTGTTCGCCTTCGCGCGGAAGATCATCCCCATACGCTTCATGACACCGCTCATGGGCTTCGCGCGCCCCCTTCTGGACGGACTGTGTTCCAGGTCACCGACAAGACCCACAGTACGGGGCCTGTCTCCATTACCGCACTGTTCGAGTACGGATGTGCTCCTCCTCCAGGACGACTCCGCTCCCGCCGTATCAGGCGTAAGGAGTAGGTGCGCCCCCGAGGAGACTCGCACCCTGGAAGACGCCCGCCGTTGCCGGATCGTTCCCCGCCGGGGTGGGGCCCATGCGCTCGACAACGTAGGGTTGGGTTTGTGTTTGGTAGCCGCTCCTCCAAGGAAGAGAAGGCCGCCGCCACCGACAAGGTGAGCGCCGACCTCTCGCAGCCCCGTGACCCGCAGGCCCCGAAGGGCCGCCCGACGCCGAAGCGTGCTGTGGCCCAGTCGCAGCGCAAGGCCGTGGTGGCCTCGACCGGCAATCGCAAGGAAGACGCCAAGCGGGCTCGTGAGCGCCGTCGCGTGGAGATGGCCAAGCAGCGCGAGGCGCTGGCCAGCGGCGACGAGCGCTACCTGCCCGCGCGCGACAAGGGCCCCGTCCGCCGGTTCGTCCGCGACTACGTGGACTCCCGCTTCTCGGTCGCCGAGATGTTCCTGCCCCTGGCAGTGATCATCCTGGTGCTGAGCATGATCCGGCAGCCGCAGATCCAGAACATCGCGCTGCTGCTGTGGCTCGGCGTGATCGCCCTGATCATCGTCGACTCCATCGGCCTGGTCTTCCGCCTGCGCAAGGCCCTGAACCAGCGCTTCCCGAACGAGCCCCGCCGCGGCGCCGTCGCGTACGGCCTCATGCGCACCCTCCAGATGCGCCGGCTGCGCCTGCCGAAGCCGCAGGTCAAGCGCGGGGAACGGCCCTGAGCGGATTTTCCGAGGGCGCCCGGCTCTGGCTGGAGGGCCTGGGCGGACTGCGTAACGCCGTCCGCCAGGAACTCGTGGGCCGGCAGGTCGACGAGCAGATCTCGCAGCGCTTCCCGGTGGGACAGCGGCTGCGCGTCCTCGACGTGGGCATGGGCCAGGGCACGCAGGCACTGCGGCTGGCCCGTGCCGGACACAAGGTGACGGGCCTGGAGAAGGACTCCGGCATGCTCGCGGTCGCCCGTGCGGCGCTCGCCGCCGAGCCGGCGGGGATCCAGGACCGCGTCCTCCTCATGGAGGGCGACGGCCGCGAGACCGGCGCGCACTTCACGCCGGGCAGCTTCGACGTGGTGCTGTGCCACGGGGTGCTGATGTACGTGCCCGAGCCGGACGCCATGCTCGCCGGACTGGCCCGGATGCTCGCCCCCGGCGGCCTCCTCTCCCTGCTGGTCCGCAACGGCGACGCGCTCGCCATGCGGCCGGGGCTGGACGCCGACTGGAAGGGCGCGCTGGCCGCCTTCGACACCGTCGACTACACGAACCGGCTCGGCCTGGACGTACGCGCCGACCGCCTGGCCGACCTGACGGCCACCCTCGCCGGGATCGGGGCGCCGCTGCACTCCTGGTACGGGGTGCGGGTCTTCACCGACGGGACGGAGGCGGGCGGGTCCCTGCCGGCGGACGAGGAGCTGGAACGCCTCCTGACCGCCGAGGACCGCGCGGGCCGCACCGATCCCTATCGGGGGGTGGCGGCGCTGCTGCACTTGTGCGGGGTCCGGGGGCAGTAGCCTCCCCCGCCGGTGCTCGGCGTCCCGTCCCTTGCGCGTACCCCCGCGCCGGCGGGGCCGGGTGCGCGGCTGGGCGCCGAACGCCGGTGCTCGGCGGGGCCGGCCCGTGCCCGTACCGCCGCGCCGTCGGGGCCGGGTGTGCGGTGGGGCGCCCCCGCAGGGCGTCGAACGGAACCCGTTCGCCTTGCCGGTGCCGCATGGGGTTCGACGCCCGGGGAGGTGCCCCGCCGCGCGCCCGGCCCCGACGGCCCACCCTGCGGCCCGGCCCGGTCAAGGCGGTGCCGCTGCGCGGAGCCGGTCCCCTACCCGCCCTTCCACCGTTCC